>MHFO01000082.1 GCA_001804225.1 Omnitrophica bacterium RIFCSPLOWO2_01_FULL_50_24 | reverse complement strand
CCATACCCCCTTCTTTACGGGCTACCGGCCTCAGTTTTACTTTAGAACCACCGACGTCACCGGTGTGATGACCCTCCCCAAAGGGGTTGAAATGGTGATGCCCGGAGACAACGTGGCTGTGGAAGCAGAACTCATTTCCCCCGTGGCGATGGAAAAAGAAGTCCGCTTCGCCATCCGCGAAGGCGGGAAGACCGTAGGCGCCGGAGTCGTCAGTGAGATTGTGAGTTAAACGTTTTGACGAGCGCGACCCAAATCGGGTCGCGCTTTTATTTTGTACTGTGTCACTATAACAGCCGTGTGAATTCCTTCGAATAGATGAAGGAATCCCACCAACCGCAGGTCCGATACTTTCTAAATTAAAGAAGGTGGGGATTTTTTACTCTTTTTGGTTGTCTTTATGCGTGAACTGATTCGATTAGAGTGTACGGAATGCAAGCGTCGGAATTATACGACTCGCAAGAATAAGAAGAAAACCACCGGACGTCTTGAGCGAAAAAAGTTTTGTCGGTTTTGTCGTAAAACAATACTTCATCGAGAAGTCAAGTGATCAAAGTATGGCTGGAGGAAGGCCAGTAGCTCCTAATTGGTAGAGCATCGGTCTCCAAAACCGAGGGTTGGGGGTTCGAGTCCCTCCTGGCCTGCCACATTCGGATGTTTAAAGAGAATTAGGAAATAACTTGAAGGGAAGGGGACGTTTTAACGAAAGATGTTTGGAAAAGTAGGCGGTTTTTTTGGTGAGTCTAAACAGGAGTTAGCGAAAGTCAGCTGGCCTTCGCGGGGCGAAGTAATTGGAGCGACGGTGTTGGTGATCGCGGTTACGTTGATCATTGCGGCATTTATTTTTGTGATTGATCTGGTGCTCTCTTTCGCGATCCGAATCATTCTTCGATAGTTATGGCATACAAGTGGTACGTCATTCATACACAGACAGGTGCGGAGAAAAAGGCGAAGATGAATCTGGAATCTCGCGCCCAAAACGCCAGTTTGTCTCATTTGGTTGACCAAGTACTGATTCCGATCGAGAGAGTGAGCGAAGTCAAGGGGGGAAAGAAGAAAATCTTAGAGCGCAAATTTTATCCCGGTTATTTGTTGGTTCACATGGATTTGACCGACGAAAGCTGGTATTTGGTCAAAAATACGCCCGGGATTTCCGGTTTCGTCGGATCGGGGAGAAAACCAGTGTCCGTGGTTGAGAAGGACATAGAAGACATTTTGAAGCAGCAGGACGAGCAGCAGCAGAAACCCAAGCCGAAGGTGGAATTTGAAGTGGGTGAGAGCATTCGAGTCAAAGAAGGTGCATTCGTCAATTTCAACGGTACCGTTGATGAAGTAAATCCCAATAAGGGAAAACTCAAAGTGATGGTGAGTATTTTTGGTCGGTCAACTCCGGTTGAGCTTGAATATTGGCAAGTTGAAAAAATATAGAGGGTCGCGATGGCAAAAAAGATTAAAACGACCATTAAGTTGCAATGTCCTGGCGGTCAGGCCAATCCGGCGCCTCCGATTGGTCCGGCTTTGGGCCAGCACGGCTTAAGCATCATGGATTTTTGCAAAAAGTTTAACGATCAGACCAAAGACAAACAAGGGGTCACGTTGCCGGTAGTGATCACGGTTTATGAAGACAGATCGTTTTCGTTCATTATCAAGTCTCCGCCGGTTGCAGTTCAGCTTAAGAAAGCTGCAGGCATTGCCAAAGCAAGTGCCGAACCGGGAAAAGAGAAAATTGCATCGGTGAAGCGTTCCGACGTTGAACAGATTGCAAAAGAGAAAATGCCGGATCTCAACACCACTAAGTTGGAGTCGGCCATTCGCATTGTGGAAGGTACCGCACGCAGCATGGGAATTGAGGTTCTCAAGTCGTGAAAAAGCGAAGCAAGAAATATCGCGCCGCGGCGGAATCATTTAACCGAGCGGAAACACATACGTTGACGGATGCCATTCGGATTTTGAAAGGGTTTCCCTCGGCGAAATTCGAAGAATCCGTTGATCTCAATGTGCAGTTGGGGATCCGTCCGGATCAGTCCAGCGAATCAGTTCGAGGAACGGTTGCGTTGCCGCATGGAACAGGACGGAAAGTTCGGGTTCTTTGTTTCGCGAAAGGCGAAGCGGAGCGAGAAGCAAAGCAGGCAGGCGCGGATTTTATAGGCGGCGAAGACTATGTGAAAAAAGTTTTGGAAGGATGGCTTGAGTTTGATGCGGTGGTCGCTCATCCTGACATGATGCGGGAGATCAGCAAACTTGGCAAGGTTTTAGGCCCTCGCGGTTTGATGCCTACGCCGAAAACGGGGACCGTTACGGCGACGGTGGGAGCAGCAATCAAAGAAATCAAGTCGGGCCGCGTGGAATTCAAGAACGATAAAACGGGCGGCCTTCACGTCAACATTGGCAAACGTTCTTTCGCAGAAGAGCAATTGTTAACCAATGCCAAGACGGTGATCCGAGCTGTTTTGGATGCTAAACCGGCCGCCGCGAAAGGGGATTATCTGAAGCGCGTCACCGTTTCTGCAACTCAGGGTCCCGGCATTAGGTTGCGTTCCACGCCCATGGGCGTGGTTGAAAGTTAGGAGCGAATTGGTGATGCCTTCACTTGGAAAACAATTGATGTTGGATGAACTGACGAAAACCCTTCAAGCGAAGCAGTACATCTTCTTTTCGCGGTATCAGGGTTTAACGGTGAGCGATTTCGGCGAGCTTCGCAGAAAGCTTGACAAAGTTTCCGATCGCACACTCGTCGTTAAAAATTCGATTGCACGCAAGGTCTTTAAGACTATGGGCATCGAAAATGCGAGCAGCTTGATCCAAGGTTCCGTTCTGCTGACGGTGGGCAAAACCGAACCTCAGGTTATTTCTAAAGTATTGGTTGAATTTGCCAAGGACAGAGAAAATTTCGAGCTTAACGGCGCTTATTTAGATGGAACGGTTTGTCAGGCATCGTATGTGAAAAGTCTCGCGAAACTTCCTTCGCGCGACGTATTGGTGGCCACCGTGGTGAGCAGTTTGAACGCGCCGGTCTCGGGTTTTGTCCATGTCATCGCTCAATTGATTCAATCCTTTGCATTTACGCTGGATCAAGTGTGTAAACAAAAAGCAACAGTACCGGGCAGCCAATAACCAAAGGGCTGACCAAGGTCATTTTTTAGGGAGGAGCATCATGGGAACGGATACAGGAGTAGAGGAGAAAGAACAAGTGAAAGAGGAAACCAAGGAAGCGAAGCACGAAAAGAAGGACGAAGCAAAGCACGAAAAGAAGGTCGAAGCGAAAGCATCAGGCAGTCTTGCACCGAAGCTTCAGAAGTTGATTCAAACGGTAGAAGAGCTGACGGTGATCGAGCTTGCGGAACTTGTAAAAGCGCTGCAAGAAAAGTTTGGTGTTTCAGCTCAGGCAGCTGTTGCGGCAGCCCCTGTCGCAGGCGGACAAGTAGGTGCCGATGCTCAGGCGGAAGAGAAAACTTCTTTTCAGGTTGTGCTGGCAAGTGCCGGCGATAAGAAGATCCAAGTGATTAAAGAAATTCGGACCGTAACGAATCTCGGTTTGAAAGAAGCCAAGGATCTTGTTGAGTCTGCGCCGAAGCCGATTAAGGACAATGTAACCAAAGAAGAGGCTAACAAAATCAAGGCCACCCTTGAAGCGGTTGGGGCGAAGGTCGAGATTAAGTGATCCGTTGGAATTTCGTTTCCAATAATCATGTCATGATGTTAGCGCCCAAGACGCATCAAAAATCGGGGAAAGGGGTTCATTTAAGCACCGTGAGGTGTTCGGATGACCTCCGTATGCCAAGACCCTCGATAGGGCAGCCGGATTGGTGTGGCGAAGAGTCTATTCCGAAGTGTCTTTCCCGTGATCCACAGGTTTCAGGAGATCGCTAAATGATAAAACTGATTGAGCGAAGAAGTTTCTCGAAAATTCAAGACTGTATTGATTTTCCAAATCTCGTCGAAATTCAAATTCAATCTTATGAACGCTTCCTGCAATCGGATCGTCCGAAACGCAGAAGAAAAAGACAAGGACTTGAAGCGGCATTTCAGGATGCTTTTCCCATTGAGAGTTTTGACGGAAGCTGCCGTCTTGAGTATTTGGGGTACAGCTTAGGAAAGCCAAAGTATTCGGTGGCAGAGTGCCACAAAAGAAGCATGACTTATGCGGCGCCGCTTAAGGTAAAGCTGCGTCTCGTGCGGAAAGGGATTGCCAAAGAGCAAGAGGTTTATATCGGTGAGCTTCCATTAATGACGGACACAGGCACCTTTGTCATTAACGGAGCCGAGCGCGTTATTGTAAGCCAACTGCATCGGTCTCCGGGCGTTTCTCTTGAATCATCCGCCCACCCGAGCGGCAAGAAATTATTTAGCGTTCGGATCATTCCCTATCGCGGCGCATGGATTGAGTTTGAAGGGGATGTCAATGATGTCCTGTATTGCTATATTGACCGCCGCAGGAAAATTTTGGCCTCTACGCTGGTTCGGGCGATCGGCTTTTCAACCAACCACGATATTTTGAAAGCGCTCTATAAGAGTGAAAAGGTAAAAGAACTCAACCGCGCTTCCGCGAAGAAAGTGGAAGGGGCTATTTTAGCGAAAGATGTCCAAAGCGGCAAAACCAAGGAAGCGATTGCTTCTGCGGGCGTCAAATTAACCGCGGAACTTTTGGATACCTTTCTCAACCACGATGTTACCAGCTTTGAGATCGTTCGGCCTTTCGGCGAAGATTATATCGTTGTTAATACGTTGGAACGTGATCCGTATCACAATCAAGAGGAAGCTCAAATCGCCATCTATCGGCGTGTCCGGCCGGGGGATCCGCCTACCGCAGCAAGTGCGCGGGATCTGGTCAACAAATTATTTCACGATCCCCAGCGGTATGACTTAGGCCGAGTCGGCCGCTTTATGTTGAATCGAAAACTGAATTTGAACGCTCCTCCCGAACAAACCACACTTCGGCCCGAGGACATTGTCACCGTGGTTCAAGCGCTTTTAAAGTTACGAAGCGGCGAGCTTCGAGTAGACGATATTGATCATCTGGGTAATCGCCGCGTGCGTTCCGTCGGGGAATTACTTCAGAATCAGTTCCGTGTCGGGCTGGCCCGCATGAAGCGTTCTGCTTTGGAACGAATGTCCATTTATGATCTGGACGCGGCCATGCCTCACAATTTGATTAATCCCAAATTGCTGTCGGCCGCCGTCAAAGACTTTTTTGGCAGAAGTCAGTTGTCGCAATTTATGGATCAGACCAATCCGCTGTCCGAATTAACCCACAAGAGGCGTCTCTCTGCGTTGGGGCCCGGCGGTTTATCTCGTGAGCGTGCGGGGTTTGAAGTCCGGGACGTGCACCCTTCGCATTATGGGCGGATTTGTCCCATCGAAACACCTGAAGGTCCCAATATCGGTTTGATTGCTTCGCTGAGTACCTTCGCCCGCATTAACGACGTCGGTTTCTTGGAAAGCCCCTATCGAAAAGTCGTGCGAGGACGGGCCACCGAAAAAATCGACTATCTCACCGCAGATCAGGAAGATAAATATGTCATTGCTCAAGCCAACGCAAAGCTCGACAAACGGGGGAATTTCTTGTCCCCCACGGTGTCGACACGTTTTCGCGGTGATTTTCCGAACAAAGAACCCAAAGACATTGATTATATGGATGTATCTCCTCGTCAGTTGGTCAGCGTTGCGGCATCTTTGATTCCATTTTTGGAGCATGACGATGCCAACCGAGCTCTGATGGGATCCAATATGCAGCGCCAAGCTGTCCCTCTGCTTTTTACGGAGGCCCCGATTGTCGGAACAGGAATGGAACGGCGCGTTGCGGTAGATTCGGGAGCACTGGTCATTGCAAAAGCGCGCGGAACCGTAAAAGCGGTGGCTTCATCGGCGGTTGTGGTCGATGACATCGTTTATCGGCTTAAGAAGTTCGAGCGGTCCAATGCCGGTACGTGTATCAACCAACGGCCCTTGGTGCGCGTTGGCGATAAAGTCAAGCGGGGCGATATCCTTGCAGACGGTGCCGGAACGGCGAACGGCGATCTTGCGTTAGGCCATAATGTTCTGGTCGCGTTCATGCCTTGGCGCGGTTATAACTTTGAGGATGCAATCATTATTAGTGAAAGACTCCTCATTGATGATGTGTATACCTCTCTCCACATCGAGGAATTTGAAATTGAAGCACGTGACACCAAACTGGGGAATGAGGAAATCACGCGAGACATTCCTAATGTGAGCGAAGAGTCCCTGAATAATCTGGACGAAGGCGGGATTATTCGTATCGGGGCCGAGGTAAAACCGGGTGATATTTTAACCGGAAAAATTACTCCGAAATCCGAGACGGAATTATCTCCGGAAGAAAAACTGCTCCGCGCGATTTTCGGCGAAAAAGCGGGTGACGTTCGGGACGCTTCACTGACGGTTCCGCCCGGCGTCGAAGGTATTGTGGTGGATGTGAAAGTGTTTCAGCGCAAGGAGTTTAAAGCGAAGTCGCGGGAAGAAAAACGCGAGGAGCAAAAGGAAATCGATCGAATCAAAGATTATTATCAAAAGCGGATTGATGCTCTTCGCCACGAACGGTTCACGAAAATTTCTCAGTTGATTCTAGGCAAAAAACTTTCTGAAGACCTGATCGACGAAGTGCTGGGCGAAGTGTTGATCCGAGCAGGCGGAAAGGTCGACAAAAAGGATTTAAAGAAATTGGAACGTTGCGATTGGGAATCGATTCGACTTGATGATGACCCGGAGTTGGAGGAAAGCATCCGAAAAACAGCTCGTGTGTGGGGAGATGAAATTGACGAACTGGTGGAGGGACGTGCCCGCGAAATAGATCGTGTCAAGAAGGGAGACGAACTTCCGCCCGGAGTGTTGAAAAAGGTGGTCGTGTACGTGTGCTCCAAACGCAAAGTGTCTGTCGGGGATAAAATGGCAGGCCGCCACGGAAATAAAGGCGTGGTCGCCAAAATTTTGCCGCAGGAAGATATGCCCTTTCTTCCGAACGGGACACCGGCGGACATTGTTTTAAATCCGCTTGGCGTTCCTTCTCGTATGAACGTGGGACAAATTTTGGAAACTCACCTGGGTTGGGCATGTCAGGTACTTGGTTTGCACGTCGAAAGTCCGGTGTTTAGCGGAGCGTTTGAAAAAGAAATCAAAGACATGCTTTCTGAGGCAAAACTTCCGACGGACGGAAAAATGGTTTTGCGGGACGGCCGATCCGGGCGTCCCTTTGATGAAAAAGTGACGGTCGGCTACATCTATACGATGAAGCTGAACCACTTGGTAGATGACAAAATACACGCGCGTTCCATCGGTCCTTATTCGCTGGTTACTCAGCAGCCGCTTGGCGGAAAGGCTCAATTCGGAGGACAGCGTTTTGGTGAAATGGAAGTGTGGGCGCTTGAAGCTTATGGTTCCGCGTTTCTTCTTCAAGAACTCCTCACCGTTAAAAGCGACGATGTCATAGGTCGGACCCGTGTGTACGAAGCTATTGTGAAAGGCGAACCCGCACTTCAATCCGGGACGCCCGAATCCTTTAATGTTCTTGTCAAAGAATTGCAAAGTCTGGGCTTGGATATCGTGGCTGAAAGAAGGTTCCGCTCCGCAGAAGCGAAACCGTCAAAGCCCTCCATGAAAATGGATCGCAAGGAACAAGCCAGGGAAAAATTAGGAATTGCGTAAGCGGCGACGAGCACTGACTTACATTAATTTAAATAAATCGGCAGTCAGTACTGTGCCGATTGAAATTGGGACACCCAATTTCAATCGTAACGACGCACGAGAGAGGATGAACGAATGAATTATAACGAAATTAACACGTTTGATTCGGTGAGTATTCGAATTGCGTCACCAGAAGCGATCCGTTCTTGGTCTCGGGGCGAAGTGAAAAAGCCGGAGACGATCAATTATCGGACGTTAAAACCCGAGAAAGACGGTCTTTTCTGTGAACGCATTTTTGGCCCCACACGCGATTGGGAATGCAGTTGCGGAAAATACAAAAGGATCAAGCACAAAGGGATCATTTGCGACCGTTGCGGCGTGGAAGTGACGCAATCCAAGGTGCGGCGTGAGCGCATGGGTCACATAGAATTGGTGACTCCGGTTTCCCACATCTGGTTTTTCAAAACCATGCCCTCTCGCATTGGAAATTTACTCGATCTTACCGCTCGCGCCCTTGAGAAAGTCCTTTACTATGAGGAATACATCGTTATCGATCCGAAAGAAACGCCCCTCAAACACAAACAGCTTTTGACGGAAGAAGAATGGCAGAAAGCGTGTGAGCAGTATGGGGCCGGCAATTTTATTGCACTGATGGGTGCCGAAGCCGTTAAACAGCTTCTGGCCACGATTGAGCTTGACAAGTTGGTGCAAAAATACCAGCGGCAGGTGAAAACATCAAAGTCGAAGCAAACTCGTGCGCGGGGCATCAAGATATTGAAAATCGTCGATTCGTTCAAGAAATCTGAAAACGATCCAAGCTGGATGATTTTGAACTGCATTCCCGTGATCCCGCCGGATTTGCGGCCTCTCGTGGCTTTGGATGGAGGTCGGTTTGCCACCAGCGATCTCAATGATTTGTATCGCCGCGTGATCAATCGAAATAACCGGCTCCGCAAACTGCTCGAACTAAAAGCGCCCGACGTCATTATTCGAAATGAAAAGCGCATGCTCCAGGAAGCCGTAGATGCCCTCTTTGATAACGGTCGTCATGGACGGCCTGTTTTGGGCGCCGGGAACCGGCCGCTCAAATCACTGAGTGATATGTTGAAAGGGAAACAAGGACGGTTCCGACAAAACCTCTTGGGGAAGCGCGTCGATTATTCGGGTCGTTCCGTGATTGTCATCGGCCCAGAACTCAAACTGCATCAATGCGGTCTTCCGAAGAAAATGGCTTTGGAGCTTTTTGAGCCGTTTATTATTCGGAAACTGAAGGATCGCGGCCATGTTCACACGATCAAATCTGCGAAGAAAATGGTCGAGCGCGTGAAGCCGGAGGTATGGGATATTTTGGAAGAAGTCATCCACGAACATCCGATCCTTCTGAATCGAGCCCCCACGCTTCACCGCTTGGGGATTCAGGCCTTTGAACCCGTGTTGATTGAAGGAAAAGCTATTCGGATTCATCCGCTCGTGTGCGCCGCTTTTAACGCCGATTTTGACGGCGATCAAATGGCGGTTCATGTACCGCTTTCGACCGAAGCTCAAATGGAAGCACGCGTGCTCATGCTGTCGTCGAATAACATTTTTTCTCCCGCGAATGGTTCTCCGATCACCACTCCATCGCAAGACATCGTCCTCGGCCTTTATTACCTGACCAAAGTTAAAGAAGGCGCCAAGGGGACAGGGATGATTTTTTCGAATGCTGCCGAAGCAATTTCCGCCTATCAGGACGACGAGATTCACAAACTTGCCGTGTGCAAACTCCGATTAAGCGACGGGCAGATTATTGAAACGACGATGGGACGCATTCTCTTTAATGAAGTACTTCCCAAGGGTCTGAAATTCGTCAATGACACGATGGACAAAAGCAGGGTTTCGCGGGTGATTTCGAACGTCTACCGTCAATTCGGTCACAGCGAAACCGTTCAACTACTCGATCGTTTAAAAGCTTTGGGGTTTGAGGAGGCGACTCATTCAGGGGTGTCGATCGGAATTGACGACATTCGAATCCCCACGACTAAAGGCAAAAGACTTGAAGCCGCTTTTAAGGAAGTTGAAGTGATTGAGAGTCAATACCGAAATGGATTGATTACGGACGGTGAACGTCACAACAAAGTGATCGATATCTGGACGCACGTGACGGACCAAGTTTCAGACCGTATGTTCGAAGAACTCGAATCGTTCAATCCCATTTTTATGATGGCGGATTCGGGCGCGCGCGGTTCCAAACAGCAGATTCGACAACTGGCGGGAATGCGCGGTTTGATGGCAAAGCCATCCGGCGAAATTATCGAGAATCCAATCACGGCCAACTTCCGTGAAGGATTGACCGTGCTCGAATACTTTATTTCGACTCACGGCGCTCGAAAAGGATTGGCGGACACCGCATTGAAAACGGCGGATTCCGGATATTTGACACGTCGACTGGTTGATGTGGCGCAAGATGTGATTGTGATGACGGAAGATTGCGGCACGCTTAACGGTATTTACGTCCAGCCCATTTATGAAGGGGATGAAATCGCGGTTAGTCTCAAGGAGCGTATCTTCGGGCGCATCACATTGGACAGCGTGGTCGATGTGGTGACCGATAAACCGATTGTGAAGACCGGCGAGGAAATTACGGAAGATACGGCCGACCGGCTTGAGGAAATGGGTATTGAAAAGCTGCGGATTCGGTCTGTTCTAACGTGCGAGGCCAAACGGGGTATTTGCGCCAAATGTTACGGACGGGATTTAGGCGCAAATCGAGAAGTGGAACAAGGAACCGCAGTTGGTATCATTGCTGCCCAATCGATCGGAGAACCCGGCACCCAGCTGACGATGAGAACGTTTCATATCGGCGGTACCGCGTCTCGCGTTGTGGAGCAGTCGTACTTCAAAGCCCGCAACAGCGGAAAACTGAAATATCACAATTTAAAGACAGTAACCGCGAAATCGGGAGACATCATTGTTCTCAATCGAAGCGGTCAAGTCTCGATCCAAGATAAAACCGGCCGCGAATTTGAACGTTACACCATTCCTTCGGGTGCTATCCTGCTCAACAAAGACGGTGACGAAATCCAAAAAGATGCCATCTTTGTCAAATGGGATCCTTATATGGTTCCTATTTTTACGGAAGTGACTGGGAAAGTCCGGTTCGAAGATATTAAAGTGGGCGTCACCATGAATGAAGAAATGGATGCAACGACCGGACTGACCGAACGTGTCATCATCGAGCATCGGGAAGATTTACATCCTCAGATTTTGATTACGGGGGACAAGGATGAAATTCTTGCATTCTATCCTATTCCGATTGATGCGCATGTCGTGGTCAAAGACGGACAAAAAGTGACGAGCGGAACGCTCATCGCAAAAACGCCCAGGAAAATTGCCAAGACGCGCGACATTACGGGTGGACTTCCCCGTGTTGCGGAGCTTTTTGAAGCTCGTAAGCCCAAGAATCCGGCGGTCATTTCGGAAATCGACGGGATCGTTGAGTTCGGCGAAGTCGTCAAGGGTCAGAGAAAAATCATTGTCAAAAGCCAGAGCGGAATGGAAAAGTCCTATCTGATTCCTCACGGGAAACATTTGAATGTGTACAAAGGAGATCGGGTGACAGCAGGTCAGCAGCTCGTGGACGGCCCTGTGGTTCCGCAAGACATCTTGCGAGTAAGCGGCGAGCGGAGTCTTCAAGAGTATCTGGTCAGCGGCGTTCAGGAAGTGTATCGCTTGCAAGGTGTTAAAATCAACGACAAGCACATTGAAACGATCGTGCGTCAAATGCTTCGTAAGGTTAAAGTGGAAGATCCCGGTGATTCCGATTTCCTGATCGGATCGCAGATTGATCGAATTAAGTTTCAAGAAGAAAATGAAGCGCTTGTCAAAAAAGGCAAAAAGCCCGCCAAAGCGGTTCCCATTTTGCTGGGAATTACAAAGGCATCTTTGAGCACGGAAAGCTTTATCTCTGCTGCAAGTTTTCAGGAGACAACGCGCGTGCTGACAGAAGCGGCTTCAAGCGGGAAGCGGGACCACCTTCTGGGACTTAAAGAAAATGTGATTATGGGCCACTTAATTCCGGCCGGTACCGGTTTTGGAATTTACCATGAATTTGATATGCGCAAAGAAGAACCGGATGAAGGCGTACCACTTGTCGAAAAGCCTCAGACAGAAGAGAAAACTCAGGCGGCGGGGAAAGCATAATGCCTACCATCAATCAATTGATTCGGCTGGGCCGAAGAAAATTTAAGAAGCGAACCAAATCTCCGGCTCTTGGCATGTCGTCGTTCCGCAAAGGGGTGTGTTTGGTAGTTCGGACTCAGACGCCGAAAAAACCGAATTCTGCCCTGCGCAAAATTGCGAGGGTGCGGCTAACGAATGGACAAGAAGTGACGGCGTACATTCCCGGAGTTGGGCATAACTTGCAGGAGCATTCTATTGTGTTGGTGCGAGGGGGCCGAGTCAAAGATTTGCCGGGCGTCCGGTACCACATCGTTCGGGGAAAGTTAGATGCGGCCGGAGTTCAAGATCGAAGTAAATCTCGTTCTAAATACGGTTCTAAGAAACCTAAGAAATCATGAGTTAACCCATGCGAAGACACCGAGCCGCCAAGAGAAAGCAAATACCCGATCCGAAGTACAAAAGCGTACTGGTGGGACGAATGGTCAATATCATGATGTATGCCGGAAAGAAATCCGTGTCGGAGCGTCTTGTGTACGGCGCTCTTGATCTTTTGAAGGAGAAAACCGGAAAAGACGGTATTGAAGTATTCAAACAGGCAATCGACAATGCCCGTCCGCTTTTAGAGACAAAATCAAGACGTGTCGGCGGAGCCACCTATCAAGTTCCGGTCAGCGTGAGGCCCGAACGAGGCCAGACATTGGCCATGCGCTGGATGAGAGATTTCGCACGCGGGCGCAAGGGCACGCCGATGGATCAAAAGTTTGCAACCGAGGTTTTAGACGCATTTAACAAAACCGGATCGACCATTAAGAAACGTGAAGACACTCATAAAATGGCGGAGAGCAACAGGGCCTTTGCTCATTACCGCTGGTAATTTGATTGAAGCGATGGCTGAAGATAAAGTTCAAGCGAAACACTATTCGTTGGACAAAATTCGAAACATCGGGATTGCTGCGCACATTGATGCAGGAAAGACCACGACGACCGAACGAATCCTTTATTACACGGGAAAGACGCACAAGATCGGTGAGGTTCATGAAGGAACCGCGGTTATGGATTGGATGGAACAGGAGCAGGAGCGCGGAATTACTATTACTTCAGCTGCTACAACGGCGTTTTGGAAAGATTGCCGTGTCAACATCATCGATACGCCCGGCCACGTTGATTTTACGATTGAAGTGGAACGGTCGATGAGGGTTTTGGACGGAGCCATTTGTTTGTTTGGTGCGGTGGAAGGGGTAGAACCGCAGTCTGAAACCGTGTGGCGTCAGGCGGATCGCTATCACGTTCCGCGAATGGCCTTCATTAATAAGATGGATCGTGTGGGAGCAGATTTCGATTCCTGTGTTCAGCAATTTAAGGATCGCTTGGGAGCAAATCCGGTGCTGCTCCAGCTTCCGCTTGGCAAAGAGGATAGTTTTAAAGGAGTGATTGATTTAATCGAAATGAATGCGAAAGTTTTTAAGGATGAGACGCTCGGCGCGGAATTCGAAACCATCGATATCCCTGCAGCGGATCAGGGGCGGGCAAAAAAAGCACACGATCTCTTAATCGAACAAGTTTCGGAACATGATGATAAGCTCATGCACAAATTTGTGGAAGGTGAGAAGCCAACGATCGAAGAATTGAAAGCCGGTGTTCGCAGAGCAACCAACGCGATCAAGATTCTTCCGGTTTTTTGCGGGGCTGCTTATAAAAACAAGGGGATCCAACAGTTGCTTGACGGCGTGGTTGATTTTTTACCTTCGCCCGTGGATGTACCGGCCATCAAGGGTAAGAAGCCGAGGACAAGCGAAGTGGTAGAGCGTCATCCCAGTGAAAGCGAACCGTTTTCAGCTCTTGTATTTAAAATAGCGTCGGATCGATTCGCAGGCGGCGGAAACATCGCTTACATTCGCATTTACTCCGGGATGTTAAAGTCCGGCTCTTATGTGTACAACACTTCAAAGGGGAAAAAGGAACGAGTCAGTCGATTGCTGCTCATGCACGCCAACAAGCGTGAAGAATTGCAAGAGGCGGGTGCCGGAAATATCGTCGCACTCGTAGGACTTAAAGATTTGAAAACAGGTGATACGCTCTGCGATGAAAGCCACGAGATTGAACTGGAATCGTTGTTTATCCCCGATCCCGTTATATCGCTTGCGATTGAGCCCAAAACCAAAGCAGATCGCGATAAGTTGTCGCAAACCCTTCAACGGATGGGGCAAGAAGATCCGACATTTCGAATTAAAAGCAATGAGGAAACGGGGCAAACCATTATTTCCGGGATGGGCGAGCTTCATTTGGAAGTCATTGTGGACCGGATGTTCCGCGAGTATGGGGTTCAGACGAATGTCGGGAAACCTCAAGTGGCTTATAAAGAAACGATTCAAGCGGTTGCGAAGGCAGAGGGAAAATACATTCGTCAAACAGGCGGGCATGGTCAATACGGACATTGTTATATTGAAGTTTCGCCTTTGGAACGGGGAAAAGGAGTCGAGTTTGTAAACAAAATCGCCGGCGGCACCATTCCAAGGGAATACATTCCGGCGATTGAAGAAGGAATTCGGGAAGCGAGTCAAAACGGAGTTTTAGCGGGCTATCCCTTGGTCGATTTTCAGGCAACACTTTACGACGGGTCTTATCATGACGTCGATTCTTCAGAAATGGCTTTCAAGATCGCGGGATCTATGGCATTGAAGGATGCGGCAAAGCGAGCCAAGCTGATCCTTCTTGAACCTATTATGACCGTTGAGGTTTCCGTGCCGGAAGAATCGATGGGATCCATCATCGGGGATTTAAATTCGAGGCGATGCATCATTCAAGAAATGACCACCCGAGGAGCGGTAAAGGTTGTCAAGGCATTGGCGCCCCTTTCCGAAATGTTTGGTTTTGCCAATGCGATTCGTTCTCTATCTCAAGGACGCGCGGTTCCGTCACCTATGGAGTTTCATAGTTACAAAGAGGTTCCCACGAACATTGCCCGCGCGATTGTGGAAGGGGAACATAGGTAAACGTAAAAGCAGCAGCGAAGCAGTCGTCGTAGACGGCAGCGGTGAATGATTGATTATGGTACGAATACAAGGAGACTCACATCATGGCAAAAGCGAAATTTGAACGCACCAAACCTCATGTGAACATTGGCACCATCGGTCACGTCGACCATGGCAAAACCAGTCTCACGAGCGCCATCACCTTGGTGTTAAGCAAACAAGGCAAGGCC
>MHFO01000081.1 GCA_001804225.1 Omnitrophica bacterium RIFCSPLOWO2_01_FULL_50_24 | reverse complement strand
TGCCATAACTACACCTTTTTCCTATCTGATCCTCTGATCGTAAGTACTTATGGGTTCAGATTATAGCATTCCTTCCTGCTCAATGCTACTTCACTTAACGCCCATGTGCTTAGAACCCATTCTTTGGGATTGGGCAAAACCGTTTGAGATTCTTAATTTGAAAAAGGGCGATAGAAACGACTCTTCGACGGAATACGAAGCCGTTTGAGCAGCCGCTCGATGAGACGGTGTTCCACCCTTTTCCACATACGCTCAGAAACATTTTTTCCAACTTGAAAACTTCCGCCCGCAATGGTTCCATGACCGCCGGCGTCTTCGCGCTGCACCAAAATATCCCGCAAAAGATTTCCTGCTTTTGTCGCAGCATGACTGGCGCGGAGCGACACATAAAGTCTGTCGTGAAAGCGCCCGGTGCAAAAGGACCAACGGCATTTTTCATAAGTCATCAGAAATTCGGCTACTTGCGCTACCAAATCCGGATTCGAAATCTCTTCCAGATGAGATACCACCAAACCTTTCCAAGTCACCGCATTGTGAATTCCCTGCCCCAACGTCTGAAAAAACCGTTTGGATCGAGACGGATTCTGAATATGAGCCAACGCGCGAAGATCGCAACGGTGAATGATCTTCAGATAAGTTTCAATAACATCGGCTCGTTTGGCTCGATACAAATCAAGCGTGTCCGACAAAATTCCATACACCAGTGCCGTTGCAATGCTTTTCGGAATTTCCCTTTTAAGTGCCAACAACGCCTTCGTCAAAATGACGGAGGTCGCGCCGCATTCAGGATCCACAATGGCGAACTCAGAATTTGGCTTTCTCACCGACGCATGCTGATCAATGACGATGGTCGCACGTCGACTCTTCGGAAAAGAATTATTTCTAAACTCAGGCTGCGTATCCACCAGCGCAACACAAGGGTATTTCTTAACCTCCTCAGATCTGATTTTGTGAACCGGTATTTTGAGCAACCGAATCATCTCTCGATTTTCCATACGGCCTACAATGCCGCCGTGCACGATGCGTGACTGAATTTTGTAGACACGCTCGGCAATGTACTGAAGCGCAAACGCGCTTGCCAAAGCATCAGGATCGGGAAAGTCATGAGTTAAAATCAAGAGGGGAGAAATTCGGTTTCGCTTCTTCGCTAGAAAACGAAGCAACGGGCGCCCGTCGTTTGGGAAGGTGCGCGGTTTTGGAGATTTCCTTTTCATGTCTCACCAATCAGTGGAAGGGCACAACAAATCCGGGACGGGGGTAACACATCATCGTAGGCGACGCACTGCGCGCTTTTGGCGCGAGTACTTTTCGGGAAGAACTTGACGTTCTTCTCCGATAATGTGTCAAAGTCGCCACGATGAGTACTGGCGCAATGGGCGCCTGCAGATTTACGAAACCAGTTCTAGAATGGATGCATCACATCCGGCTTTAGACAAACTCGGCCATGAGCTCCGCTTGTTGAGCCTCGGATAGTCCTAATTTGTGATTGACCAAAGGTTCGCGAAGCGTTTCTTCTTCCGCAGACTCATAACACGGCCGTTCCGATTCATAAAAAATGCCGGTGGCAATATACTGTTCGCAGGTAGCTTGTCGAAAGGCCGCGTAAATATCCGATGTGTCATGGCCTTCTTGATTGATGTCTTTACAGTGATCCTTATAAAACTGATGCGTGTTCACTTTGTTAAATGTCACGCAAGGACTAAAGGTATCAACGAGCGAAAACCCCTGATGACGAATCGCTTTCTGGATAATCTCCACCAGTTGGGTCACATGACCTGTATAAGCACGGGCAACAAAACTACAGCCGGCGCCCATGGCCAACGTTAACGGATTGATCGGCACTTCGGGATTGCCAAAAGGCGTCGATTTTGTTTTCATTTTAAAACCGCTGGTCGGAGACGTTTGGCCCGTGGTCAACCCATAGATGGAATTGTTCATAATCAAATAAGTCATATCGATGTTACGGCGCATCGCATGAACCAAGTGGCCCATTCCGATACCGTATCCGTCGCCGTCACCGCCGACGGCCAAGACCGTCATCTTGTGATTTGCCAATTTAAAACCTTGGGCGATCGGAAGAGCTCGACCGTGAAGCGTGTGCATCCCGTAGGTGTTCACAAAGCCGGGGAGATTGGACGAACAGCCGATTCCGGAAACGACCATCAATTGATGAGGTTCCAAAGGAATACCGGGTAACGCTTTTTTCAAACCCGCAAGCAAACCGAAATCACCGCATCCCGGGCACCAATCCGGCGCGGTTGTATGATTAAAATCTTTCGCCTCAGACATAAGCCAACTCCTTTTTCACCCGGTGGTAAATGTCTTCGCCGGTAAACGGTTCTCCGTCGTATCGACTGACGACACGCTTCACATGGTAGCCGGTCTCCATTCGGATCAACCGAGCCATTTGGCCGGTCAAATTATTTTCAACGGCAACGATTTCTTTGCAGGAATTTAAAATTTCGATGGTTTTTTCGATGGGGAGCGGAAATAAATCGGTAAAATGCAGCTGATTGACCTTTAATCCTTCTTGAGCAAAAAACTCGCATGCTTCTTTAATCGCATCGTGCGTGGAGCCCCAGCCCATCAGCGTCAAATCCGCATCGCGCGGGCCCAAAAGTTCAGGAGGCCGCATGTCCTCTTGCCGTATTCGGTCAAGTTTTTTCATTCGCTTGAGATGGAGCCGATTCCTGAGTTCGCGCGATTCCGGAAGACCCGCCAATACGTCACTCGTTACGATTCCTTTTTCGTCATGCTCATCGCTTGGGGAACAATACATCAGGCCGGGTGCGCCGGGAATCAAACGCGGAGATACAAAATCATCGGTGATGAGAAACCGTTTATAATCACCGGCTGCTTTTGAGATGAGTTTCCCGCGGTCAATAGGTTGCTTGACTTTGAACGGTTCTGCCGTCTCAAAATGTTCCGATAAGAACAGGTCGGAAAGAATTAATACCGGCGTTTGATATTTCTCCGCTAAATTGAGAGCCCGGCCTGAAATATGGAAAGCATCTTCCACGTCTTTGGGCGCCAAAACAATTCGGGCAAACTCGCCGTGGGCTGCACCCAGCATTTGATTCAGATCTCCCTGCTCATGCTTGGTAGGAATCCCGGTCGACGGCCCGCCGCGCTGAACACTAATGACGACGATGGGTTCCTCAAGCATGCCCGCCAAGCCGATTCCTTCGGTCATGAGGGCAAACCCTCCGCCTGAGGTAGCGCACGCTGCCCGTACACCCGCGTGTGCCGCGCCGATAATAAAATTAACGACTGCAAGTTCATCTTCCGCTTGTTTAACAACGATCTTATGAGATTTTGCTTTTGTCGCCAAATAATGGAGAACGCCTGTGGAAGGGGACATGGGATAAGCACAGTAAAATTTTAGGCCGTGCGCAAGAAGTCCCATCGCAAACGCATGATTTCCGGTAAGAAACATTCTTCGCTTTCCGTCACCTTTAAGCGAAACGTTTAGCCGCTTGGCATGTTTTTTTGACCAGTCGATTCCGAGTTGGAAAACACGCCGGTTCAAATCGACAACTTCCTTGCCTTTTTTATCGAATCGATCCTGAATAAAATCGAGTCCCACCTGAGGATTAAGACCTAACACTTCGACTAAGCAGCCCACCAGCATGATGTTTGCCATGACGGCAGTAACTCCGGGATCCGTCACCAACTCTCGAAACGGAAAGTGATAGTACGTAAGGTCTTCGCGCATCTTGAAAAGATCCTGGGTAATCAACGAAGAATTATAGAAGACGACCCCGCCTTCTTTAACATCTGGGATATGAACGGAGGGGCTGGTTCGATTTAGGAGAATGACAACATCCGGCTTTTCGCCGTGAGTCAGCGTATCGCAAGCTCCAACGTTGAGTTGTAACCACACATGGCCTCCGCGGATTGCCGATTGATAAGAGTTATAAGCCATAATGTGAAGGCCCTGCCGGGCACAAATCTTTCCAAAGATTTCACCTGCGGAAGCAATGCCATCCCCCGCCGCACCCGCAATTCGCACCACTACGTTACGTTTCTCTTTAGACTGGTTCATATACCTGCCTTTCGGATTCAGGGATCATCAAAACCGTGCTTGAGCAAATTGGGGAAACAAAAATGACTGCCAAAACTGGGGTATCTTACTATAAGGAGAACCAAAAAACCAGCCACATTTTATACAGCTTATACTGAAAACGACTCACCGCAGCCGCAGCTTGTTTTAGCATTGGGATTCAGAAATTTGAAACCTCGGTCTTGAAGACCGTCCACAAAATCTACTGTGGTGTCGCTCAAATAAAGTTCGCTTTTGGGATCCACCAAAATTTTGATCCCTTCAACTATTTCCACGCGATCACCCTTTTGTTCTTCATCAAAACCCAACTTATAGGAAAGACCGGAACAACCGCCCCCATGGACCCCAACTCTCAAACCTTGGTCCGGCTTCCCGCCTTTAGCGTGCAATCGTTTCACTTCCGTAAGTGCGGATGGAGTTAACTTCACCATTGAATTTCCTCCTTTTTTGTGTCCGTTTAACTCGAAATTGAATCGTGAACGCGTTACGAACCTAAATCATTCCCAATTGCAACTTTGCCGCCTCGCTCATCATGTTCCGGTCCCATGGAGGCTCCCAAACCAACTCGACGTGAACGTCTCCTGCGTCTTTAAGATCCTGAATTTTCTGTATGGCGTCCGCCCGAAGCGACTCTCCCATTCCGCAACCGGGTGCCGTCAGAGTCATCTTAATCTGCACGTCTTTTTTACTTGGGTCATCGGAACGCGGTGCAATTTTACATTCATAGATCAATCCCAAGTCAACAATATTCACCGGAATTTCAGGGTCGTAACACGTTTTGAGTTGTTCCCACACGAGCGTCTCAAACGTCATCGATTTCTCAGACGGCGTCGAGGTCGTCACCGGTTGTGGTTTTTCCTTACCGATGGCATCGGCATCTTTACCTTCCATTCGAACCATGTAACCCTGTTCGGTCATGATGGTAAAAGACCCGCCGAGAGACTGGGTAACGTGCACTTTGGTACCTTTCCGAAGCGTCTCTTTAACGCCGGCCGGAATTTGCGTCGCTTCACAATCCCGATTTAACGTCACGGTTTCAAAATGGGACATCGACACGTTCACCTCCGTTCCCGAAATCACGGCTTCGAGTTTACTCCGTCGAAACCGGCTCCTTACTTTTCTCCATCCCGGCTTTCATGGTATGCCACGCAAGCGATGCGCACTTCACTCGAATGGGGAACTCGCACACGCCTGAAAAAACGACTAATTTGCCGAGAGCCGCTTCGTTGACTCGACTGCCCGGATTCCCGCATATCATTCGATGGAACTCCTCGAAAAGCATATTCGCTTCGTCAATCGTTTTTCCCTTCACGCTCGACGTCATCATGGACGCCGATGCTTTCGAAATGGCGCAGCCCGCTCCCTGAAACGAAATATCGCTAATCACACCGCCCTCAATATTCAGATAGACCGTGTACCGATCCCCGCACAATGGATTATATCCCTCGGCTGTGTGGCTCGTCTTTTCCAAAACGCGAAAATTGCACGGCTTCTTGCTGTGATCCAAAATCAATTCTTGATAAAGATCGCGAAGATCCGTCATTTCAAAATCTCCAATGCCCGATGCAATGCCCGTTCCAGAACAAGCACTTCCTCCGTCGTATTATAAAATGCAAAGGATGCCCGTGCCGTCGCGGGAACCTTAAAACGTTCCATGATCGGCATGGCGCAATGATGCCCTGCTCGAATCGCCACACCTTCGCGATCCAGTACGGTACCAATATCATGAGGGTGAAGACCGTCTAGAACAAAAGACAAAACACACGCTTTCGCTTGTGCGGTTCCGATGATTTTGAGGCCCTTTATTTTCGAAACGGTCTGAGTGGCAAACATTAACAGATGCTGCTCGTACGCTTGAATAGCATTCATTCCGATCGCATGAAGATAATCCACGGCGGCACCGAGACCGATGACGCCCGCGATGTCCGGGGTTCCCGCTTCAAACTTATAGGGCAGTACATTGTAGGTCGTTTTTTCAAATGTGACGGAGCTGATCATGTCGCCGCCGCCATGATAAGGAGGCATCTTTTCAAGCCACGCTTGTTTTCCGTAGAGGACACCAACTCCCGTGGGACCGTACATTTTGTGCGCCGAGAAAACGTAAAAATCACAGTCTAAATCCTGAACGTCAATGGCAAGATGCGGAGCCGCTTGGGCACCGTCCAACAAAACAGGAACGTGAGCCTCGTGCGCCATTTGAATCAGCTGCTTGACAGGATTAACGGTTCCCAAAGCGTTGGAGACATGGCTTAAAGCGGCAAACTTGGTTTTGCTATTAAACAACTTCGCATAATCTCCAACTACCAACTCCCCTTCATCATTAATGGGGGCCACTCGAAGGCGTGCACCGATTTGGTTGCAAAGAATCTGCCAAGGAACAATGTTGGAATGATGCTCCATGTGCGAAATAATGATCTCGTCTCCGGGTTTTAGGAAGGTTCGACCGTATGATTGAGAGACAACGTTGATTCCTTCCGTTGCTCCTCGGACAAAAATGATTTCCTTTGAAGAAGCGGCGTGGATAAAATCCCGAACCTTTTCTCGAACTTCCTCGTAGTGTTTCGTTGCACGTTCGCTTAAATAAAAAACGCCGCGATGGATGTTCGCATTCTCAGTCCGGTAGTAGGCGTCGATCGCTTCGATGACCTGGCGAGGTTTTTGAGTCGTCGCGGCATTGTCCAGATACACGAGCGGCTTTCCATAAACCCGTTGAGACAAAATGGGAAAATCTTTCCGATATCTCTCGACTTCAAAAGAGAAGCGCGCATCCTTTTGATGACCCAAAAGCGCACTCTTATGCTGAACCATGGTGAACTCCTTCTCCTGCCGAACGATGTCCGTACCGCTCGGTCAGAAGATCGTTAAGCTGCGCGCGAATGGATGGAATCTTGATCCGCTGGGCCACTTCATTGGCAAAAGCGTATGAAAGAATGTTCCGCGCTTCATTTTCGCCGATTCCGCGGCTCTTCAAATAAAACAAAGAGTCTTTATCGAGCTGACCTACCGCTGCTCCATGAGTGCATTTCACGTCATCTGCGTAAATCTCGAGTTGAGGTTTGGTGTCAGCGGTGGCTTCCTCGGACAGAAGTAGATTTTTGTTGGTTTGATGCGCATCTGTTTTCTGTGCGTCCTGATGAACAAAAATCTTTCCGCTGAACACCGCCGTGGAGCGGCCGTCCAAAATCCCCTTATAGAGCTGCTGGCTCGTACCCTTCGGTCGCGGATGGTTGATCAATGTGTGGTTGTCCACATGCTGCTCGTTCGACGTAAGATAAAGGCCGTTCAAAAAACACTTCGCACCTTCTTCCTGAAGATCAACGTGCAAATCGTTGCGCACAAGGATCCCTCCCAAATCGACACAAGTGGAAGAAAAGACACTGTCCTTGGCTTGGTTCACTTTGGTCGTGGACACATGGTAGGCACGACCGCTTTCTTTCTGTAATCTCAAGTATTCGAGCGAAGCGCTTTCTTCAAGAATAATCTCAGTGACTACATTATTGCAATAGGTCTCTTGGTCAATCGACACATAGCTTTCCACGATCGTTGCCCGGCTTGAAGGGCCCACCACGATTAAATTTCGAGGCTGTGCGAGAACGGTTCCGGAAACGGTTTCCCGCGAAGTTGAAATAAAAACGAGTTCGAGAGGACGTTCCAGCACCTTGCCTTCGGGGACATAAACAAACGCGCCGTCTTGAATAAAAGCGGTATTGAGAGCCGTGAACCCATTCTGATCATAGCGAACATATTGCGCCAAGTAGGACGCGAGCTGATTCGATTTCGACACAATGGCTTCGCGAACGGAGCCGATATTCAAATCCTCAAAGGCGTCGGAAACGTGTGAAAACTCTCTACAGAAGAAACCGTTTACAAATACCAAGCGATTCCAATTTAACGTGCACGGTCTCAGGCGTTCGACTGCCTGAACCGTAATATGAGGAAGCGTTTCCGAGGCGAGGTGAAAAGGTGTGCGTTCAATCGGACCCACGGAGGTATACCGCCAATCTTCCTCACGTTGAGTCGGAAAGCCGGAGTGACAAAAATGAGCGAATGCATTCTGACGTAATTTCCGAATCCAGGCGGCACCCCTCTTGCCTTCCGTTTTCTCAAACGCCTCAAACAAGGGAACGTACTTACCTGTTTCCTTGGTTTTCTTATCTAAGATCTCTGGATTCATCGTCACCACGTCATCGCCTCCATCAACTGGCCGCGGACTCCCGAACCCATTCATAGCCCTTTTCTTCCAATTGAAAAGCCAATTGTTTGTCTCCGGACAGAACAATTCGTCCGTCCACCAATACGTGAACGAAATCAGGGGTAATGTAGTTGAGCAGCCGTTGATAATGCGTGACGATTAAAATGGCACGATCGGGTGAGCGCAAGCGGTTCACGCCGGAGGCAACAACTTTTAAGGCGTCGATATCAAGGCCCGAATCCGTTTCGTCCAAAATCGCCAGTTTCGGCTCCAAAACAAGCATTTGAAGGATCTCGTTTCGTTTCTTTTCTCCGCCGGAGAATCCCTCATTCACCGGACGATTGGCAAAGCTTGAGTCCATTTCGACCAGTTTCATTTTTTGTTTCAATGTTTCGAGGAAGTCAACCGCATCCAATTCTTCTTGGCCTCTAAAGGCGCGCTGTTCATTGAGCGCAGCTTTTAAAAAATAGGCGTTGCTGACGCCCGGAATTTCGACGGGATATTGAAACGCCTGAAACACTCCTTCGCGCGCCCGCACTTCCGGCGCCAATGTCAAAAGATCTTTGTCCTGATAGCGGACTTCACCCTGAGTCACTTGATAGGAAGGATGCCCTGCCAAAACGCGCGCCAAGGTGCTTTTCCCGGAACCGTTCGGACCCATGATGGCATGGACTTCGCCCTTTCGAACGGTCAAATCGATTCCCTTTAAAATTTCGTTCCCTTCGATGCTTACGTGTAAATGACGAATCTCTAACACGCTCTTTTCCCTCCCTCCGGCTTAACCCACACTGCCTTCTAGACTCACGCCAAGCAGTTTGGCCGCTTCCACCGCAAATTCCATCGGCAAATTTTTAAAGACTTCCTTGCAAAAACCGTTGACGATCATCGAAACAGCGTTCTCTTCGGAAATCCCGCGCTGCTGGCAATAAAAAAGTTGATCTTCGCTAATCTTGGAGGTCGATGCCTCGTGTTCCACAGAAGCTGTTTTGTTTTTGACTTCGATATAGGGAAATGTATTGGCGCTTGACCGATCCCCGATTAAAAGCGAGTCGCACTGGGTATAATTTTTTGCACCCTGGGCATTGGGTTGCACCTTCACCAGGCCGCGATAGGTGTTTCTGCCGTGGCCGGCAGAAATCCCTTTGGAGATGATGGTGCTCCGCGCGTTCTTACCCATGTGAATCATCTTGGTCCCTGTATCTGCTTGTTGATAATGATTGGTAAGCGCCACAGAATAAAATTCGCCGATCGTATCGTCTCCCTGCAGGATGACACTCGGATATTTCCACGTGATCGCAGAGCCGGTCTCTACCTGAGTCCATGAAATTTTGGATCGATCTCCGATGCACTTGCCCCGCTTGGTGACAAAATTATAAATCCCGCCTTTGCCGTGCGAGTCGCCCGCATACCAATTTTGCACGGTCGAATACTTGATTTCCGAATCTTTCATAGCAATCAGCTCAACCACGGCAGCGTGCAATTGATTCTTATCGCGAATGGGAGCGGTGCATCCTTCCAAATAACTGACGTAACTTCCTTCCTCGGCGATAATCAAGGTTCGCTCAAACTGTCCGGTTTCAGCACTGTTGATCCGAAAATAGGTGGAGAGCTCCAGCGGACATCGAACTCCCCTGGGGATGTAACAAAACGATCCGTCGCTAAAAACAGCGGAATTCAAGGCAGCAAAAAAATTGTCCCCGTAAGGAACAACGGTTCCTAAATACTTGATGATCAAATCCGGATGATTTCGGACTGCCTCCGAAAAGGAACAAAAAATAACGCCGACTTTTTTTAATGTGTCTTTAAAGGTTGTCGCAACCGAAACACTGTCAAAAATCGCATCTACCGCAACTCCGGCAAGCCGTTTTTGTTCGACGAGCGGTATTCCAAGTTTTTCATAGGTTTTGAGAATTTCCTGATCCACTTCATCCAAGTTCTTTGGCGCATCGGTGATGGATTTGGGAGCCGAATAATAAATCATGTCCTGATAATCGATGGGGGGGTGTACCACGTTTTGCCACTCGGGCTCACTCATTTTGAGCCACCGGTGATAGGCCTTTAATCTCCAATCAAGCATGAACTTTGGCTCTTTTTTCTTCTTCGAAATCAAACGAATCACGTCTTCGTTGAGCCCGCGCGGAATCGTATCCGAGTCCACGTCCGTCACAAAACCATACTTGTATTCCCCGCCGATCAGCGCTTTTGCCTCATTCATAACACGTCACCTCCCCCCAGACAAACAGATGGAATTTATTTTCCCCTTGTGCCTACCAGATCTTTCTTGAGCGGCTCTTGACCTCGGACCATCATTTCTACGGTGACCGTACTATAAAACTGATCCAAAATTTCTTTTGTTCGATTCCAGATCAACTTCACCCCACAGAGGCGGAAATGGGTGCATACAATATCGTCCCGAACACCCGGTTCGCAAAAAACGTCGAACGTACTCCCCTCGAGTGCTTCGATGACTTCCTTTAACGTGATGCGCGCCGGATCTCGCGCTAAGGTATATCCGCCTTGCTTCCCATGGTAAGAAGAGACAATTCCCGCAGAGCGCAATTTATTGAGAATCTTTGCTACATAGGGCTCGGGCAAACGTTCAATCTCTGCGATTTCTCGAATGGTGACCACTTGAGGGGTGTTAGGTGAGAAACGCCTCGCCATATAAATCAAACAAACCATTCCATATTCCGTTTTTGTTGTAAATCGCATGTTTTCAGCCCCCAAATCTAAGTTCTGCTAAATTATACTTAACTGGACTATTTTAGTCCAGTTTTAATAACACCTTATTTTATAAGAATCTTATAGACATGGTGTCGTAATTGTAGAGAACAGGCGTTCCTGTTCTTTTAGAAGGATAGGTCTTTGAGACTGTTTAACGTGGGGAGTGCCCGATCACGATCAGAAAGGATATAGTCCTCGCCAAGACCGGGCCATTGGATATGAAGCGCGGGATCATTCCAAACGATGCCCCGCTCGTGCTGGGGAGAATAAACTTCTGACACTTTATAGCAAAATTCGGTACCTTCCTCGAGAACGCAAAAACCGTGCGCAAAGCCGACGGGTATATAAAGAACTTTTTTGTTCTCGGCACTTAATGTTACCGCAACGTGTTGCCCAAAGGTTCGAGAATCTTTCCTCAGATCAACGGCAACGTCAAACACCTTCCCCTTAACGACGTACACAAGTTTTGCTTGTGCCTTTGGCGCCACTTGAAAATGAAGCCCTCTTAAAATTCCTTTTGAGGAAATGCTGCAATTGTCCTGCACAAAGGCGGCGGTAATACCGTAACGGGAAAAAAGTTCTTTATTATAAAATTCATAAAACGACCCGCGATGGTCTTTGTAGACTTCTGGCTCGATAACAAATACGTCCGGAATATCAAGTTTTGTAAATTTCATAAATGCCTCGAACCTTGCACGTGTTAAACATCATCATACTCAGATTCTCAACCTTCATCATCGCAAAAGAACCTTGAGCTCGTGCCTCAATTGGATCAGACCGGATAGTTTAAACCAAAACGTCACTAAAGTGTCACGAGGTGAAATTTTAACACGCGTGATGGTCACAGAGGTTTGACGCTGCCCTTCCGGCACGTGTTTCCAAGAAGTCGTGAACGCAAGATCGTGTCCGGCTTCCTCGACCAACCGAGGAATCTCTTCATCAAAAGCGCCGGATGGATAAGCAAAATACCGTATCGGCCTTCTGAAAAAATCCTCAAGATATTCCTTGTTTTGAATAATTTCATCGCGCACGCGTGCCAAATCGGCCTCCGTAAGGGTTGCGTGATTGAGCGTGTGGGACCCAAACGAAACCATAGGTTCTCCCGCAAGACTCCGAACCGTATTTAAATTCATTCCCCCGTGAAGTCGGTGCTCCGAACTTTCCCAAACCAGAAAATTGACCGAAGGAATTTCAAACCGTTTTAAAATCGGAAGAGCGTGTTCGACATACGTTTGATTGCCATCGTCAAATGTCACGACCACTTCCCTGCCTCTCGGCGGCTGAGCTCCGCGCTTAATCTCGTAAAATTCATCTATTGAGAGGGGGCGATAACCGAACGTCCTCAGAAACCACATCTGTTTCTCGAATTGCTTGGTACTGACTTCAAGCGACGTGTGGCCTGAGCGTTCCTCGAGCACCACAAAATGATAGTTCAAAATGGGAATGGTTCCTTTGGGCGGAAGAAGGACAAACGCAAGACACCCTGCCAAAAGAACCACGCCTAAACATACAAGGGCCTTCTTAAGCCACGGCTTCAACGGCTGAACCCTCCAACAAACGAGGCTGGTAATCGACAAGCACGATGTTGACAGAACCCAGAACTGGAATTTTCGACTGCATCAACAAAGGCAGTCTTCGATCGTCCATGCTCATCCATCCCCAAAATTTTCCACGGCGGATAAACACCCCCTGAAAATTGGCAGACGGATCAATCCGAAGTGCATCAAAAGTTCCGAGATCTCCGATCTTTTTCCGATCGGAATAAACAACGTGTATCTCCACATCCCAATTTTGTTCATCGGCATTCACCGGAATATGAACATGATCACCCGGTTTCATCGCTTGATATCGAAGCCAAAAAGCGCACGACAATTGGTCTTGAACGTGCTCCGGAATCATCATCTGTTTCTTGGTCCCGTTCAATCTTGATTCATAAACTGCCGTGTGTTGGTCTTGATCATATACCATCACTTCATCTGCCCGATACCGGCCCTCGCGCAAAACCTTTTCATATCGAAGCGAATGAAAATGCTCCACATCAATATAACTGTGGTGCTCATCTCGCACGGGATACACCAAATCAATCAATGCATTGGACCAAACGCGCATCGAAACGTGATAGGCCTCCCGGTCCTGTATCGTTTCGATTCCTTCCAGTTTGATCTCGCCCGTTCCAAATTCAAAACCAAGCCAGCGAATGCTGAAGGTAAGATGCTCGCCTTCCACAATCCGATAAGGAACTTTCTGGACTTCGCGCAAAGCTTCTGCCGGAAACTCTTCTAAGAGAGGCGCCTTCGAGATGCAACCGGTCAAGATCCAAACACCCAAAATCAATATCCAAATCCGAAAACGGGCTGTATCAACATGTCGTCGCATGATTAACGCGTCACTTGATGGGACAACTGCTCTAAAAAATTCGCTGACCGCATTTGTTCCAAAACGCGCTCTGGTGTTAATTCGTTTAAACATTCCACTCCCACACAGTCGGCTTGATATCTCAAATTTTGATAGCAAGGCCGGCATGCAGGCCCCGTATGAGTCACCGCAAGCGAAGCCCCTGAATTGAAATAGGGCCCGTACACACGAGGGTCCACCGGACCGTATAAAGCAACCAAGGGAGTTCCCATGGCGGAGGCCACATGAACTAAGCCGCCGTCGTTACCGATAAAGAGGTTGGCTCTTTTAATCAAGGCTGCAACCACCCGAATCGAATAAGCTCCGCACACATCGTGAGCCGTCGGGCCTTTTACTTTTTTTAAAAGTTCCTCCCCGATTGACTTTTCGTTTGGACCGCCCAAAATAAGCACCGTTCCAAATCGATGAGGATCAAAATCATACAGCCGATCCATGAGAGCGGCAAAATAGTTTGTCGGCCATCGTTTAAGCCGCGCATCCCGACCCCACGATTCGCCGCCGCCCGGTGCCACGACGAAAAAAAAGTCTTGTTCCCCAATGCCCAAATCCCTCAGCGCCTTCTGTGCTTGATCTTCATCATCTTGAGATAAAAAAAGCTCAAGTGGAGTTTTGGTAGGTTCGATGCCTAATAAACTCAACAATTCACTGTAATATTCCGGAGCCGGCTTTTCATGGAACGCGTTGGGAAGATCGATCGAATGCGTCAGAAAAAACCCGCGATCTTTAAAATCGAAACCAATCCGAATGGGAATCCACAACAAAATCCAAGCAAGAAATGAATATTGATGTTGAAGTGAACAATCGATCAGAAGCGAATATCGATTTAAAAGCAGGCGAAACAACAGCCGCACTATATCGAGTGCGCGTTGACACATTTCCCAAAACCCGCGGGTGGGAGACCGATCCCATTCGTACATGTTGCGAACAAAAGGATGATGGTCAAAAAGAGCTTTGGTTCTGCTCCCGAGAAGAAGATCGATCTTCTCCATGCCGGCATGGTGCAACGCACGAATCACAGGCGTCATAAACAATGCGTCTCCGATTCCAAACGGGTGTACGATCAGGATCCGTTTAAAATGTTTGTGACGGAGAGCTTCGGATTTACGCAAAAAAAGATTCATATTTTTTAACCTCTTCGATCACATCTTCAACACGAAGTTCGTTCAAACACTTAAACGCGAGTTTGCAGCGATCCGCCAAACACTGAATGCAGCCAACTTCTTTTTGAAGATAAGAACTCCGTTCCGAAATCGGTTTCCATCGTATCGCTCCGAGTCCTCCTTGGTTTCTTCCAAAAATCGAAATGACGGGCGTCCCAAGCGCAGCGGCCATGTGAACCGGACCGGAATCATTCGAAACTAAAATACGCGCTCCTTTGAGCAGCCAGCCCAGCATTTCCAAATTTAACTTGCCGGCTAAATTGAGTCTTCGTTCCCGCATGGATTGCTCCATCTTTCGAGCGTCCGTTATCCCATCTCCTTCTCCGATAATCACTGGAAGCAATCGATGAGTCCTGGCCACAAAATCTGCCAAGGACCCGAAGCGTTCAGGGGACCACATTTTGGAAGAGCTGCTCGCACTCGGATGAAACACCGCATAACGGCCTTGATTCTCACTTGGAAGCAAGTCTCTCAACGGACCTTCGGAGACAGTTCGGAGGGGCATATAGAGTTTGAAGACCGACGGCACCTTAACGTCGATCAACCGAAGCAGATCGAAATTATATTCAGCTTCGTGTTTCGCACCCTGCCATTTTCTTTCTTCAATCGCGTGGGTCAGCAAATAATGATTTTTGCGCTGATAGCCAATCCGAATCGGAATACGGGCAAAATAAGAAATAACGTGAGCGCGATTCGTCGGATGAAGATGAACGGCAACATCGAACTTTTCGGCTTTTAACCTACGGGCAAATCGAATGGTTTCGAGCCAGCCTTGATGACTTCCCCGTTTGTCATATACCA
>MHFO01000080.1:909-24109 GCA_001804225.1 Omnitrophica bacterium RIFCSPLOWO2_01_FULL_50_24 | reverse complement strand
CCGGAGTACCGGGAATCAACGGAGGCAATTTATTCGGTTTGAAAGCTGCTTTTGAATACGATACGCGCGACCATGAACATGATCCCAAAAAAGGCGGTTACGGCTCTCTGGATGTGTCATACGTTCACGATGTGGACGGCAGCGGTTTTCATTATGTGAAGGCACGTGGTTCCGTGGCGCAATTTTTCCGGCTCAAATCGGACCGCCGCGTGCTCGCAATTCGTCTGAGCGCAGAACAAAACGAGGAATTGGGGGGAGATGACGTCCCCTTCTTTAATCAAGCTCGCCTGGGCGGCGCCAAACTTGAGGACGGAAGCGAACTATTGCGTTCCTATCGGTACAACCGTTTCTTTGATCGCGGCCTCGCTTTGGCTAATATGGAATACCGCTATAGTGTTTATGAGTACGGTGATTTTCAGGCAGACGCCGTTGGGCTGTTTGACGTGGGCGAGGTCTTTAGCGATTTCGGAGCGTTTTCGTTCGGAGAATTGGACCTTTCGTACGGAGGCGGCATCAACGTTAAGTTTCGAAGGCAAACCATTTTTTCCATTACCGTAGCACATGGAAGCGAAGGAACCAGTGTGTATTCACATTCAACCGTTTCCTTTTAGGGGATGAAATGATCGAGCATCAGAAACGTTCGCTTATTTTAAACTCGATGATCATTGCGATCGTCGTGTTTCTAGGAATGCCGGTGTCCGGAAACGCTGTGACGGTAGAAGACATGGATCGAAACGTGAGCGAGCGCGACACTTCATTTTACCGAGACTTTTTTGATAGTGTCATCTACGATTCGACGGCCGGCCTTTTTCGGTTTGACGAGCTTTGGAACCGTATTTCGTTTCGAAAAAAGCAGGCGCTTGACATCAACGTTTACGACGAAGTTCCCGATTCCGGTTTTTTTGTGAATCGGCACGGCAAACGTCAGATGAGCATTTCCGACTTAAAGCGCGGACCCGAAACGGGAGCTGGTCCCGACCCCAACGGTCCGTGGCGTGTGATCAAGGGTAAGGTAGAAGGCGTCAGCGCCGGATTTTTCATTGAGGACAGCCGCGGAGATCAGTATCTTCTGAAGTTCGACCCGAAAAGCAATCCGGAAATGGCAACCTCCGCAGAAACGATCTCGCATAAATTCTTTTATGCGTTTGGGTACCACATTCCCGAATATTATCTCATCCGCTTCGATCCAAGCATTCTTTCTGTCGACCCGAAGGCGACCTACTATGATGAAGATGGTTTTAAAAAACCGCTTACTCAAGAAGCTCTGTGGGAATTGATTGAACGAATTCCCAAGATGAAGGGAGGACTTCTTCGCGCTTCTGCCAGTAAATTGATTCGCGACCACAAAGGGTATATGGATTTTGACGGACGGCGCCGTCAAGATCCCAAAGATTTGATCTCCCACGAAGATCGCCGTTCCATTCGGGCGCTCCGCGTTTTTGGGTCTTGGCTCAATCATTACGACCTAAGAAAAGGCAATACTCTGGATGCGATCGAGAGTGAAAACGGGGAAGCGGCCCTCAAGCATTATCTTATTGATTTTGGTTCTACGTTGGGAAGCGCCGCGGATCATCCCAAAGTGCCGGTAGCGGGATATGAACACATTGTCGATTGGTTCGAAATCGGAGAGGCGATTCCCACCTTGAAGGTGGTTGAGAAATCCTGGGAGAAAAAATGGGATAAACTCAACCGGACCATTTTGTATCCCTCGCTCGGGTATTTTGACAATTATCACTTTGATCCGGCCCAGTGGAAGACGCAGCTTCAGTACGGCGCGTTTAATGAATTGACGGCCGGAGACGCATTTTGGGCGGCGAAAATCATCACAGGGTTTACGGATGAGGAAATCCGAGAGGTAGTTTCCACCGCCGAGTTTTCCGATCCGAAAAATGCAGAGATCCTTTCCGAAATTCTAATTGCCCGCAGGGACATAATCGGAAAGTATTGGTTTTCAAAAACGGTGCCGCTTGACGACATCCGTCTGTTTCATTCGGACGGAAATACGTATGAAATCACGTTTCGGGATCTTTCAGTCGAGCACGGCTACGTTCGTCCGGACGAAACCATCTACCGATATCGCATGAGCGTTTCAAATTCGGGCAAGACCGGTACCGCAGATCGTACTCATGAATTTACGACGTCTTCCTTTGCGTTTGAAGCGCCCGTGCTTCATTCGGGAGAACGGGCCGCTTTTCAGATTCAGTTGAAGCGGGGCAAAGGCGAGGGATGGCGCAAACCGCCCCTCAAACTTACCGTTGCCCTGGGCGAAAGAGGTTTGCTGGAGCTTGTTGAAATCGACCACGGGAAGTAACTCCCACCGGCTTTTATACGGGAACCGCCGCGAACGTTTTGCCGGAACGAAGGTCGTCATAGATCATTTAATCATCCCTTGTTGTATTTTTTAAAACGAGCGGTGAGGAGTCGCCGATGGTCGATTTCATCACCCGATTGATTCAGCCCATAGTTCAGATCAAACGTGAGGAATGGCGCAAAGTTATCCTCATGTTTCTTTATTTTGCGCTCACCATCGCGACCCTCTATATTCTGAAACCCGTCCGGAATTCGATTTTTCTCGCAGCCCACGGCGCCGCCAGCTTGCGGTACGCTTATGTGGGGGAAGGGTTGTTTCTTATCCTCATCACGTTTGCTTATGTTGGACTTTCCAAGCTGCTGACTCAGAGAAATGTTCTGTTTACTGTTACGACCGCGTTTTTCCTGTCCAACATCATCGCTTTTTGGTGGCTCTTCCGCGCAGGTCATGTAGAATGGCTCGCTTATTTTTTTTACATCTGGGTTGCTGCGTATTCGATTACGATTGTGACTCAATTTTGGACGCTCGCCAACGATGTGTTCAATCCCCAAGAGGCAAAACGTTTATTCGGTTTCATCATTAGCGGCGGAAGTTTGGGAGGCGTTTTAGGAGGACTGGCGACTCGGTATATGGCTGAGCGCGTCGGAACCGAAAATCTTCTTTTGGTCGGCGCGGGGCTTCTTGCGTTGTGTATGGTTCTTATTCATATGATTGGGATATCAGAACCGTCGGCACACGAGGAAGAGAAGACAGCTCAAAAGCGTGTGTCACAGAACGCCCGGCTTCGCGATAAATCAACTTGGAAGTTGTTTATCGGCTCCCGGTATTTCTTACTGATTGCCGCCATCATTTCGTTTTCGAAGGTTTCGTCCGCATTGATCGACAACCAGTTTAATTCGGTGGTGGAACACGCGATTGTGGAAACCAACGCGCGTACCGCTTTTTTTGGCGGGTTCCTCGCCGTGTTAAACGGCGTGTCGTTCTTGATTCAGCTTGTGGTTGCAAGCCGCATTCTTCGGAGTCTCGGCGTGGGCATTTCACTGCTTCTCCTTCCCGTCGGTCTTTGTTTTGGGGCGGCAGCCACCGCGTTTATTCCCGTCCTGGGGATTGCGGCAGCCACAAAACTTTACGACGGCAGTTTCAATTATTCCATCAATCAAATGGGCAAAGAAATTCTTTATCTGCCCATTCCGAGGCGGACGCGCTATCGGATCAAGCCGTTAATTGATATGCTGGTGTACCGTTCCTCAAAGAGCTTGGCCGGTTTGTTGATTATTTGTCTGACCCCACTTCTCGGAATTCCGGACGAGAAGATTGGAATCATCGTGTTGATTTTAGCACCCTTGTGGATCTGGGCTGTTTGGGCCGGTCGGGACGAATATATGCAAGCCATCAAGGAGCTTCTTTTGAGCAGGAAAACGGATTCGCCGCAATCGATGTCTCAGGCAGAGCAAGCCACCGACGTGCTGGTGAATTTGGAAGGGGAGCACTCCTTTCAGAAGCTGAAAACGTTTCTGGCACATCGGTCCTCCGTTGCGCGAAAGATGTCTGCGACCGCCTGCCTTGCCTTTTATTGGGGAACTCGCGATGTGGACCGCGTCAAAAAATTGGTTCAGGAGATGATGCGCTACGAAGCATTGGAACTAAAAGGGGTCAATGTCGATCTCGCCTTCGAAAGAAAACCGCATGACGGCAATAAAATTCTGGATGAATACTTGGTCAGATTACAGATTACACTCAATCAAGATCCGAATACGAGTCTTTGCGATTTACCCTACGACGGGGAGAAAAAGCTTTTGTCCAAACTTTCGGAGTGCTTACAGAATCTGGATGAGGACATCAGCGATCAAAGAAAGGCGATTTTAATCTTGACCCAGTTGGGCACACAGGACGCTGTGGACGTTTTGCTCACCCATTTGGCAGCGGCCCAAGACCACTCCATCCGGTTTAATTTGATCCGCTCACTCAATCGCATACGGGCAAAAAAAGAACAGCGGGAATTTAACAGCCCGCTGATTAAAAAGGAAGTTTTAAAAGAAATCCGCAATCATGAAGCGCTGGTATCGGTACTCGCGGAGTATCAGTCCCGAAAATCATCGGCGAAGCCGGAAGAAGACTATCTTTTTGCGACGTTGGCCGCGCTCCGCGAGGAGAGTCTCGAGCGAATTTTTAGACTGTTGGCGCTTCTGTATGCAAGCGATATCATCCACGTCATTTATGATCGGTTGGTCGAGCTAGATCCCGATCGGCACATTCGAGCCAACGCGCTGGAGTTATTGGAAAATGTTGCGGAACCCGAGCTGACTTGTCAATTGCGGCCTATTTTCGGAGAGGAGGCACGGGCAAAACCGAAGAAACAGGAATTTGTAGAGGCCGTCCAAAGCTTCTTGGAATCCGGCGATCGCTGGCTCCAAGTGTGTGCCGTGTTTTTGATCGTTGAGCTGGGGTTAGCCGATTTTTACCCCGTTCTCGGTAACGACCGCTTTGCCAGAGTGCCGATTGTTCGCGAAGCAACCGAAATCGCACTCATTAAAATGAGGGGTCGGGGAGTTTCCCCGACCCCTCACCCTCGCCAGCCTCGTTGAATTTAAGAATTAAATTCAACGAGGCTGTTAGAGGGTTACACTAGTAGTGTAATCCCGCACCCCATACCGTACAGTACAGGGTGCGGGACGAGCCATCGGGAGCACTTTAAAAAACTCCCCTGCGGCTCGTTAAAATAAATCAGGGGAAATAGACCATGTTATTGAAAACACCTAACAAAACTGTCATTCCCCGGCTTGACCGGGGAATCCATAGTTTGGATTCCCGCTTTCGCGGGAATGACACTCCTTGTAAAATCACAATCTGTGAAACTGTTAAGTATAGCTTTCTCATCGTTTCATTGTCCATGTTGTTTTTATCCGGCTGCGCAACAGGCGTTGAAACCCCCTTGTTGCACGGCGTCAGCCCTGCCGGCACACAGGTTTGCTTCGACGATCCGGCTGACATCCCCTCTTTCTTCGAACAATTTTATAAAACCAGAGACCTTGGTACCGAAGAAGGAAAAATAGACTATTTGCTCGAACGAGTGGCTCAATCGGACCTTGCCTTTATTCGCAACGAAGTGAGGGCAGGCGGAAGAGACACAGCAAACTATTTGCGCTGGAAGCTGGATCGATTGAGAAAGGTACATAAGATGAAGATTGAGACTGCGGAAGACTTTGTGAACAGGGTGACCTCAGGTTCGAGAATGTCCGGGAAGCCCTATGCGGTAGTCATACCGGAAGGCGGTGGTCGCCATGATTTGCAGCGCGTCTTACAAAATGAACTGGCCGTTTTGCACCGATGTCTCGAGCAAAAAAACGTCGGCCCCACTTCCGAAACGCAGGTTTTGAAGGGTTCGGGTTCAAGCCCTGAGACCCATGCGCTCGAACCGGCCTCTGATTCTTCCGGCGTCGGGCAAACTACTACAAAGTGATCGGCAGCCCCATTTTTTCCTCAGCGAGAAGAGGAAGGATCATAAGCAACACCCATTTCGTAAAGCAAGTTCGCGTACAAATCCGCCTTTTTTGAGACATTTATGTCTTGGATCAAGGCACCACATCGGTTTATCGGACTTTGGAATGGATGACAGTTTCAAAATAAAAGGAGTCCGTCACTTTTTATTTTAGAACTTGAAACCTGGCACGAGTTTTGTTACTCTACCACCGCAGATGATCAAGAGAGGGTTTCATTCTAAAGGTTTTTTTGAATGATCCGTAACAATGAAGTAGCAATAACCAAAAATGGGAGGAATGCGATGAGTTTTCTAACGAAACAGAATATCAAACATCTTGCGTTTATTATGGCGCTGGTGGTGTGCTTCGCAGCACCTGCTTTGGCCGATGTGGGTCAGGCATCCACTCAGGACCTTGCCGAGCTCAATAGAGAGCTGACCGCGAAGATTTCCGCTTTGGAACGGCAGATTGACAGATTGGAAGGACGTGTCGGCCAAGCGCCGAGTGTGGCAGCCGTTTCTGGCGGCGAGCCAGGCGATGGCGTTCTTCGAGTCGACGGCGGCGACATCAAGCTGACCGGTTTTGTAGACACCTCGTTTAACTGGAACTTTCAAAGTCCGGCAACCGGCGTTAACGGAAACTCGACGTTACGCGCCTTTGACGACAACGCCAATACGTTTGATTTGAACAACATTCAATTCGACTTTTCGCGTCCCGCGCCCGAAAACGGCGGCGTTGGTTTTAGAACCGTGTTCATGTATGGAAGCGACGCACAGGTCGTTGAAGCAGTGCGGGGTGCCGGGGCTGGCAATGATGAGTTTACGATCCAGCAAGGATACCTCGACATTAAAGTTCCGGTGGGCAATGGTTTGACCGTGTTGGTCGGCCGCTTTGCGACGTTACACGGAGCGGAAGTGATCGAGAACTATAAAAACTGGAACTCGTCACGGTCGTTTCTTTTTAACCTTGCCATTCCATTTACACATGTCGGAGCTCGCGCTCTGTACAGCATGATGGATGGAAAGGTTACCACAGTCCTCGGGTTCGTGAACGGCTGGGATTTGACGATTGACAACAATGACGTTAAAGACCTTGAATTTCAGGTGGGGTACGCACCCTCTGAGAATTTCTCATCCACAGTGGCTCTGATGCTTGGCTCTCAGCAGCTTGGCGACCGCGACAATGCCCGGGGCCTATTGGACATCGTGACCAAATGGAAACCCTTGCCGGAAAGTCTTCCCAAATTGGAATTGATGGCCAACTTTGATTATGGCTGGGAAGAACAGATAGGTGTTGCGGCAGAGGACGGACTGGAAGACTGGATCGGTTACGCGCTGTATGCCAAGTATGATCTTTATGACTGGTTAACGCTCGCATTCCGATGGGAGCAATTTATTGATGATCAGGGCTCCCGCATTGGAAGCGGCGGAAGCCGGTTGTCCTCCATGACGTATACAGCGGACGTCAAAACGTATGAAAATCTGCTGACGCGTCTTGAGTATCGGCACGACTTTTCAGTGGATAAGAATTTTGACAGCGCTACTTCAGACGACCAAGGAACGCTCGGCGTCTCCTTGATTTACCTGTTTGGCTAAGCCAAGCAGCTTTTGTTGATTTAGAAAAAACCGGCTTTTTAAGTTCCGGCCTCCCTGGAGCTTAAGAAGCCGGTTTTCTTTTTGCGTTTAATTTAACGGCGATACCCTGTACGGAGCGTCGTTTGAACGGCAAGGGAAATGATGAAAGTTTTTTTGCTGTGCGTCGATAATATACGGTGAGCTAACCTAACATGCTCACACACAAAACAGGGTAGGAGGAAATTCTATGAAGAAAGCGATAGCCCTCATCTTAGCAGTCGGATTATTGGCAGGGCCTGTCGGCACAGCATTGGCGGCAGATCGAGTTGCGGTGACTCATGCTTCGGCCTCTGCCTTAGTGCCCGGGCTGGGTCAGATTCTCAACAATGAACAAGCAACTTGGAAAGGGCGGGCAAAGATTTTTACCATGCTTGGCCTCGAACTCGGAGGATTAATTGCAACACCCGCCTTGGCGCGTTCGGGTTTCCCGGAGGTTTTGATCGGGATCGGAATGCTTGCCGTGAACCACATTTGGAGCGCTTCGGATGCTTATCGGAACGCTTTGGAATTGCCGGAAGTCCGTATGACCGGCCCCGTTGGCCGTTAAACGTTTGATGTCCATTTGATCAGGAAGCCGAGCAGTCCTTTTTTAAAAAAAGCAAGGGTATGGAGTCTCATGCCCTTGCTTTTTTTGTGTTTTACGGTTTCCGGCTGCGCATTTTTACCCAGCACCCCAAAGCCCCTTTTGACTAAAACGTACACCCTGCCGGGCTCTTTGCACGAGGTGTGGAGAGCGTCTTTGATGACACTCATTTCCGAATACATCCCCATTCAGGAACACGACGAATCAACAGGTGTCATTCGTACCGGTGAGTTTGAAATCCAACAGCACGAGTACCAAAAGTGGACGGATCAGCTTCTCCCGTCTTCGCACGGGTACGGAGTGTTTCAGTTGCGCGTAGTTCCCTATAGCGAAACCAGAACCAAGATTGAAATTGGTGCTCAATTTCGAGGTGCCAAAGACGGAGTGATTCAATCCAGGGGACCCTACCACAAAACCACAGGCGTTTTTGAAGATCATTTGGCAGCCCGGATTCACACCTACGTGGTGCTCAAGAAATATCCTCAAGTGGTGCAATTGGTCACAGGGTGTAATTTCCATTGGAATGAGTCCATCGAGCGGTATGAAGTGACCGGGATCAGCGAAGGTTCTTTTGGCGAGGAGCAAGGATTTCAGAACGGAGATATCGTTGTCCAAATGGACGGGCAGGACATCACCATGGAAAACTTCTTCGACGCATTAACCTCGATTCATCAAAACGAGGTCAAAACGTTTTTCATAGACCGGAAGGGGCAGGGCCTATTGATCGAAGCCAGAATTTTCTTCTTGAGAGAAGACCTCCCTTGGTTTGGTTTTCACATCGAGCGCGATTTAGGAACGGCGCTGTTCCGCGTGACTGAAGTACAGGAAAATTCCCCGGCCCAAAAAGCCGGTTTCCAGACAGGCGACATTCTCCTTCAAGAAGAAGATGTGTTACTGACCAGCTGGCACAGATATTATGAGGCGATGACCCAAGCCCGTCAGGGCGTGGATAGGAAATTCTTGATGGACCGAGATGGCGCTCAATTATGGCTTACGATTCATACCGAAAAACCAAAGCATCCTTAGAGCTTCGGAGCTTGACTTTCCTGGTTGAGACCCATAAAATTGACCCAGGTTTTGTGCAAAAGTTTTTCAGTATGCGGTCGATAATTAGGGAAGCATATTTCCGATCAATGTTTAACGTCTGGAGGAGCGGTCATGAAAAAAGCAATAGCGTTAATTCTGGTATTGGGCATGGTGCTGGCTCCAACGCACCTTGCTTGGGCAGGTCCTAAGTCATCCGCTGTCGCATCAGCTTTAATTCCCGGTTTGGGTCAGATTATGAATGACGACCATCACACGACCGGCGGAAAACTTAAAATTTTCACGATGTGGTTGGTTGAACTTGGAGCCATTATCACCACACCGATTTTAGCAAGTAAGTATGAATGGTATATTGCCATGATCGGCGTGTCGATTTTTGCTCTCAACCACTGGTGGAGTGCAAGCGACGCTTACAAGGGGGCTCAAGGGAACGGGGCCTCACTGCAAGGTTCGGAAGTACGTTAAGGCGTAACGTTTGTTGAGTACTTCTTACCTTGTTTTGTTTGAATGACAGAGTTTCAGATTTAAATCCCCCACTCGAAACGGGAGTTCGGTTGTTCGGGTGGGGGATTTTTTTATTTCTGCTCCTTTCGGGATGCACGACGGACAGAGCGTCTCGCCTTGAATTTTTTCCTTCCACGTCTTATTCTTTTCCGGCAACCCAAGAAGAATTGTGGGAAACAACCCTTGATACCCTCAAGAGGGAATATGTTTCGATTGCCGAAGCAAACCACGTGCGGGGTCTGGTGATCTCCAAACGGTTCCCGATTCAATCGGCTGAATTCCGCACGTGGACAAAAAACTCGTCTTTAGCTCCTTCCGGTTTCGGCACGTTGCGTTTGGAGGTAACTCCTCGAGGCCCGGGCGCGAGCCGGCTTGAGATTACGGTTGATTTCCGGGCGGCACGTCGCGTGGGTGCCCGTCACGGAGGGAAACACAAAGCATCAACCGGTGTTTTTGAAGATGCTTTGTCGGCGCGCATTCATGCACATGTGCTTGCCAAAAAGTATCCCAACCTGATTCGGCTTGCAGTGGGCTGTGATTTTATTTGGGATGAACGTGCAAACCGGTATCGAGCGGCAGAAATTGATTCGGGCGGTCTGGGTGAGGAACAGGGATTTGAGGAGAACGATCTTATTCTTCGTATAGACGGCGAAGAAGTTTCGATTGGGAATTTTTTTGGCGCTTTGTCCAACATTCAGCAAAACGAGTTGAAAACATTCACCGTGAAGCGGAGCGATCAAACGGTTGATTTAATGGTGAGTGTTTTTTACCTTTCGCCCGATCTTCCGTGGATTGGAGTACGTGTTGAGCGAGATCCTGACACGCAGGTGTTTCGTATCACAGATGTGGCGCCGAGTTCGCCGGCGGGGAAAGCGGGCCTCCAACCTCAGGATGAATTACTGGAGGAAGACGGAATTGAGTTTACGTCTTGGCGGAATTATTACAAAGCGGTTACCGGTGCAAACGCGGGGAGTGATCGCACCATGACGGTCAACCGGAGCGGGAAAAAATTAACGTTAACCGTAAAACCAGTGCCGTTCGAATCCATGTTGAAGCAACTTCGGGGAGAAAACGCTTCGGGTTAGAGAACAGATTCAAATTAGGCGGTTGAGATTCCCGATAGTTCGAGCACGTGCTTCGTCAAAAGAACCACTCGATTTTTGAAGACTTCCACCAAACCTGGGCCTACCTCAAAAAAGCGCTCTTTTTTGGAAATTTCACGCACTTTCACCTTTCCTCCATCGGAACGACTGACAAGCGGTGCATGATGGCTTAAGACCCCAAAAGATCCTTCTACCGCCGGTGCCACCAGAGATGAGATTTCACCTTCATAGAAAATAGTGTCAGGGGTTAGGATGACAAACGTAAAGCTGTCGTTCATGTGCGAGCGGCCCCCTGTTTTCCACGCTCCGCTTCTTCAAGCACCTCGTCGATCGCGCCCTTCATGTAAAACGACGCTTCCGGAATATGGTCCAACTTTCCTTCCACCAGCATTTTAAAACCTTGAACCGTCGACTCGCGCTTCACGTATTTCCCCTTCCGGCCTGTAAATGCTTCTGCGACAAAAAAGGGTTGCGAAAGAAACTTCTCAATTTTTCGAGCCCGCATCACGGCAGTTTTATCTTCGGCAGACAGCTCGTTGATTCCCAGGATTGCAATGATGTCTCGGAGGTCTTTATACCGCTGAAGAATTTTCTGAACTTGACGGGCTACTTCGTAGTGCTCTTTTCCAACAACTCTAGGATCCAACATCCGTGAGGTTGAGTCCAAAGGATCGACTGCCGGGTAAATGCCGAGTTCTGCGATCTGACGGGAAAGCACCGTGGTGCCGTCCAAATGTGCGAACGTGGTTGCCGGAGCAGGGTCCGTTAAGTCGTCCGCCGGAACGTAAATAGCTTGAACGGAGGTAATCGAACCGGCTTTGGTAGAGGCGATTCGTTCTTGGAGTTGTGCCATTTCGGTCCCGAGGGTCGGTTGATAGCCCACGGCCGATGGCATTCGTCCCAGAAGCGCGGAAACCTCAGACCCTGCTTGTACAAAGCGGAAGATATTGTCGATAAAAACAAGCACATCTTGATGAGCTTCGTCTCTAAAGTATTCGGCCATCGCAAGTCCGGATAGAGCCACGCGGAGGCGAGCGCCCGGCGGCTCATTCATTTGACCGAAGACAAGCGCTGTCTTTGCGATCACGCCCGATTCATTGAGTTCAAGCCAGAGATCATTTCCTTCGCGCGTGCGTTCGCCGACGCCGCAAAATACCGAGACTCCTCCGTGTTCCGTTGCCAAGTTGTGAATTAGTTCCATGATAATCACCGTTTTCCCAACGCCAGCGCCGCCGAACAATCCCACTTTTCCGCCCTTTGGATAGGGCGCCAGCAGGTCAATCACTTTAATTCCGGTTTCGAACACCTCGGTGACCGGGAGAAGTTCGCTGAAGGAAGGAGCTTTTCGATGAATTTCGTATCGTTTGCCAGGATCCTTTAAAGGACCTTTTTCGTCAATAGGTATTCCGAGGAGGTTAAAAATTCGGCCCAGCGTTTGTTCCCCAACCGGCACGGAGATCGGCGCACCGGTATCCGCGGCCTTCATTCCGCGTACCAAACCGTCCGTGGACGCAAGCGCAATGCAACGAACGACATTGTCCCCGACGTGTTGAGCGACCTCAAGCGTTAGATCGATATTCCGTTTCGGATCTTCAATTTTGATGGCGCTGAACAACCGGGGAAGTTTTTCAGAATCAAACTGAATGTCTACGCTGGGACCGATGACTTGTAAGACGATGCCAACTTCCATGAATGAAACCTCCTCCTGGTTCCGGTCTTCCTTTATCTTTTTTGCGCAGCCGAGCCGGACACTACTTCAATCAGCTCTTTAGTGATCGAGGCCTGACGCATCTTGTTTCGAAGAAGAGTTAACGAATCAATCATTTCTTTTGCGTTGTCCGTGGCCTGCCGCATCGCCATCATTCTGGATGCCTGCTCGGCGACGAGAGCGTGCCGGACACATTGGCCGGTTTTGGCCTCTACATACTCGGGCAGAATGACTTCTAGAACTTGGTCGAGAGTAGGTTCTAAAAGGTAATCGACCGTGGACGTTTTTTCTTCCAAAGCATGTTCTCCGGAGATCGGAAAAAGTTTTTCAACTCTTGGTTTGAGAGACGCCAGGGATACCACACGGGTATAGACCAAGAACACTTGATCGACTTCCCGTTCCGCAAAATGACGAACCGCTATTTGGGCCATTTCCTTAATTGTGTGATCTATGTCTTGAGGGCGCGGGATTGTCATTTCATGGGTGACCCCAAGCCCTTTCCGTCTCAGAAACCCGGCGCCACTGCGGCCCAGGGCGACAAACGAAATGGTTTTGGGGTCACCCGACTCTTCCAGGAATTGATCGAGCGTGTCGAGCACGTTTATGTTGTATGATCCGCAAAGCCCCGTGTCCGAGGTCATTAAGAAAACAAGACTCGAATGAATTTCAGGTCGTTTTTCAAGGAGCGGGTGAGCCAACGGTTTTTCTCTCACCAACGTGGATAAGATACGCGTCACATCGTGGATATAACGGTCCGATTGAACCAACGCGCTTTGAAACCGTCTGAGCTTCGTTGCGGCGACCATTTCCATGGCATGAGTCATTTTCTTGGTTCCCTCAACGCTTCTGATGCGCCGTCTCAATTGTCTTAGGGAAAGAGCCATAGGTTACGACCTCACGTGTCGGGCGACAAAATCACGTTTAAATGCTGCCAAAGCTTCCTTAAGTCTATTTTCGGTTTCGGCGGTCAGGTCTTTTTTCGTCGCAATGTCATGTGTAATCACATGATAGTTCCGATCGAGAAAATCGCAGAATTCCGTCTCAAACGTTTTCACAAGGTCGAGTGAGACATCATCCAAGTAACCATTGTTTCCCGCGTACAACATAACGGCCTCTTGCGCGAGCGGAACGCACGATAGAATATCCTGCTTTAAAAGCTCTACCATGTGCTCGCCATGATTTAACTGATCTTTGGTAGCTTGATCGAGGTCTGCCGAAAGTTGTGAGAACGCGGCAAGTTCTCGGTGCTGCGCCAGACTTAAACGCAGCATGCCCGCCACTTTTTTCATGACCTTGGTTTGAGCGTTTCCGCCTACTCGCGAAACCGAAAGCCCGACGTTGATAGCCGGGCGCACTCCGGCGTAGAAAAGATCTGATTCCAGGTAAATCTGCCCGTCGGTAATCGAAATCACATTGGTGGGGATGTAACTTGAAACGTCTCCGGCCTGTGTTTCAATGATGGGCAGCGCCGTCAGGGAACCGCCGCCTAGATCATCGCGGACTTTCGCGGCTCGCTCAAGCAAGCGTGAGTGGAGGTAAAACACATCGCCCGGATAGGCCTCTCTGCCGGGAGGTCTTTGAAGTAAGAGAGACAGTTGCCGGTATGCCTGCGCGTGTTTGGAAAGGTCGTCGTAAATGCATAGGGCATGCTGCCCGTTGTACAAGTATTCTTCACCCATGGCGCATCCGGCGTAAGGGGCCAAGAACTGGAGCGGTGCCGGATCTTCAGAGGAAGCAATCACGATGGTGGTGTATTCCATCGCTCCTTGAGCTTCTAAGACCTTAGCGACTTGGACGACGCTTGAAAGTTTTTGACCGATCGCGACGTAGATACAATTTATGTTTTGACCCTTTTGATTGACCATAGTATCGATGGCGATCGCCGTTTTTCCGGTTTGCCGGTCCCCGATGATCAACTCGCGCTGCCCGCGGCCGATCGGGATCATTGCATCGATTGCTTTAATTCCGGTTTGAAGCGGCTCTTTGACGGGTTGGCGCTTGAGAACATTGGGCGGGATGCATTCCACCGGTCTAAATGTTTTGGCCGCCACCGGGCCTTTGTTGTCAAGAGGTTGTCCCAAGGGATTGACGATTCGTCCCACGAGCGCTTTGCCTGTCGGGATCTGGACAATTTTCTCGGTGCGCCGAACCAAACTCCCTTCTTTAATCAGTTCATCTCTTCCCAAGATGACGACGCCCACATTGTTGGTTTCCAGATTCAGGGCAATTCCATAGGTGTCGTCTGAGAATTGAATCAATTCTCCCGCCATGACTTCATCGAGCCCGTAAACCCGCGCGATTCCATCGCCCACTTGAAGGACATAACCCACCGACTCCATTCGGAGTTTCTTCTTAAACTTTTCAATTTCGGATTTAATGGCGGAAGTGACTTCTTCGGGTTTCAACATGGTTACACGTTCATCGTTCTAAGGCGGGCACGGAGGGATTCGAGGCGTGTTTTGACAGAGTCATCCAGCAAATGGTTTCCCACCCGAATTTGCAATCCACCCAGCAGCTCCGCGTTGACTTTAAGGGCCACCTTTATTTTTTTCCGCGTGATTTGTTCAAGGGCTTTTCGTAATGTGTCCAGGACTTCCGAATCCAGCGCGCACGCGCTGACCACGGTTGCTTCTTCAACTCCCTTTTTCTTTTGGACCAAATCGTGAACGTGTTTGGCGATCAGCGGGAACACATCCATCCGTTTTCGATCCACAAGCACTCTTAAGAATTGTTCTGTGAGGGGATGAACCTGCCCGCTCCAGACCTTCCGGATCGCTTCATATTTGTCTTGGTGTTTCACAAGGGGATTTTGAAGCAGGTCAAAAAACTCCGGTTGCTCTCGGAACGAATGGGCAATAGCCGAAAGCTCGTCTGCAAGTTCTTCGCCTCGCCCTTCTTGATCGGCAAGTTCAAAGAAGGAACCGCTGTACCGATTGGCAACTTGGAACTGTTTCATTTGAGCTGCTCCAGCTCCTTAATGAAACGGAGCGCGAGGCCTTTATCCTTTTGAGCGTCCATTTTTTCCTGAATCAGCCGTTCGGCAGCCGAAACGGCAAGATCCGCAATTTCATTTTTCAAAACTATTTTTGCTTTTTCGGTCTCGAGCTGAATATCGGTTTTTGCTTTTTCAAGCAGTGCCCGGGCTTCCCCGCGAGCCCCTTCCTGAATTTCCTTTGCGATGAGCTTTCCTTCAGCGATTGCCTGTTGAAGTTTTTTTCGCATCTCCTCTTGAATATGAGCTTGGCGCTGCTCGTAGTCACTTTTTAAAGCATCGACTTCGGATTTGGTCCGTTCGATTTGTGCGAGGCCAAGCTGGATTTTTTGACGTCGTTCGTCCAAGAGCTTCAGAAGCGGTTTCCAAGCAAACTTCTTCAGAAGGAAAACAAGCAAAATAAAAGCAAAGGCCTGCGTTAAAACTTCCGGAATAGAGATGCCCATAAAGGAGCGTACGCCGATCGGATCAGTGGCTGATTTTTCCCATCAGGAAGATAACGGTCAAAAGCGCGTAAATGGTGAGAGCTTCGATAAATGCACAGCCGATGATCATCGCCGTTTGAATTTTGTTCGATGCCTCCGGCTGTCTTCCGATGGCTTGCATCGCTTCGCCGACTGCTCGGGACAAACCCATAGCGGAACCAAATGCCGCTACGGCAACCGCAATCGGTAATGTGAGAGAAAGTGCTGTTTGGAAATCCATGAGATGCTCCTTTCGATTTTTGATTAAACGTTAAAGTCCGTGTTCTTCGTGCGGCATCGCCAGCGAAATGTAAATGGTACTCAGCAGAGTGAACACAAGCGCCTGGATGGTGCCTAAGAGAAGGGATAATAACATAAATGGGAATTGGAGTGGAAGTCCAATTGGGCTATGGAGAAACGAGAGGGTGAAAATGCCGAGCACCACCATCGCCCCCATGAGCGCGTCTTCCCCAAGAATGTTTCCAAATAATCGGAACGCCAAACTGAGGGGGCGAATGAATTCCTCCATAACATGAAGCGGAAGAAAAAGAGGCACCATGATCCATCCAACCAAATCTCTCGGACTTCCCATGAGATGATCCACGTAGCCGATCAGTCCGTTTTCCTTCATGCCGATCGCTTGGACGTAGAAAAAAACACACGTAGCAAGCGCAATCGTTGTATTGAGGTTTGAGGTGGGGGCCTTGAGTCCGGGGATTATCCCCATATAGTTTTGGATGATGATGAACAAGAAAAGCGTTCCGATGAAAGGTGTGTGGGCTCGGCCTTTTGGTCCTAAGATGCCGGCCACCAACTGGTCTAAGGATTCTACAGCAAGCTCCACTGCGTTCTGAAGGGGGCCCGGGATCAACGATGTTTTCCGGGTAGCTAGGAAACTAACGGTGATGAGAAAGAATGCCGCCGTAAGCGAAAAGACGACATTTTCCCAATGGTGCAGAAATTGGACGATTGGAACGTCATGGAAGAACTCGTCTAAGACCGTTATCCAATTCGCCACTTCCTTGACACCTGTCGATGCGATGAAGTGGGATCCAACGATTAAGCTAGTCGCGTGCATGATTGAGAGACGTTTTACGTTTTGCTGATGCGTTTAATTAATTGAAGGACTTGTTTTGCGCTTCCGACGAAGCCGAGCGAGCTCAAAGCCACTTTACCCCAGGGGTCCGTTTGCCACTTGTCATCAACCCAGGAACCGAACCAATAACCGACGATGGGTCCTGCTGCGAACATCATCGGAATCAGGATTGCGTATCCGATGTTTCGCGCCAGAGGGTATATATTCTTTGAATGTGCCAAGAGGGCTGTAAATCCTTGCCGTCACTTAGGTTACAGCGTTACCAGAATCTGATTTTTTTGTGGCCATCATTATCTGAAAAGACCGTTGAGTTGTCAATGAGAATCAAGGTTAGAGACAAGACAAGAAGCTCAAGATAAAATGGAACGCCATCGGGATTTTGATGAAATAGGTTTCGGATGTTGGTTTGCGCGCGTAACGGAGTTTAATGAAGGAGAGACGAAACAAATCATGGGACTCAGAAGGTTTATCGTTATCACACTTTTGTTTATAACCTCGGCACTATTTTTTCCAAGAACCTTTGAACTAAGAGCAGAGGAGGGTGTGATGGATCTTGACGTAACAAGTTCAGCGTTTGGACCGAACGGCTTAATCCCCAGAAAATATACGTGCGACGGGGACGATGTGTCACCTCCCTTAGCGTGGTCGGGAGTGCCTCAAAACTCGGCAAATCTTGTGTTGATTTCTGATGATCCCGACGCGCCCATGGGAACGTGGGTTCACTGGGTACTTTATGATTTACCTCCCCAAACCGCATCGCTTCCCGAACATGTTCCGCCGCTCGAAACACTTGCGAGCGGTGCCCAACACGGCAGGACCGATTTTGGAAAATTGGGGTACGGCGGTCCGTGTCCGCCAAGCGGGACGCACCGCTATTTTTTCAAGCTGTACGCGCTTGATGTAAAGCTCAATTTGGATTCCGGTGCTACCAAAAAACAAGTTGAGAAAGCGATGAAAGGCCACATTCTGGCCGAAGGCAACCTGGTGGGTAGGTACAAACGCGAGAGAAATTGATGTGAGGATCAACGTCCCCAAATTTCCAAAAAGATTTTTGAAAATTTCGCTTTTCTTTTTTCTTCCCGGTCGATTATAATCAGCGCCCGTTAAACGGAAACGGGGACACTTGCCCGATACACCTGCTGGGCCCAGGTCAATTTACGCGACGTCGCGTATTTTCAAGAAAAATGCCCGGCACTTTTGGTTCGTCGTTTTTTGTTGACTCAGCACTATATATTGTTATCATCTTGCCGTTATACACAATAGGTTGGCCGTTATAAGTGACTCGGCGAACCAGCCCAATAGCGGGGCAGGTGGACCGCTTGAAACGAAAGGCTGGGTACCATTGGAATCATATCGTTCTTCTAGATTTAAAAATCGGTTTGACGAGAAAACTTGCGTACCTTGCCTTTGTTTCAGCCAAGAAAATCCTGTTCGTTCTTTCGATCCGTTTCACGAGTCACCTTCAGCAAAGATTTTCGGTTTGATCCGTTTTTAGATTAACAAGGGGAGATTTCTCAATGGCTCAGCATGTTCATGTACAAACACTCATCGTTAAAAAACGCGACGGTCATCAAATTCCGTTTTTCGAAGTCCGTATTTTTAAGGCAATCGAGTCTGCGTGCAAAGACCATCTTCGTATTCCGCATGAAGCCGAATTGAACGAAGAATGGCAAGCGCGCGTCCATCAGGTCACGCATCAAGTGGTTTCGTGGTGCGAAGAACAGGCCGGCATTAGCCCCGTCATTTTTATCGAAGACATTCAAAATATCGTCATCCAAGAATTACGTAAGAGCGGATTTCCGGAAATTGCGGAGAGTTACGCACTCTACCGTTACTCGCACGAGCTCAAACGGTTTGAGGCCGAACGGATCACCATTCAGAAACGTGACGGACGTGCGGTTTCCTTCAAACCGGAAAAAATTGCCATTGCGATCGGAAAAGCATTTGCCGCTGCAAAAGGGGAAGAAATGCTTTCGCCGGAAACACGCGCTCAAGTGTTGGAAGTGGCGGATCACGTGGTCGCGATTCTAAAAGCGGGCGAGCCGGAGGTTCGGACAGCCGACATCGAAAGCATCCAAGATCTCGTAGAAAAAACGTTGATGGACAAAGGACATTTGGACGCAGCCCGCCGCTACATTATTTATCGGGAAGATCAGCGGCGCAGGCGGGAAGAAATGGCGAAGCAAGAATCAAGCGCCGCTCCCGCTGTTTTGGCGGAACAGATCATGGTCACTCGATCTGACGGATCGGAAGAGAAACTCGATATCACCCGACTGAAACGCCTGATTGCGGAGGCATGTCATGGGTTGGAGGATTGGGTTTCGATCGATGAGGTGCTCAAGAGAACTTTGGCCAACTGTTGCAGCGGCATGGCGTCTGCCCAAATTCCGGAAGCGGCCTTGCTTGCCGTCCGTCAATTGGTTGAGACGGAGCCGAACTATCATTTTGTTGCAGCCCGTATTTTGCTGAGACGCGTGTATCGAGATGTACTGGATCGGAAGGCGACCTTTAAGGAAATGTCGAAGCTCTATTCGGAAGCGTTCAAACGGAATATATCGTTCGCGGTGGAATGCGGCCGCTTAAATCCGGAACTGCTCGGGTTTGATCTGGACAAGCTGGGAAGGGCGTTAAAACCGGACCGGGATTTAGAATTCACCTATATGGGGCTTCAAACGCTTTACGATCGTTACTTTATTCACCACCAAGGAAGACGGCTCGAATCACCTCAGATTTTTTGGATGCGCGTGGCCATGGGGCTCGCGTTAAAGGAAGGGGAATACCGAAACGACCGAGCGATCGAATTTTATCATGTGCTTTCAACCTTTCGGTTTGTTTCCTCGACCCCCACTCTTTTTAACGCGGGAACGTTGCACCCTCAATTATCGTCCTGCTTTTTAACCACGATCGGAGACGACTTGGATCATATTTTTAAAAGCGTCAAGGATAATGCGCTTCTTTCCAAGTGGAGCGGAGGACTTGGCAATGACTGGACACCGGTCCGCGCGATGGGTGCCCACATCAAGGGAACCAACGGAAACAGCCAAGGCGTCATTCCGTTTATGAAGGTTGCCAACGATACGGCGGTTGCCGTCAACCAGGGCGGAAAACGCCAGGGAGCCGTGTGCGGGTATCTTGAAGTATGGCATCTGGACATCGAAGAATTTTTGGAATTAAGGAAAAATACGGGCGATGACCGGAGAAGAACGCACGACATGCACACGGCAAATTGGATTCCCGATCTCTTTATGAAACGGGTGCTTCAAAATGCGGACTGGACGCTGTTCAGTCCGAACGAAACGCCCGACCTCCACGATCTGTACGGCGCCGCGTTTGAAAAACGGTTTGAGGAATATGAAAACATGGCGCGCGACGGAAAGCTCAGGCAGCACAAGGCAATCCCCGCTGTGACGTTGTGGCGGAAAATGTTAAGCATGTTGTTTGAGACCGGACATCCGTGGATCACATTCAAGGACCCTTCCAACGTCCGTTCTCCGCAAAGTCATGAGGGCGTGGTGCATAGTTCCAATTTGTGTACGGAAATTACCCTCAACACGTCCCGGGAAGAAACAGCGGTTTGCAATTTGGGTTCTATTAATCTTGCGGTTCACACGACTCCCGCCGGTCTGGACCGGGACCGGTTGGCCGAGACTATTAAAGCCGCGATTCGAATGCTCGATAATGTGATCGACATCAACTACTATCCCACCGTTGAAGCCCGGCAATCCAACTTGCGGAACAGGCCCATTGGACTGGGGCTGATGGGATTTCAGGATGCACTCTATATTCAGGGGTTTAGTTACGCTTCCCGCGAAGCGATCGAATTCGCGGACGAGAGCATGGAGTTTATCGCCCATCATGCTGTCCTTGCTTCGAGCGAGCTCGCCGGTGAGCGGGGATCCTATGAAAGCTTTCCGGGTTCTAAATGGAATCAAGGGATTCTTCCGATCGATTCGATAGAACTTCTGGAGAAGGAACGCGGCGGACATCTCGCGATGGACAGAACCTCGCGCATGAACTGGACACCGGTCCGCGAGTCCATTCGGAAGCACGGAATGCGCAACTCCAATACCCTTGCGATTGCTCCGACTGCCACGATTGCCAACATTACAGGTGTCACACAATCCATCGAGCCGACGTATAAAAATCTATTTGTGAAAAGCAATTTGTCGGGGGAGTTTACCGTGATCAATCCCTATTTGGTGAACGAACTGAAAGCGCTCGGACTTTGGGACTCGAAAATGATTGATGACCTCAAGTATTTCGACGGGAACTTGCAGGAAATCGACCGCGTTCCGCAAGCCGTTAAAGACCGTTATCTGACCGCTTTTGACATTGGCTACGAGTGGATCATCGAGTGCGCCAGCCGCCGTCAGAAGTGGATCGATATGGGACAATCGTTGAATCTCTATCTTGCCGAGGCAAGCGGCAAGAAACTTCACAACATGTACCTCATGGCGTGGGAAAAGGGTTTGAAGACCACGTATTATTTACGATCGCTGGGGGCAACGCGAGTCGAAAAATCCACGCTGGATGTCAATCGATATGGAGATCCGTTGGGAAAGGAAAAACGACACGCCGCAGCTAGTGCGAATACGCCCGCCGAAGGAACCATTTGCATACCGAATGCGGACGGCGAGTGCGAGGCATGTCAATAACGCGAGAGGGGAAACGAACATGGCGAATGTGATTGAATTAACGAACAAAAGAGTTCGGGCCGAAGACAAACGCATCATCAACAATAAGATGGTGGACATCAATCAATTGGTTCCGATCAAATATACCTGGGCGTGGGAGTATTACCTGGATGCTTGTGCAAACCACTGGATGCCTCAGGAAATTTCAATGCAGCGGGACATTGAACAATGGAAGGGGGGCATGTTTGATGAAGAAGAACAGCGCGTGATCAAGCGCACACTCGGCTTTTTTACCACCGCCGATACGTTGGTGGCCAATAATCTTGTCCTCGCCGTGTACAAACATATTTCAGCTCCCGAATGCCGGCAGTATTTACTCCGGCAGGCATTTGAAGAAGCCATTCACACGCACGCGTATCAATACATTCCCCAATCGCTCGGAATGGACGAAGGCGAAATGTACAATATGTACCGCGAAATTCCCTCCATTCACGCCAAAGACGAGTTTGAAGCTCGATTGACCGTGGATTTGCTCAAACCGGATTTCGAGACGGAATCCTTGGAAGGCCGGGCGAAGCTTCTCGACAACCTGATCGGTTATTCGGCCATTATGGAAGGGATTTTCTTTTACGCGTCGTTTGTGATGCTGCTTTCCTTCGGCCGTTCCAATCGTTTGCCGGGCACGTGCGAACAAGTTCAGTATATTCTTCGCGATGAAAGCATGCATCTGAACTTTGGTCTTGATTTGATCAACGCGATCAAGGAAGAAAATCCGGAAATCTGGACCCCTGACTTTCGCGCCCGTGCCGTTCAGAAAATCAAGCAAGGCGTGGAACTTGAAATCCAATTTGGAAAGGACTGCATGCCCAAGGGTCTCCTCGGCATGACGCACGAGATGCTCGATGACTACATTAAGTACGTGGCGGACCGGCGGCTTGAAAAAATAGGGCTTCCCAAGCAGTACGATACGCCGAACCCCTTTCCGTGGATGAGCGAAATCATCGACCTCCGGAAGGAAAAAAATTTCTTTGAAACGCGCGTCACCGAGTATCAAACCGGCGGCACGCTTGAGTGGGATTAACACCGGCCTGTTCCCTACAGACGATTGTTTTTCTTCACGAGACAGCACGGGATGTCAAAATCCCGGCGGATGGTACTTGCGCTCTGTAGCGCAAGTGCGAGACAGCACAGGATGCCGCCTCGGACGGAACCTCCAAGTTCCGCCGAGCAGTACTGGAGGCACCGGCCTCCAGTGTCAAAATTCAGGCGGATGATGCTTGCGTTGCAGATTTACAGAATGTTCAATAGACTGAATAAATTGTTGACACCGTTGTAAGTTGCTATACAATATGGTCTTATGGCAAAGACCTACGAACGAACAGCTTATCTTAAGATGCTGACCAAGCATCTGGCGATTCCACATCCTCCGATTCAGGTAATTCTAGGGCCAAGACAAACAGGCAAGACCACGGCCATTCTTCATTATTTGAAAGGATGGGAAGGGAAGGATTTTTATCATACGGCAGATCAGGTTTCTCCGCCGGATGCTCGTTGGCTTGAAAAACAGTGGAAGGAAGCACGCAAGCAGCTTTTGCCAAAAGGTAAAGGTCTTTTGGTGTTTGACGAGATTCAGAAGATTCCACGCTGG
>MHFO01000080.1:0-898 GCA_001804225.1 Omnitrophica bacterium RIFCSPLOWO2_01_FULL_50_24 | reverse complement strand
AAAAAAGTGCTTTGACGAAGATCGCCGCGAGAAACTTTCCTTATACATTGTTCTATTAGGTTCTTCTTCCTTGCTTGTTCAGCGCGGTTTAACCGAGAGTCTTGCAGGCCGGTTTGAAATCATTCCATTTCCTCATTGGTCATTTTCCGAGTGCCGCGATTGTTTTGACCTTTCGCTTGATGACTATATTTTCTACGGAGGATATCCGGGGGCCTTGCAACTATGGCTGGATTCCGGACGCGATGCAGAACGCTGGAGCGCCTATGTCAGAGATACGCTGATTGAGACGGTTCTCAATAAAGATATTTTGCTTTTAACCCCTGTTACAAAACCCGCGCTTTTCCGCCAAGTATTTTCACTGGCTTGCTTGCATCCGGCAGAGGTATTGTCACTTAATAAAATGCTCGGACAGCTTCAAGAAGCGGGAAATGCCTCCACCATCGCGTCCTATTTGAGACTACTTGATGCGGCGATGCTTCTTAAACCCCTTGAACGGTTTTCCGGAAACCGTCTTCGCCAAAAAGTATCGAGTCCCAAACTCGTGTTGCTCAACAATGCTTTGGTAAATGCTTCCGATCAGCGCACGTTTAGCGATCTTAGAAAAAATCCGATTTTGTGGGGCCGGCTCTTAGAAAATGTGGTAGGCGCTTCGTTGGTTAACAACAATGTTGGAAAAGCCGCAGAGGTTTATTATTGGCGCGAGCGGGATCATGAAATTGATTTTGTTCTGAAGCAAGGCGAACGAGTATTGGGTATCGAAGTGAAAACAACAAATTCCAAGAAACCTAAAGGTGCCGAACCGTTTCTTAAGAAATTTTCAGGTGCCAAGGTGATTACCGCGGCGATTCAATTTCTTAAGAAATTTTCAGGTGCCAAGGTGATTACCGCGGCGATTCAA
>MHFO01000079.1:1473-16812 GCA_001804225.1 Omnitrophica bacterium RIFCSPLOWO2_01_FULL_50_24 | reverse complement strand
ATCGCCCGCGGCATCCCGCTGGCTGCGGTTGAGATTATCACGTTCAATGCTGCTTAACCCCTGTACAATTTTAATGCGCAGGATTTCTAAATCCGTTTTGAGTGTACTCAGATCTCGTTTCTCAGTCATCGAACGTGGACTTCCTTTCCAGCCGCAAAAGAAGGCGAATTCTATAACACAGGGTTCCGAGAGTCAAACACAAAAACCGTTTCGGATTAGGTTCCGTTGACATTTCACACACAATCCCCTCTCCCCCTTGGGGGAGAGGGAAAAATGATCAAATGTCAACAAAACCTAGGACGTCACACTTGGCATTGTCTGTGCACGGCCGTTCTCATCCATGAGCCGTTTATGAACGCGGATAAACGCTTCCACCACCCCAGGATCAAATTGGCTCCCCGCACAACGCTTCAATTCCCGGTAGGCCTTTTCTACCGGGTGCCCTTTCTTGTAACAGCGCTCCGAAACAATGGCGTGAAAAGCATCCACCACGGCGATAATCCTCGCCTCAAACGGAATGTGTTCCCCTCGTTTCCGATGGGGATACCCCGTGCCGTCAAAACGTTCGTGGTGATGAAGTACAATCTCCGCAACGTCCTGAAAACCGGACAGCGGAGACAATATCTTCGCTCCTTTTTCGGGGTGAAGCCGCATCACCTTCCACTCTTCATCGGTCAACGCTGCAGGTTTCATCAAAATCCGGTCCGGAATTCCGATCTTCCCTACGTCGTGCAGGTGAAGCGACGCAACCAGAATATCTTTCCTCCGGCCGGAAAGGTCGTAGCCCATTTCCTCCGCTGTCATCAGCCCCAAACGCTCTACACCCTGCAGGTGCCGTGAGGTATACGGATCCTTCGCGTACACTTCCTGCGCAAGCGACATCACAATTTCATAATAGGTTTCCTGTTCTTTCTTGCGCAGCGCCGCGATTTCTTTGATGTGTTCTTCCGAAAGCTTCTGCTGTTCGGTGAGCTCGCGATTCATTTTGATCACATCATCCTGAAATGCCGCGGTTTTAAGCGCCATCGATGCGTCACTGGCAAGCGTTTGGAAAAATGAAATCTCGGCCGGAGTAAACGGGGCGCCGTTTAGCTTTTCACCCAAGATGACGACTCCCAAAAGCTCGTCTTTATAATGACCCGGAACGCACACGGACGCCCGCAATGTCCTCATGACGTCTTTGAGATCAAGCCATTGGGCCCTTAACGTTTCGCTTGGCTCAACGTTTTGGCCCGCCAGAGGCCGCGTCAACCAATCGCAAAGAGATTCGTACGTTAGACAATCTCTGCGGAAGGATTTCGGTCCCTTTTGAGAAAACCAGCGGATGAGCGGATTGGTGTCGTCTAAGCGAATCAATTGAATGGGTATGCGGTGGGTGCCTCTTGAGTCTACGAAGATGTACCTGGACTTTTTACGTTCATAAATCAAAAACGAGGCGTGGGTCAGCCCGATCTCGCGATCGATCAAGCTGACAATCATTCTGAGTAAGCGTCTCGGATTCCTGACGCGGACCATGATTTTCGCCGCATCGTGTAACGCTTTCTGATTTTGAAAACCGTTGGTTCCGCTCGTATTCATCCCCACCGCTTGCCGCTAAAGGTACCCCTTGAAACAGTTACGGCTCAAGACCAGCACTCTGAAGGTTCAAAACCGAGCAGAGTTTGAGATCAACTCAAGAGGGTGTTTTTCAGTCCTTCGATTTTTTCTCGGACGTCGTTTTCCAAATATTCCAAGCTAAGCGGTTTGGTGATGTAGTTATCTGCTCCCAATCGAAGGCACTCTTCGATTTTGTCCCGCGTCTCAATGGCCGTCACCATAATCACCTTGATGCGCGGAAATTTCTGCTTGATTTCTTCAAGCACTCGAACTCCGTTCATGCCAGGCATTTTGATGTCGAGAAGCACAACTTGAGGCCGGATCTTCTTGACGATCTCCAGGGCGGCTTCACCGGAGTTGGCAGTCACTACTTCATAGTCACGCTCTTCAAAGAAGCTCTTTAGGAAGTCGCAAATCTCAACTTCGTCGTCCACAATCAAAAGCTTCATCCGTCATTCCTCCATTTCGCCGCGCGGTTGGCGCGAGTGATCAAACGGCGCGTGCCGTACAGTTTAATCCAGATCAAAACGGTTTACAAACTCTCTCTTGAACTGTTGGTGCCAAACCATGCTCGCCTCTTTTTTTAGAACACGCCGGCTTGGTCCGGCTTGCTAGCAGTTTGGCGTTCGTCGGTCAAATTCGTTGCCGCGATCGGACTCGAGTACGGCAGCTCTACCGTAAAGGAAGCTCCTCCCTTTTCCCTTCGCTGGGCATGAATGGTTCCCCGATACTTGCGAATGATCTGCTGTGTCACAAAAAGGCCGAGGCCGGTGGCTCCTTCCCGTGTCGTAAAAAACGGCTGGAACACACGCGCAAGATTGGCTTCCGAAATTCCTTCGCCGGAATCGGAAATCTTAAGCTCGATCATTTCCTCCTCTTTCCGGTCGCGCACGCTTACCTCAATGGTTCCATTGGTTCCGATGGCCTGGCCCGCGTTCAAAAATAAATTCAAAAATGCTTCTCTGAGTTCCGCAACGTTTCCGTACCACTTGGGAACGGGATGGGTGAACCGTTTAATCACCTGAATTTGATCCAATTGGACTTGGTACGAAAGCAGCGCGATGGTATCGTTGACCAGCGTTTCAAAATCGACGAGTTCCTTGGCAGACCGCTCGGTTTCCGAAAACATCAATAATTTCCTTGTAATATCGGCGGCGCGTTTGGTTTGCTTGACAATGGTTTTGAGCACCTCTTCCACCTGCGGATCGAAGTTGATCTTATTTTTTTTCAAAAGCAGGATCTGGGCTTTGCCGGAAATAATGGTGAGCGGATTATGAATTTCGTGAGCAATTCCTACGGCAAGCTGTGAAATCGCAGAATGCTGAGCCGAATAAAGCAACTCCGACTGAATCCGCATCAATTCTTCGTTGCTGCACTTGATTTCCTCATACAAAGAGGCGTTGCGAAACGCGATTCCTACCTCTTTGGAAAACTCCGTCAGGTATTTCGTTTCCGAAGCTGTAAACGCGGGGTGCATATTTTTGGGAAGCAGGTTGATCGACCCGATCAGTTCTTCCTCAACCATCATCGGAACCACGCAGGAGGCATGGAGCCGTTCAAAATCATGCCTGATTTGATTCGCTTCCTGCCAGGAAAAAGATTTGGCGATCTGTTCCCGTTCTACCGGAGCCTGCTTGAGATGAAGGAGCTCTATCAAAGGGCTTGAAGTCGGAAGTGCGAGATCGCGCCAGTCTGCAGAACGAAGACCGAAAGCCGAAATGACCCGGTAACCACCTTTCCGCGGATCTAAAATCATCACGGAAGCGGTCCGGACCCCCCACGTATCGCCGAAGGTATTCACTACCAGATTGGCGAGTTCGGTTCGATCAATGATGGCCCGGGACGATCGGGCAAGCTGGGCGAGCGCTCCAAAGTCGCTCGTTTTGGAACGCAAGAGAACGTCCCTGAAGAACGACAGTGTGAACTGATCGATCGGTTTGTAAAACAGAGCTGCTAACAAAACAGACCCTACGAGAATCACCAGTTCATGAGAGAACAGGTTGTAGTGAAAAAATCCGAAGGCAATGTAGCGAATCAATGCGTAGAAAAAAAAGACGAGGACAAACAGGAAACCGATTAAAAGAACTGCTTGCAACAGGCGTTTTCGTTTTCGAAGGTGAATCGTCATGGTTTTAATAGAGAAGGTACCCCTTCCAAAAGTGCGGGGTTTGTTTTACGGACTTTGGGTTTCCGAACCCCACACTTTTGGAAGGGGTACCTCTTTCCTTTCATTATCGGATGAAACGAACATTTATGTAGAGATACATCACGCACCGACCGCCTCTACGCATCGCTCGCACAAAGTGGGGTGATCGCAAGACGCTCCTACGCGCTCGGAATAATTCCAACAGCGCTCACATTTCGTTCCGCGTGCCCGTTCAATCAGAATGCCAAGCTCGCGCTGCCTGCGGTCAGAAGGTAACGAAACGGCTACGGAACTTCCCGTAACTCCTTTTTTCACCTCTACTTGCGACACAATCAAAATTTCGCGTAAATCGCCTTCATACCGCTTGAGCAAACGCTCGAGTTCCGGCTCCGGCGTCGAAAGCTCAAGGCGGGCTTCCAAGGAACTCCCGATTTCTTTTGCTTCCCTCCGCTCTTCGAGTTTCCGATTTACGGCATCACGAACCGCAAAAAGATCCTCCCAATCCTTGAGGAGCGATGCATCGCGAAGCTCAGGATAATCACCAGGCCACTGGACTTCATGAACGCTTTTCACGCCCGCTTGAATTTTGTAGGACCGCCACACTTCATCGCAGGTGAACGGCAAAATAGGGGCGAGAATCTTAACGAGGTTCCTCAAGATGTAAAAGAGCGCTGTTTGTGCAGACCTCCGTTTCACTGATGTTTTAGCCGCTGTGTACAACCGGTCTTTGAGCACGTCCAAATAAAAAGAGCTTAGATCCACCACCAGATACTCTTGGACGGCGCGGTACATGTAATGAAACAAATAATCATCGTAATACCCGGACACGGATCGAACCAAAAACAAACATTTGCCAAGCGCCCACCGATCCATTGCGGTTATCTCTCCAAACGGAATTTTGTCCGATTCATAATCAAAATCATGAAGATTGCCCAACAGAAACCGAAAGGTGTTCCGGATGCGTCGGTATCCTTCTACCGTTTGACTTAAAATTTCGCGCGACATCCTCACATCAAACTGATAATCCGAAGCGGCCACCCAGAGTCTTAATACATCAGCGCCAAAATCCTTCATCACCTCTTGGGGGGACACCACGTTGCCGCGGGACTTCGACATTTTCTTCCCCTCCCCATCCACCACAAAGCCGTGGGTCAGAACGCTCTCAAACGGCACTTGGTCGTCCAGCGCGACTCCCGTAATGAGCGCTGTTTGAAACCAGCCGCGGTGCTGGTCTGAACCCTCCAAATAAAGACTGGCCGGATAGGCCAACGCTTGATCGCCTTTCAAAACGGCCTGATGGCTCACTCCGGAATCAAACCAAACATCGATGATGTCGGACTCTTTCGTGAAGCGATTGCTCCCGCAGGAGCACACAAAACCCTCCGGCAAAAAATCCGCCGCCCGGCGCTCAAACCACGCATCGGCACCATCATGGGCAATCGTAGAAATAATTTTGTCCTTTGATTCCCGCGCTAGGATTTTTCCGCACGACTCGCTCGCGCACCGAATCACCGGGATGGGCACGCCCCAATACCGCTGGCGCGACAAACACCAGTCCGGCCGCGTTTCAATCATGGAGCCGATTCTCTTTTTCCCCCAATCCGGCGTAAATTTAATTTTGTGTTCAATGCTCTCTTTTAATTTCCGGCGCAAATGTTCGTGATCCACTTTTAAAAACCACTGCCGCGTCGCCCGAAAAATAATCGGATTCTTGCACCGCCAGCAGAACGGATATTGATGCTGAAAAGGTTCTTCGTGAAACAGCACTTCCTTATCTTTTAAAAGCGCGATTATTCCTCCGTTTGCTTTAAAAACGTTCATCCCTTCGAACCGAGGAAATTCCTTGGTAAACCTTCCCTTTTCGTCCACAGGCGACGGCTGTTCAAGTTTATACTTAAGCCCGACCACATAGTCTTCTTCCCCGTGGCCCGGCGCGATGTGGACAATGCCGGTACCGTCCGTACTGGAAACAAAGTCGGCACTCACGACTTGCGAGGTGCGGTCAAGAAACGGATGTTTCGCTTTGGCGCCTACGAGATTTTTACCTTTCTCAGAACCCGTTTTTAGAATTTTTTTAAAACCGAGTTTTGACGACACCAAATCCACAAGCGGCTGGGCAAAACAAAAACGGCCCCGGTCCGTTTCTAAAAACACATACTCCAAATCCGGATGAACCGCCAACGCCACGTTGCCCGGAAGCGTCCACGGCGTCGTCGTCCAAACCAAGAAGGAAAAATCTTGATTCGCAGCTTTAAACCCGACGTACACCGAGGGAGACGTTTTGTCTTCGTATTCAAGTTCGGCTTCGGCAAGCGCTGTTTCGCAGTCGTAACACCACGGAACCGGTTTCAGGCGTTGTTCGATGTAACCGGCTTCCAGCAGCGCGAGGAAGCTCGCGGCAATCTTGGCTTGATACCCAGACGCCATCGTCAGGTACGGTTTCTCCCAATCCCCAAACACGCCCAGACGAATGAATTCTTCGCGCTGAATGGAAATATATTTCTCCGCGTACTGGCGGGCTTTCTTTCGAAACGGGACTTGGTCCACTTCTTCTTTGCGCTTTCCCAATTCCTTAAACAAAGCGAGCTCGATCGGAAGACCGTGGCAATCCCATCCGGGAACATAGGGAGCGTCAAACCCCTGCATCGTTTTGTACTTCACGATGATGTCCTTTAAGATTTTATTGAATGCGTGCCCCATGTGGATGTGGCCGTTGGCATAGGGAGGACCGTCGTGAAGAACAAATCGTTTGTCAGACGGTGCGGATTTCGCGCGGATTCGTTCGTACAGCCGTTCTTCGTTCCACGCCTTCAGCCATTCCGGTTCCCTCTGAGGCAGATTCGCTTTCATCGGAAACGAGGTGCTGGGCAACTGAAGGGTGGATTTATACTGCTTTTCGTTCGTGGACATCAGGAATTTTTGCAACCACGGCTTCCACCAACCGATCGAGTGTTGGGCCGGCTTGATTCGCGACTTGTATGATCTCCTCAATGTTGACGGGTTTCAGATGATGGGGATCGCACAAATCCGTGACCACGCTGATCCCCAAAATTTCAAAACCGGCCTGCACTCCGACAATCACTTCCGGTACGGTCGACATGCCGACCAAATCTGCTCCGAGCGAGTGCATCAAGCGGTATTCGGCAGCCGTTTCTAAATTAGGCCCCGAAACGCCCATGTAGACTCCCTTCCGAATCTGAATTTTATTCTCGGCCGCTGCTTTTTCCGCTAACGAGATAAGGCGTTTCGAATAGGGTTCGCTCATATCGGGAAAGCGTACCCCCAAACGGTCGTCATGGGGACCAATCAGAGGATTCACTCCCATGAAATTAATGTGATCCGAAATCAGAACCAGGTCTCCCCTCTTATACTGCTGATTCAGCCCGCCTGCCGCATTCGAAACCAATAGAACCTTCGCGCCGAGTTTACGGAGAACCCGCACCGGAAACGTCACGTGTTCCAACGAATACCCTTCGTAATAATGGAAGCGGCCGTCCATCACGACCACGCGCCTTCCGCTGAGCACCCCAAACACAAGACGACCCGCGTGAGACTGAACCGTCGAATGAGGAAAATAAGGAATCCGTCCGTACGGAATCGCGGCTTCCGTTTGCACGTTCTTGGTCAAATTCCCAAGACCGGTGCCCAAAATAATGGCGATGTCGGGCCGGAAAGCGGTCTTGGACCAAATCGCGTGCACGGATTTGGAGATCCGATCGAACAAGTGGGCTGGATCAGGAGAAAAGTTTATCATTTGCGTTAAGCGGCTGCGCCGAACTGATATGCCAATTGTCTCAGAATTCCGACCACAAAACTATCCAGAAAACTAATCAGTAAAAACGCCAAGATCGGCGAAAAATCAATCATTCCGATCTGAAGCGGCAATCGGCGGAACGGAAGCAAAATCGGATCCGTCATTCGATACAACACACTCACCAAATCCGAATAAGAGCTCACCTGAAACCACGAGAGAACAATCCGAATCACCAGCAAAAAGTAGATCACCTTAAAGAGCATCGAAAATAAAACGGCAAGAGAGACAAACAGTTGACCCAAAATAAACATTTCAACCTCCTAGGACGGTCTGAGATCCTTCGCTTCACTCAGGATGAGGCATTGGAACACCTTAAAAAACTCCTCGATGCCTCACTTAACTGGCGGGACCGACGGACCGCGCGTGCAATAGCTTCTGAAAACATTTTTGGAAATTTCTTTCGCTCAAGATACCGGAGCGCTGCTTCGGTGGTCCCTTTTTTTGACGTCACCCTCCGCCGCAGTTCACCGGGCTCCACAGACGACGCTTGGGCAAGCTTTGCCGCTCCCAACGCCGTTTGAACCGCAAGAAGACGGGCAGTTGTTTTGGCAAGCCCTCCTCGAACGCCGATGTGAACAAGCAGCTCCATCAAAAGGAAAAAATAAGCGGGGCCGCTTCCGCTGAGTGCAGTGACCAAATCGAATTGTCGTTCGGGCACATAAACGACTTTGCCGCAGCCCGAAAAAATTTTCTCCGCGACCGCGAGTGAGCGGCGGTGAGAACCCGTGAGGGCAGTCACTGATTCTCCCACCTGAGCTCCCAAATTAGGCATTGCGCGAACGAGAACGGGGCGTGTCCCCAAAAACTGCCGTAATGCTCGAAGCGGAGTGCCGGCCAAAATGGAAATGACCACTGCCCCTTTTTTGAAGCTCCGCCTCACTTCCGGGCCGAGCCATTTGAGATCTTGGGGCTTGACCGCCAAGACGATGACGTCCGCCTCTTGAACCAATTGAGAATTGCTTCGAGTGACCTTCACGCCAAATTTTTGGGAAAGGATTTGCGACTTGGCTCGAACGGAATCAAACACAGAAATCAGACGTGATCGCGACATCCGGCTTCCCAAAAGGCCGGACACAATCGCGCTCCCCATCGTTCCGCAGCCAATGATTCCTATGCGTTGCTTCATGTTCGCCGCCATTTTAATTCTCAACCTTTGAACGCGCACCAAACACCGCGGTGCCAAGTCTCAAACAATTCGCCCCTTCTTCAATCGCAAGTTCAAAATCGTTCGTCATTCCCATCGACAAATAATGCCAATCGACGCTCGGAAAATCATTCTGCAGCTCTGCGCGAATCTCGCGGAGTGTGCGAAACGATTTCCGGATTTCCGATTCCTCGGAAGTAAACGGCCCGATCGTCATGAGCCCGCCTAGCTTCACGCGGTCGAAGCGGCACATCTCAGAAACCGTTTTCTTCACCTCCGCCGGCGATAAACCATATTTGGTTTCTTCGCCTGACGTATTGACCTGAACAAGTGTCTGAACCGTCAGACCTTTTTTCTCCGCCTGTTTTTGGAGCTCAAGCGCTAAATCCAATCGATCACACGAATGAATCAAAGCAACTCCTCCGACTACGTGCTTGGCTTTATTGGTCTGAAGGTGCCCGATCATGTGCCACCGAATATCGCGCGGCAATGTTTCCCGTTTCGCAAGCCACTCTTGAACTCGGTTCTCGCCAAAATCCCGAATGCCGGTTTGGTACGCTTCCTGAATCAGACCGGCGTCCACCTGCTTGGAAACGAGAACTAGCTCGATTTCCTTCGCGCTCCGGCCGGAACGCGTGCAAGCGGCCTCGATCCGGCCCAAAACCGCCTGCAACCGATTGCGAATCATAGGGTTAAATTTATCATAGGCAGCCAAGACAGGCAAAAGAAGATTTCTCTAGAGATTTCTCTAACGCGAGGAAACCAACAATGCTTGACGCAAACGTTCCGCTTTTTCCTTCCCTGCAAGCTGCTCAACCAGTTGGAGTGAAAATTCAAGGGCTGAACCCGGACCTCGGCTCGTCACTATATTTCCGTCCACTACCACTCGCTCCTCTGTAAAGGTAATTGCCTTTGAAAAGCTGCGTTCAAAACCGGGGTAACACGTTGCTTTTCTCCCGTCCAGAACGCCTGCGGGGGCAAGCGCCAGCGCCGGAGCAGCACAAATCGCACCCACTAACTTTTTCGCTTGGTTCATCTGACGGATGATTTCGGCCAGCCGTTTGGATTCGCCCAGATGTTTTGCTCCCGGCATTCCTCCGGGTAGAACGATCGCATCGGGAAGTCCTTTAACATCTTGAAGCGCGACATCTGCTTCTATCCGAACGCCGTGCGCTCCGGCAGTGTTCTTCCCCGTAAGTCCAGCCACCACCACATCCGCCCCGGCCCGTCTCAACACATCAATCGCCGTGACCGCCTCAATTTCCTCAAATCCGTCCGCCAAAATAACGATTACCTTTTTGGCCATAAACAACCTCCCTCTAAAAAACTTCGTGCCTTTTTGAGTTTAAGCAGCAAGTGTCTTAAACGCTTGATGGATCTCATCCAGTTTTTTCTTCGATACTAAGCTCACGGTTTCACGATCGTCGTCCGTGCGCACGTAATACGCATTTTTGCCCGAGGCCGGCGAACCCTGGATCAACGTTTCCCGAGTTCCGTTTTCAAACACGGCGCCGATGACGCATTGGGCCGGCTTCAAACCAAACTTCGGATCGCCTACCGATTCGCCATCCAAAAACTCCCGCACAAACAAACCGTTCAAATCGGCAAGCACGCTGTGCATTGCGCTTGAACCGATCATGGCCCGAGCTGGTTTTTCGAGCATCCACCGCTTGTCTTCCCGTTTCAGTAAAATGTCTTCCGAGGCCGTGCGAAATCGGAGCGATATGAGGTTCTCCTCCAGCAAGTTAAAAATCTGTTTTTTACGAACCGAATAAAGGGAACGGTCAAACGCATTCACAAAGGGTTGATTCACTCGAAAGTACGTTTCTTCGTCTTCCCACTTGGCGTACGATCCTTCGCCGATCGCGGCCTCGGAGCCGATCACCAAACATCGCTCCGCCTGCCGGCCGCTTGAGGTAACGCAGATCGAAAATTGGGGATGGTCAAAACCAAAGTCGGCCGGAGAAATACCTTCCGCCGACAAGGGACGGATCCGGGGCATCATCTTTAAAAGACTCTCCATCCCGTTGACGATCAGCGACTCACTGGGATACACCACGGGCTGCACAATGTTCCACCGGTTGCCGGTTTCCCTTTGAAACACAATTCTGCTTTGCTGCGAGAGGTGATGAATGGACAACCGATCCAATCGATCCTCTGACTTAAGCGAGAGAACGGTAACGGGTGTGGGTTCCGGAGTAAATGCGATCTTCGGATTTGCCGCGGGAGGATGGTGCACCTTGACATAATAAAAACCAGCCACCAGAGCAAGAACCAACAAAAACAATAAGGTACGGAGGATGCTCAATGGTATCGTCTCCGCCAAAAATAGACGACCGTACCCGCTGAAAGAAAAAGAATCGGAACGCCTAAAACGGGAACGAGGAACAAAAATTGTTGATCGACTTCCCGTAAAAAAAGCGGCGTTGCCTTCCGCTCCCGAGGACGAACCGCAACCAAATCATCGTCACCGGCAAGCCACGCAAAGGCATTCAGGATAAAGTCCCTGTTTCCGGACAAATGAAGATAAGCATTTGTTGCGAAATCGCTGTCTCCAAAAACGACGAGACGCCAGCCCAGTTTCGGATTCGAAACGGCCACCGCAATCGGAAGCGGCCCCGGCTGATCCTTGGACTCGTCAAACTCGGCCGTGCCTTCCTTAAGCTGCGCGAGGTCTGTTTCTGCCCAACTGCCGGCACCGGTCCGAGCCAGCTCAGACGTTTCGAACTCCGAAGGTGCGTCTTTGACAATCCGAACCGTTCGGGCAATGGGGAAAAAAGACGCGAGCTCAAACCCTTCCGTCATCCGATGCGGCCCGTATTCGGTCACCAACGGAATCAAGTAATCGGCACCGAACAGTTTGCTTAATTTGTCGACCACGACATTTTCCCCAAGCTCCACTCCGTGGTCCGCTAAAAAATCCTCCAAGTTTTTCCCTTCTTTTGAATCCACCGGATCCATCATGATCAAAACCCGTCCGCCCAGTTTGAGATATTGTCTGACAACGTTTAACTCCTCCGGAAGCAGATCCACGTGAGACCCGCCGATCACCAAAACGTCGGCTTGGTCCGGCGAAACCCCGTCACGAAGAAGAACGGTTTCGTGCACTTCATGATGTTCATTCACAAGCCAGCTCTTGAGCAAACCGTACCCCGCGGGCCCTTTGTTGTCGTTGGGATCCGGACCGCCGTAGCCAGTTGCGAAAACTACTTTTTTCGCAACGTCCCGATTTAGCTTTGCCAATAGAGCCGTGAGGGCTTGCTCGCTCACAGTTCTCGTCTTCAGACGTTTGCCCTTCGCTTCAACGACCACCGTCTCATAATCTTCCACTTCATACTGCTTGGCTTTGGCGGGCATGCGGTCGGGGTCATGAAACTCATACGTGAGGTTCGGATTGCGATACGCGTATTCATCCGCTAGATCCTCGAGCTTTCGTTTCAGAGGATGATCCTCCCGAAAGAAACCTATGATTCGGACCGGTTCGCCGCGCAATGCCTCGATCACCTGCAAAGAAGCCGGGGACAAACTGAAAACGCGTCCCTCGCTCAAATCAAACCGAACGTGGTAGGAACGAAGAAGAAGGTAGGAAAAAAAAACAATCAGAGCGGCAACGCTTAAAAGAACCGCAAGGTGAAGACCGGAAAGAACGTTCTTGAATTTCATCCGAACCCTAACGTTTCCACGTTCTGACTTCAAGCGAACAGAGCGAGGCAAACAAAAAAAACACGACGAAGAGAACAAAAAAAGCCAGGTCCATCGTGTCCACGATTCCGCGCGTTAAGTCAAAGTAATGGCTGGTGAGCGACAACTCCTGAAAGACAGACCCTGCCGCGGGACTCATCCAATCCGCCATCCATCCCACGATCCAGAAAAAAAGCAGCACCACGAATCCGATTCCGGCCGAGACCGCTTGGTGATCAGTCAGGGACGAAACAAACATCCCGAGCGAAATAAAACTTGCGCTCACCAGAAAAAAGCCGCCGTACCCCACAAGAAGCGTTTGAGTTTCAAAGTGCGCCCCTACCACTTCGGCCAAGAAAAAATAAGCAATGCTCGGAGCCGTCAGAACGAGGAGCACTGCCGTCAAGCCCAGAAATTTTCCCGCGACAATTTGAACGTTTGAAATGGGGTAACTAAATAAGAGTTCGAGCGTTCCGAGTTTCTTTTCTTCGGAAAATGAGCGCATGGTCAAGATGGGAACCAAAAGCAGCATGAGGACACTCATATTGGACAAAAAGGGGCTTAACACACCTTCGGTCAGATTCAGACTCTCCACAGAAGCTTGGGGATTCGTGGCTACTTGAAACGACAATAAACTAAAGTAACTGAGCGCGGACCAAAAAAAGTAACCCGATACCCCAAGGAAAAAAGCGCACAGAAGGTAAAAAGAAAACGACCGAACGTACGCGCTAAAGTCGCGCCAACCAATGGCTAGGACTCGGAACATACCTCGTACTCCTCCGGTTCCTGAGTCACGATCTTGAGAAAGATATCCTCCAAATTCCATTCGGCCGCTTTCAGGGTTAACAGCTCAAGGCCCGAATCAAGAATGCATTTTGCGAGAAGCGACCGTACGTCTCTGCCGCGCTCGGAGACGACGAGATAATCGCGCTCGTCTCCCGATTCTCTCTCCAAGGTGACCTTGATCACCCCGGGCAGCTCACTCAGAAAACGCTCCTCGCCTTTCCGTGCCCCCCGAATGGAAATCCGAAACTCTTCCGAACCCTTAAGACGCTTCTCCAACGTTTCGGCCGTCCCGCTTGCCACCAAACGGCCCTCGTTTAAAATGAGGATCTTTTGGCAGGTCATTTTCACTTCAGGCAGAATGTGAGTCGAAAGTAAAACAGTCCGCTCGCAGCCCAATTCCTGAATCAGGGTCCTGATCTCAATGATTTGTTTTGGGTCAAGTCCCCGGGTCGGCTCATCCAAAATCAAAAGAGCGGGGTCGTCCAGCAGCGCCTGAGCGAGCCCGACCCGTTGTTGGAATCCCTTTGAAAGTTTTCCGGTGAGCCGGCGAAAAACAGGACCCAGTCCGCAGCGGTCGACGACACGGTGTACCGCCTTTTTCCGTTTTCCAAAGGGAACACCTTTCAAGGTTGCCGTGTAGTAGAGAAAATCACGCGCGGTCATATCGTAGTACAGAGGATTGTGTTCCGCCAAATAACCTATCTTTTTGCGGAGGGCCGGTTTTGCGCGAAGCAGATTTTGGCCGTCAATGGAGATGGTTCCATCGGAAGGCGGGAAAAAACCCGTGATGAGCCGCAGCAGGGTCGTCTTCCCTGCACCGTTAGGGCCCAAGAGACCGGCGACTTCGCCGCGTTCGATCACAAACGAAACGTTTTTGACCGCTTCGATACGGCCGAACGACTTTGAAACGTTACAAACCGAGATCATACGTGGATACGGGCAAATTTACGTTTACCGCATTGAACCACCACGGGCCGGTCGATAGAAATTCTTTGGTCGGCGGTAGACATCCGAACTCCGTCAATCTTAACCCCGCCCTGAGTAATAAGTCTTCGCGCCTCAGATTTGCTTTGCACCAAACCCGATTGCTCGAGCAAAGTCACAAGGTCCACGGTACCGTCCTTCAAAACGGATCTCGCGATCGAAACCGTTGCTATCTCATCCGGAAGTTCCTTAGAGCGGAACAGTTTGTTGAAGCGTTCCTCTGCCGCCCGAGCTTTTTGGGTCCCATGAAACAAACGCACCAGCTCGCGCGCAAGACGTGCCTTTGCCTCCCGCGGATGAAGCGCGCCTGAAGCGATTTCTTTTTCGATCCTTTTCACCTCACTCACACCGAGATCGGTCGCGTATTGGAAGTAACGCACCGTCAAGTGATCCGGAATCGACATGGTTCTCCCGAATATTTCGTCGGCGGTGTCTTGGATCGCGATGTGATTGCCCAAAGATTTTGACATTTTGTCCTTACCGTCCGTCCCCTCAATCAAAGGCAGCGTGAGAATCACTTGGGGTTCCTGCTTCCAATCCCGCTGAAGCTCTCTTCCCACGAGCAGATTAAATTTTTGGTCGGTACCGCCCACTTCCACGTCCGACTTGATGGCGACCGAATCATAACCTTGAAGCAGCGGATACAAAAACTCTAGGATCGCGATCGGGCGTTTCGCCGCGTACCGCTTTGCAAAGTCATCGCGCTCCAAAATTCGGGCAACGGTATATTTGGAAGTGAGCTGGAGAAAATCATCGGGGCGGAATCGGTCAAACCACTCGGAATTATATCGAACCTCTGTTTTTTTCTGATCGAGGATGCGAAATACCTGCCGCTCGTACGTTTTGGCGTTTTTCTGAACCTCACGAATGCTTAACGTCTTGCGCGTCTCGGACTGTCCGCTCGGATCTCCGATCCGGGCGGTAAAATCTCCGATCAAAAAAACGATTTGGTGGCCCAAATCCTGAAGCTGTTTGAGTTTCCGTAACGGAACGGTGTGACCTAAGTGAAGGTCCGGAGCGGACGGATCCGCTCCGTACTTGATGCGGAGTTTCGTCTTTTTCTTGAGTTTGAGGCGAAGATCCTCTTCGGAAATGAGGTCTACCGCTCCTTCGCGAAATATGCTGAGTTGGATCTCTGGGTCGGTTGACATAAGGTTTGATTGTGCATTCTAGCAACGAATGAGGAGG
>MHFO01000079.1:1364-1438 GCA_001804225.1 Omnitrophica bacterium RIFCSPLOWO2_01_FULL_50_24 | reverse complement strand
TATTGAAACCCAATGATTCTTACCTTATTATTTTGATGCGGTTTTTGTAACCGCACGGCTTCTACCGCTTGGGG
>MHFO01000079.1:0-1259 GCA_001804225.1 Omnitrophica bacterium RIFCSPLOWO2_01_FULL_50_24 | reverse complement strand
CTCTGAAGTGCGGATTCAAGGTTGAAATTCTTCCGCTCAGCCAGGGTTAGGATGTCAAACAGTTCTTCACTGATTCGCACGCGCATATCCTCAATTTCAGCAGGATCCCTCCCCAGATTCACATGGTATTTGGCGAGCCGAGTATCCGCAGAGTCCTCGGCGAGTTTCTTCGGAAAAAGTTTGAGAACGGCCGAATCAATCAGTTTCACGTCCTTTCGCAGGATAAAATCCAGATCGTAAAAATCACGGGGCGCAATCGTTTTGCAGATGGCCGCCGCGCGCAGTTTCTCGGCAATAAGCTCCTGGAGTGAGAAGCAGTTCACTTCTCCCCCCTCAAAAAGCGGTTCGCCGGTGAAGGGATGCAGGAAACCGTGCTGAACCTTTTTTCTCTCGAGCTTACGCAGCGGATTAAACCGCAGGCCGACCTCAAATTTGATTCTCCCCTCAACCGGGCGCAGCAGGGAGGGATAGGTAAAATACCAAATGTATTGCTTGGATTCATTTCTGCCGGGTTCTTCGCTTGCGTCAATTTTCATTCCAAGCCCCTCGGCAAACTTGACTATCTTGTCTTTAACAGGCCGGATGCATTGCCGCCGGATCCCGCGAGTCGAGGTATCTCCCGGAAGCTGCATGCTGAAGTCGAGGTCTTCACTTAAACGGTAATAGGAAAAATAAACCTTGTTTAAACAAGTCCCGCCTTTAAAAATGAGTTTGTCTGACAGCTCGGGCGTGCGGGACAGAATCAAGGTCAAGTAATAATCCTTCTCGATAAGCAGAGCGGGAAAACCAAGCCTTCTTCTCACCTGATCGATCAAATCTAAGAACTTGTCCTTATCCTGATGAAGCATCGATAATCACTCTCCACTTTTTATCAAGGGTGCCGCGCCGGGACTTCCCAAAAGAACTAATCGCCGACCCCCCCACCGTTTTTGCAAGCGGCCTTAACAAAGATTCCCTGACCGCCGATCCCTCCAGCAAGACGCCGACCCGCTTGCGCAATGTCACATTGGGAAACTTGCAGGCATAATCAATGACTTTTTTTAAATCGCAATCGCCCTTTTTGACCATGCTTTGAAATATCCGGGCGGCCGGCAAAATACCGCCGACCGGCTTATTAAAATACAAAAGATCAATCAAGGTCCGTTCCTTGTCGCTGATGAAGACCTGCGTTCCTTTCACTTCGATTTGTTTACGCCCATACAGCCGTTCTTCCGATATTTTCAGAAATTTAAAAGAGAGGCCGCCTATGTTCTTCTCTT
>MHFO01000078.1 GCA_001804225.1 Omnitrophica bacterium RIFCSPLOWO2_01_FULL_50_24 | reverse complement strand
TTGCCCGGTGGTGAAATGGTATCACACTGCCCTTTGGAGGCAAGATTCCTGGTTCGAGTCCAGGCCGGGCAGTACTTCGACTCGGCCCTTGGCTTATAGGAGATAGAAATGAAAAGCTGGATTGTGTCGGATAAAGAACATTTGGGGGGAGCGCCGCGAGTGCGGGATACTAGGATCTCGGTTGCGCTTCTTTTGGAAAGTCTAGCAGCTGGAATGACAATTTCAGAAATTGTTCAAGCATACCCTAGTCTGACCAAAGAGGCTATCCGCGGTGTTCTGGCGGAACTCGCCCGCGAAAAAGAGAAAGCTGCTTGAAGATTTTTCTTGATGAAAATATGCCTCATGATTTAGTTGAGGATATTCGTGCAAAAGGATATGCGACTGAATCCGTCCATACGCTTGGCATTGTAGGAGTTAAGAACGGAGAACTCTATCGAATAGTACAAGATGAATATGATCTCTTGTTTACTAAAGATGCGGGGTTTAATGAATGGGCTAAAAGGATTAAAGTAGATCATCGTATCAAGTTTGTGTTTGTGACATCGCCTTAGAAATCCCAAGATTCTTTTGTTAAGGATTTTATGACAAAATTTAGTAAAACCGATTGGGCCAAACATGTTCACGGAAGTGCTTGGCCAAAATAGTTTTGCGTAACTTGAAAATTTGTGTTTAAGGAGTATCGAATCGAATGATGGAACGTTGTTCCTTTTGCGGTCGAGATAGAAAAAAAGACATCAAGAAAATTTTTGCGGGTCCGGGCGTCTACATTTGTGATCTGTGCGTTAAGGCCTGTCATGAAATGTTGATGAAGCAACGGAATGTGACCATCAAACCGTTCGATACCTCTTTAATCGGGACGCTGAGACCCAAAGAGATCAAACAACGGCTGGACCAATACGTGATCGGGCAAGAGCGGGCCAAGAAGCAATTGTCCGTGAGTATTCATAATCATTATAAGCGGGTGAGGGACCTTTCTGAAAGATCTGACGTGGAACTTGAAAAAAGCAACATCTTATTGATCGGGCCCACCGGTTCGGGGAAAACACTTTTAGCCAGGACACTGGCCCGATTGCTTGACGTTCCGTTTGCGATTGCCGATGCAACAAGTCTGACCGAAGCCGGTTATGTGGGGGAAGATGTCGAGAATGTATTGCTCAGATTGCTTCAGGCGTCGAATTTCGATGTCAAGCGCGCGGAGCTCGGAATTGTTTATATAGATGAAATTGATAAGATTGCGCGAACGACGGACAATGTATCGATCACTAGAGACGTTTCCGGTGAAGGTGTCCAACAAGCCCTGCTCAAGATTTTAGAAGGAACTGTTTCAAACGTTCCTCCTCAGGGGGGACGGAAACATCCGCAGCAGGAGTATATCCAAGTTGACACACGGAACATTTTGTTTATTTGCGGGGGGACTTTTTCTCAATTGGAAGGAATCATCAAACGAAGAATCTCAAACAAGACGATGGGGTTTGGAGCTTCTCTTACGGAAACCAGGGAGCAGGGTGAGATGCTCCAGTTTGTGGAAACTGAGGATTTAATCAAATACGGTTTTATTCCGGAATTTGTGGGGCGATTTCCCGTGGTTGCCACACTCAACGGACTCGGTGAAAATGATTTGATCCGTATTCTTACGGAACCTCGAAATGCGCTTGTGAAACAGTATCAGCGCTTTTTTGAACTGGAGGGTGTCCAGCTCAAGATTGAAGACGAAGCTCTTCAAGCCATCGCCCGCATTGCGTTGAAAAAAGGAACGGGAGCGCGTGCGCTCCGTTCCATTTTGGAAGATATGATGCTTGACGTGATGTATGAGATTCCTTCTGAAGGAAATATCACGGCGTGCCGGATCGACTGTTCTGTGGTCGAAGGAAAAACAAAGCCCGACTTGATTCGAGAATCAAATCCCATCAGTCAATCCGCCTAGGTCCTGAACGATGAAAGACGTTTTCCTGAAAGATTCAACCAAGGAAATTTTGGCAGGCTACAGTTTCTTGTTGCCGAACTTGATCGGATTTCTCATTTTTACTTCGATTCCGGTTGTGGCATCCCTCATTTTGAGTTTCATGCGCGTCGATTTGATTTCAACGCCGAAAGTTTTTCATTTCATCTGGTTCGAAAATTTCAAGCGGCTTTTCACGGATGTTTATTTTTGGAAGTATTCGTGGAATACACTGGTGCTGATGCTGGCCATTCCTTTTAGCATCGCCGGCTCTCTTCTTCTGGCGCTTGGGTTAAATGAAAAATTAAGAGGCGTCGTCTTTTTCCGCACCCTTTATTTTTTGCCGACTATCTGTTCCGGTGTTGCCATCTACGTTCTGTGGCGGCTTGTCTATAATTCCGATTTCGGAGTATTCAATACGCTGATTGCGAAATTTGGGTCTCTTTTGGGACTTACTTTGCGCGGACCGAATTGGTTGACGGACGAAGCGTGGGCAAAACCCGCTCTCATCATCATGAGCGTCTGGCAGGCAGTCGGCGGATACAACATGATTTTATATCTCGCCGCACTTCAAGGTGTGCCGCGGGATCTTTATGAAGCGGCGGAAATCGACGGTGCGAGCAGCTGGCAAAAGTTTTGGTCCATTACCTGGCCTCAAATTTCACCGACCACTTTTTTTATCGCGACAATGTCGATTATCGGAGGTTTTCAATCCGGGTTCGACCAAGCGTTTATTATGACCGGCGGCGGTCCGAACGGTTCAACGACCACCATCATGTATTACATTTTTAATAATTTTTATACGTGGCACGAAATGGGTTATGCGGCCGCGATTTCGTGGATGCTGTTTCTCATCATCTTTTCGGTTACCTTGTTGAAGTGGAAGGTATTCGGAAAGTTGATTCATTACTAGTGCGCAGTCAATCCGCCAAGTTTCATGGCGGATGCACAGCACCGCGAACCCATCAAAATTAAATTGACGCGGTACTAAAGAGTTTTGTGGAACTCGGACGATTTGGATAAGAAAGGTTCAATGGCGGCAGTTCCTGAATACGAAAAATTAGTTCGGTCCTATTTGAGGAAACGTTTTTTTAGACGTCTCAGCATCTATATTCTGTTGACGATCGGAGCATTCACCATGCTGAGTCCCTTTGTGTGGATGATTACGACGTCGCTGAAACATTTGGGAGACGTTTTCTCTTATCAAAAGCCGTGGTGGTTCGATTGGGCACCCACCGCCTTTGTCTGGGAAAATTATGTGAAGGCGTTTAAAGTAGTACCCTTTGCCCGTTTTTATTTTAATTCCATTTTCGTGGTTCTGCTCACTACCTTTGGGCAGGTTACCACCAGCGCCTTTGCTGCCTATGCGTTCGCTCGGCTTAGATTTCCGGGAAGGGACAAGATCTTTTTCGCCTATTTGGCGACCATGATGGTTCCCGGTGCCGTGACCATGATTCCGGTGTTTATTCTATTGCAGTACTTTGGGTGGATCGACACGTATAAAGCTGTGATTTTGCCCGCCATGTTTACGGCTTATGGAACCTTTATGCTCCGCCAGTTTTTTTTGACCCTGCCGCGCGATCTGGAAGATGCCGCGAAAATAGATGGCTGCGGGTATTTCAGGATTTTTTGGACGATCGTGTTGCCGCTGTCAAAACCGGCGCTGGCGACCTTGACCACCTTTACCTTTATGGGAACTTGGATGAATTTTATGTGGCCTCTTGTCGCTTTAAATTCCCATGAGAAGTTTACGCTGCCGGTCGGTTTGGCATATTTCCAGAGTCTTCACAGTACCAATTGGCCGTTGCTGATGGCAGGATCTGTGATGATGATTCTGCCGATTCTTCTTCTTTTTATATTCAACCAGAGGTATTTTGTAGAAGGCATTAAGTTGACCGGAATCAAAGGTTAAGGTTCATGATGCGCATGCCGGCCGCCCTCATTTTGGCTGCGGGACGCGGGGAGCGGATGAATTCCGATGTACCGAAAGTCCTGCACGAAGCAGCGGGCGTACCTCTGCTAGAGCATGTGATTTCGACCGTGCGCGAAGCGGGCATTCAACGCATCTATGTGGTGGTGGGGCGGAACGCTTCGAAGGTTCGTTCTTTATTAACATTAAATGGTGTGAAGACAGTTGTTCAAAAGCAGCAGCTCGGGACCGGCCACGCTGTTTTGCAAGCGGAACGTGCCTTAAAAGATCACAGCGGCGATTTGTTGGTTCTTCCGGCTGATGCGCCGTGTCTTCGTGCGGAAACAGTGCGGGAATTCATCCGCAGTCATCGGAACCGCCGAGTCCGCGCGAGCATTTTGACCGCCTTGACGAACCATTCGAAAGGATATGGACGAATCCTCCGTCGGTCTGGACAAATTCAGGGGATCCGTGAAGAATTGGAAGCTTCCCCTGCAGAGCGGGACGTAGCGGAAATTAATTCCGGGATTTATCTTTTCGATACCAAATTGCTCTTTCGCAAGTTGCGGGAAGTGAAGCGAAATCCGAGGAAGAAAGAGCGTTATTTAACGGATGTCATTGAAGTCCTGGTGCATTCCGGGAATCGGGTGAGAGCACACCGAGTTCGGAATGGACAGGAAGTCTTGGGTGTTAATACACGGAGTCAACTCAGCATGGCTCATCAAATCATTGGTCAGCGGGAACTTGAGCGGCATTCTAGAAATGGTGTGACCATTCAGAACCCCTCACAGACGTTTGTTGCGAAGGGGGTTCGCATCGGCCGCGATACGATTATCTTTCCATTTACGTGGATTGGCCCCGGTGTTGTGATCGGTCGGAACTGTGAAATAGGCCCTTTCGCTAAGTTAAAAGCAAGAGTCCGTGTGGGAAATGGTGTTACGGTGGGAAGTTTTGTGGAACTCGTACGATCAGAAATTGGGGAACGCACCTGCATCAAACATTTGAGTTATTTGGGTGATACCAAGGTTGGAAGAAAAGTGAATATCGGAGCCGGTACCATTACGGCAAACTTCGACGGGAAACGAAAACATAGAACAGTCATTCAAGACGGAGCGCTCATTGGTTCTAACACCGTTTTGGTTGCGCCGGTGACGATCGGTCGCAAGGCAAAAACAGGTGCGGGGGCAGTGGTGGTAGCACGCCATCCCGTTCCGAGCGGGAAAACCGTGGTGGGTGTCCCGGCTAGGATTATGACTACCAAGAAACGAGGATCAAAAGGATGAATCATCAAAAAGGTTCCAGACTTTCAAATCGACAGATCGCAATACTCACGGGCAATTCCAATCCGGTACTGGTTCATTCCATTTGTCGTTCGTTGGGCGTTTCTCGCGATCGTGCTGTGGTGGATCGTTTTCCGGAAGGCGAGATACACGTTCAAATTGAGGACAATATCCGCGGGAAGGATGTTTTTATTATCCAATCCATTTGTCATCCTCCCAACGATCACTTGATGGAACTTCTGATCTTAATCGATGCGGCACGCCGCGCATCTGCTTCCCGCATTACCGCGGTATTGCCTTTCTATGGTTATGCCCGTCAAGATCGAAAAGACAAACCACGCGTTCCGATTACGGCCAAGTTGGTGGCCAATTTGTTGGTGAGCGCAGGAGCGGATCGGGTTCTCACTTTAGATTTACACGCTGGGCAGATTCAAGGTTTCTTTGATATTCCGGTCGACCATTTGTATTCGATCAATGTGCTTGCGAAGTATTTTATGAAGAAGCAGCTCAAAAATTTGGCGGTGGTTTCTCCCGATTTGGGGGGCTTGAAACTCGCCCGAGCTTATTCCAAGCTCTTAAATGCAACACTTGCCATTATAGACAAACGAAGAGAAAGTTCGACTCAAACCAAAGTCATGAATCTGATCGGAACAGTGAAAGGGAAAAACATCGTTTTGGTGGATGATTTGGTGTCCACCGGAGGTTCGTTGATCGAAGCAGTCCGGGGATTGAAGCAACACGGCTGCCTTGACATTTATGCTTCCATCGTTCATGCGGTTTTGGCGGGATCGGCTGTTGAAAACATTCAGAAATCGGAACTGAAAGAGATGGTCGTGACCGATTCAATTCCGATCCCACCGGACAAAAAGATTGGAAAAATCAAAGTGTTATCGGTGGCTCCGCTTTTGGGAGAAGCGATTAAGCGCATCCATCAATGTCAATCGGTCAGCTCGCTTTTTAGAAAATCGGAAATCGAGGCCTAATTTTTTTGAATTGAAGGAGAGAGTCAGTTATGAAGACAGTGCCGTTAAAAGCAGAATACCGTTCGGAACTAGGCAAACAAAAAGTGAAAAAAATACGTGCCGCAAAACAAATTCCGGCTGTGGTCTATGGTTCCGGAAGTAAGGCGATGGCCATTCAGGTGGCTACCGACGATTTTTTTCGGGTCGTTCATACCAAAGTGGGTGAGAACGTGATCATCGACCTTAAGGTGTCTGGTCCGAAGAAGATGGAAAAGACAGTCGTTATTAAGGAAATCCAACACGATCCCATTACGGATGCGGTTGAACATATCGACTTTAACATTATCTCGCTTACCGAAAAGATCAAGGTGAATGTTCCGCTTCATGTCACGGGTGAGTCGATTGGCGTCAAAGAGGATGGTGTTTTGGATGTGGTGCATCACGAAATAGAAGTGGAATGTTTACCGACCGATATTCCGGAGCGCATTCCTGTGGATATTACGTCGTTAAAAATCGGCGACTCCGTTCACATCAAGGAACTTTCTTTTCCAAGCGGAGTGACTCCGACTCTGGAAGAGAACGAGGTAGTTGTTGCCGTGCACGCACCGAGAGTGGAAGAAGAGCCGGTGCCTGCAGAGGGTGAAGCGGCCGAGCCCGAAGTGGTTGGTAAGGAGAAGAAGGAAGAGGGCGTTGAAGGAGGCGAGGCAGCGCCGCCTGCTCAAGAGGCGAAGAAAGAGAAATCTGCCGATAAGGATCAGAAAGAAAAGAAGGAGTAACGGCTTTTTTCTCCGCTCTTAAAGAAATCCGACGTGAAACTCATTGTGGGCTTAGGAAATCCGGGAAAGCAGTATCAGTGGGCGCGTCACAATACCGGTTTTCTCGTCATCGATGAATTGCTTCGGCATCTGGACAGCTCTTTGGAAAAAGAGAAACATATTTTTCAATATGCCAGTGTAGTTTTCGAAGGTACGGATGCCATTCTTGCCAAACCTATGCTGATGATGAATGCAAGCGGTGAAGCCGTGCTGGCCATGATGAAACAATTTGGCGTGACGCCCGACGATTGTCTTGTGGTTCTCGATGACATCAATTTACCCTTGGGGAAAATAAGATTCAGGCCGCAGGGAAGTTCGGGCGGCCACAAGGGTCTCGAGTCCATCATCTGTGCTTTAGAGACCCATCGAATTCCGAGACTTCGAGTGGGTATTCACGGCGCGGCTCGCTCTGAAAATGATCTTTCCGATTATGTGTTGGAGCGCTTCGCGCGCGAGGAGCAAATAGTGCTTAATCCTGAACTCAAACGAGCCGGAGATGCTTGCTTAAAGTGGATATCACACTCCTCGGAATCGCTGATGCAGGAGTTCAATTAAAACGGTATCTGCTTAGATGAACGCCGATCGATTTGGGATGTTGTTATTTAAAGTAAATTGTGTTAAATTGACGTGTTTTGTCACTTCGTCATTTTGGTTTTAAGATAATAGGATAAATTGGAACATAAAAGGTGAATCGTGAGAACGTATGAAGGGTTGATCATTACTCCCATTGCCGGCGCTGCCGGTACTAAAGACGAAAGTGCAAATTTCGAATCTTTGGTGAAAAAACACGGGGGAAACGTGTTGAGCCGAAATGACCTTGGAAAACGCTTTCTGGGATACACGGTCAAAAAAACCAAGGAAGCTTACGTGACCGGCTATGATTTTGAATTGTCCCCCGAAAAAGTCGAGCCGCTTTTTAAAGATCTCCGGCTTTCCGAAAACGTTTTGAAGTTCATGATCACCTTAAAATCTTTAGAAAAAAAACCGAGACTCAAACGGAAAAACAAATTATCATCACCCGTGGAAGCAAAGGGATAAGGGGGTTCGTGTGGCAGCGAGTTTAAATCATGTAGTTCTCATCGGTAATCTCACTAGGGACCCGGAGCTTCGTTATCTTCCCTCTGGGCAGCCGGTCACGACCTTTACGGTCGCTGTGAATAGAACCTATTTGGCGGCAACGGGTGAGAAGAAAGAAGAAACCAGCTTCATTCGAATTGTAGTCTGGGCAAAGCGAGCGGAAGTCTGTCATGAGTATCTGCGAAAAGGAAGTCCGGTCTGTGTGGAAGGCCGGCTGCAAAGCAGGAGTTGGGATGCTCCGGACGGGACGAAGCGCAGCACGATTGAAGTGGTAGCTCAAAACGTTCAATTTTTGAACCGCGGCAGCGGCAAACCGTCAGCGTCTTCTCCATCAGAGACAGCCCAAAATCAAGATCATGAGATTGTCATTGACGATGCTTCTCCTAAGTCACCGGAGAAGACCGGCTCCGTTGGGGTTTCGGCTGAAGAGTTACAGCCGGACGACCAAGTCCCTTTTTAAGATTCTCCTATGTACAAATCATTTGATAAGACCAAATCTCCTAAAAAGTTTGACAGAAGATCAGACGGTTACGAAACCCCAGGGGTCGGAGGCAGACAGACAGGCCGCGTTTTTAAAAAGAAAGTCTGTCGGTTTTGTTCCAACAAAGCGCCCCTTATGGATTTTAAAGACGTGGAATTTCTGCAAAAGTTTTTGACCGAAAAAGGGAAAATTATTCCAAGACGAATTACCGGAAATTGCGCCAAACACCAGCGGCAAATGACCGTTGTGATTAAGCGCAGTCGTCACAGCGGGCTAATCGGTTTTCAAGTGGAGTAGGAAGGCGGCAACGATGGAAGTAATCTTATTGCAAGATGTGGAACGCTTAGGGAAAGCCGGAGAACACGTGAACGTGCGTGATGGATTTTCGAGAAATTATTTGCTTCCCAGGAAATTGGCGATACTGAGTTCGGAGGGAGGACTTAAATTCCTTGAGGCCAAGAAAAAACGAGCTGAGGAAAAGCGTAAAAAAGAAGTGGCCGAAGTTACTCAGCTTGCGGAACGGCTCGAGAAATGGTCCTGCGTCATTAAAGCTAAAGTGGGCGAAGAAGGAAAATTGTTCGGTTCGGTTACCCGCCAAGATATCGCATCTCGTCTTCAGAGCGAAGGTTTCAATGTGGATAAAAGGCAAATCGATTTGTTTGAACCCATTCACCGTGTTGGCAAGTATCAGGTTCGGGTCAGGTTGCATGCCGAAGTGGAGCGAACCCTTCAGGTGACGGTGGTTCAAGAATAACCCGGCATCTTGATGACGCTCATGAATACTCCAGAAAACCTCATCGAGAAAATCCCGCCGCAGAATCTTGACGCTGAAATGAGCGTGCTCGGGTCAATGCTTTTTTCGGCCGACGCCGTATCACGAGCGGTCGAACTTTTAAATCCGACTTTTTTTTACACCGAATCCCACCAGGCAATCTTCTCTGCCATCGTATCCCTTTTTGACCGAAATCATGCGATTGATCTGATCACTGTTACCGAAGAACTGAGGAAACAGAAGAAACTTGAAGTGGTGGGCGGTGCAAGTTACCTCACTCAGTTAACCGCTTCTGTTCCTTCCGCGGCAAACGTGGAGTATTATGCGAGAATCGTCAAAGAGAAAGCGCTGCTTCGAGGATTGATCGATACAGCCACTCGAATTATTCAGGAAAGCTTTGACCCCTCCTATGACGGCGGAACGGTTCTCGATCATGCGGAAAAAGCAATTTTTGACATCAGCCAACACCGAGTAGAAGGGAAATTCGTGCGTGTTGGCGATATCATCAAGGATTCGATTGAAGCGATTGATCAGTTGTATCAACGCAAAGAACATGTAACGGGTTTGGCCACGGGATTCCATGATTTTGACACTAAAACCGCCGGTCTTCAGAAATCCGACTTGATCGTGATCGCCGGCCGCCCCTCTATGGGGAAATCCGCTTTTGTATCGTGCATCGCCGAGCACGTCAGCATGGTTCTTGCGAAGCCCGTTGCGTTTTTTTCGCTTGAAATGAGCAAGGAACAATTGGTTCAGAGAATGCTTTGCTCTCATGCGCGGGTGGATTCTCAAAAAGTTCGCACCGGTTATTTGTCGCATTCCGATTGGCCGAAGTTGACCAATGCCGCCGGTAAAATTTCAGAGGCACCGTTGTTTATTGACGATACTCCTGGGATGGGAAGCTTGGAACTGCGCGCGAAAGCACGGCGCTTGAAGGCGCAGCACGATATCCAATTGATCGTGGTCGACTACCTCCAGTTAATGGAAGGCCGTGTTCGAGCGGAAAGCCGTCAGCAAGAAATTGCCGAAATTTCGAGGTCGCTTAAAGCTCTGGCCAGAGAACTAAGAGTTCCCGTGATTGCCATCAGTCAGTTGTCCCGTGCAGTGGAATCGCGCACCGGCAATCGGCCTCAGCTTTCCGATCTCCGCGAATCGGGAGCGATTGAACAAGACGCCGACGTCGTTACATTTCTATTTCGGGAAGAGTACTATAATGCCACGGAGGAAAATCGGAATCGTGCGGAAGCCATTATTGCCAAGCAACGCAACGGTCCGACCGGAACTTGTCACTTGATCTTCTTAAAGGAATGGACTCGTTTCGACAACCCTGAATTTCATCGTGTTGAGCAAACTGTTTAACCTCATCGTGAGTCGTCCCATGTCTCTCAAACGCCGGACTGGTTTGTGTCGGTCCCTGAATCGGGCAGCCGCCTTATTTTTCATCGCATGTTTTGTGTTTTCCCAGGCAGGGTTTGCCCAGGACGAACAGGTCCTCCACACAGACGGCGGGCAAGCCAGCAAACCAAGTCTCAAGGTTCTTCGAATCGACGTCCGCGGGAACCAGGTGGTCCATACGAGCACCATTTTAAGCAATATGAAAACAGAGGTAGGCGTTGAGTTGAATCAACGGATGATTAACGATGATGTGAAGCGTCTTTATGCGACAGGATTCTTTCAGGATATTCGAATGGATGTGGAAGAGGGAGCTGAGGGCGTGCACCTCATTGTGGTGGTTGACGAAAAACCCATCGTTCGAAAGGTGGTCATTGAAGGCAGTAAGGTTTTAAAAGAACAGGAATTAAGAAAAGAGTTGGGTTTGATTGAAGGTCAAGTGCTTGATGAATTTTCCGTTAAGCAGGGTCTCAATAAAATCAAAGAGCGGTACAACAGCAAAGGGTTTCACTTTGTCCGATTGCGTTATCGTGTGGATACGGACCGCGCGACCAAGGAAGCTACCGTTTTCGTGACGGTGGACGAAGGTGCCAAGTTTCGGATTTCTGAGGTCCGGTTTGAAGGAGCAAAGTCGTTTCCGGAGAAAAGACTAAGAAAGCTTTTAAAAACCAAGCCACGCAATCTTTGGCTGTTCCGCTTTGGTACGTTCAAAGATCAGAAATTCCGGGACGATTTGGATCGAATAGCGGCTTTTTATCAATGGAATGGTTTTCTGGACGTGAAAGTCAGCCACGATGTCGAGTACGATGATGCCAAAGGCAAGATCATCGTCAAGATTCAGATCGAAGAAGGCCGTCGATATGAAGCCGGCGAAGTCCAACTCGACGGAGTTAAAGTGGTTCCCGAAAGTGAAGTTTGGCAATTGCTTAAGATGCTGCCCGGAAGCGTTTATTCTCAGCAGCAGTTGGCCGCAGAGGTTCAAGCCATTCGGGATTTTTATTTTCACTTTGGTCATTTGGGGGTAGAAATTTATCCCGATGTCAATGTTCGCCAGGATGTCGCCAAAGTGGATGTGGTCTATCACATTAAAGAAGGGGATCTGTTTTTTGTCGAAAAGGTCAAAATCAGAGGGAATACAAAGACCAAAGACATCGTGATTCGACGGGAACTTCGCATTCAACCGGGAGATAAATTTGACGGCAAGGCCCTTGCCAATTCAAAACAACGGCTGGACAACCTCGGGTTTTTTGAAGAGGTTTCTTATGAGCCGGAATCCGGAACCGTTCCGAACCGGAAAAACATTATCTTTCACGTTAAGGAGAAGCGGACCGGAGAATTGTCTTTTGGCGCCGGCGTCAGTTCTATTGATCAGTTTATCGGTTTCGCCGAAATTGCGCAGAGGAACTTTGATTTGCTCAATTGGCCCCGATTAACAGGAGGCGGACAGAAGGTTTCACTCCGCGGGCGGTGGGGCACGATTACACGCAATTTTGAGTTTAGCTTTGAAGAACCCTATCTTTTCAATAAGCCGGTGTCGTTTGGGTTGGACGTATACGATCAACGCCAGGAAAAACGAAATGTCGATTTTCGTGAAGAGCGGTTGGGCATCGGCACCACGTTTTCAAAGGCATTTACGGATCTGTACCGTGCAGGTGTGGGATATCGCCTCGAGCGCGTTAAACTTTTCGATCTCGAAAGCGATGCTCCTTCCGTAGTGCGCTTGTTTGAGGGAAAGAATTGGCTCAGTCGACTCAAGCTGTTTTTTAATCGGGACACGCGGGACAATGTCATCTTTCCGACCAAAGGTTCCATCGGCGGATTGTCCGCCGAGTTGGTTGGAACCATCTTGGGCGGCGAAGAGGACTATTATATTCTTCAGGGAAACTACACGAAGTTTTGGAGTTTTGATGAAGGCAAGCATGTGATTGAGATCAAAACTCGCCTCGGTTTTTCGGATGAGTTCGGATCGGAAACGGTTCCTGTGTTTGACCGGTTTTATGCTGGCGGTCTCGGAACCGTTCGAGGTTTCAATTTCAGACGCGTCGGGCCCATTGAAGCCGGAAGCGCGATTGGCGGCACGAGCATGGTCCTAGTTAATCTGGAGTATACATTTTCGCTCCCGTACTTGGAGAATTTCAAAGGTGCTCTGTTTGTAGATTTCGGTGATGTGGAAGAGGATAATTACAGCATTGATTTTGGCGAGTTTCGCGCGAGTATCGGGCCCGGAATTAAGGTCAATACACCGATTGGGCCGATTGCGTTGTATTATGGCTTGCCGATTTTGAATCGAGATACTGAGGACAAAAACGGTCGATTTGAATTTAGTTTGAGTCGAGGATTTTAATCTAACGTTAGGAGCAGCTATGAAAAGAAATTTCTTATTATGCGGATGCGTTGGTTTGATGGTGGCAACTCTGGCCGGTGCACATGTGGGTTTGGCAGCTCCAAAGGATAAGTTTGCCGTGGTGAATATCAGAAAAATGTTTGATGAATACGACAAGACTAAGGAGTTTGACAAGGAATTCCAAACGGAGGGTCGAATCAAACAAGAGGAACGTGACGCGATCGTCCACGACATCAGACGACTCAAAGACGAGCAAGCGCTCCTGTCTGAAGGTGCGCGTGCCGACAAGCAAGAACAGATCGACAAGAAGCTAAAGGAACTGGATACCTTTGACGCTGAAATTCGTCAAACATTACAGAAAAAACGTGAAGAGGCCGTTCGGGCGGTGTTCCAGGATATCGAAGGTCTGTTGGAGCGTTACGGTGAGCGGAAAGGTTATGATTTTCTCTTGAACGATCGTGCGTTGCTTTACAGGTCAAAAGATCTTGATGTGACCAATGAAGTGCTCAAGGAATTAAACGAAGATTATAAGAAGCGGAGTAAAAAGTAAAGTTCGGTATGGCGATGGTTGACCAGGAAAGAACGGTTGGGCGGGAAATCACCTTAAGGGGGCGAGGTCTCCATACGGGTCTTGAGAGCGAGATTGTCATCAAACCGGCACCCGCCGGAACCGGCATCGTGTTTATGAGAAAAGATCAACCGGAACCGGTATCGATTCCCGCAACTGCAGAATTTATTTTTTCAGGTGAAGGCCGCCAAACATCGCTTCACAATGGATCAGTCCGCATTAAGACCGTGGAACATCTTATGGCGAGTTTCCACGGATTGGGTGTTGACAATGCTTTTGTCGAAGTGACCGGAGACGAAATTCCGGGTTTTGATGGCAGCGCTAAGCAGATCGTGACCGGCATTCAAGAAGCGGGCCTTCTGAGGCAAGAACAGCCGCGCAATTTTCTTTATGTGACGGAGCCGATCTTTTTGGACGAAGGCGGGCAAACGTTGATCGCTTTGCCGAATCGAGACGGACTTAAATTATCTTATTCGCTCAGCTATCAGCATCGCGATCTGCGGGATCAGTTTTTTAGTTCCGTGGTAACGCCCGAAGTTTTTGAAAGGGAATTGGCTCCGGCGCGCACCTTTTGTTTGAAGGAGGAAGCATTGCTCCTCAAGGCAAAAGGTTTTGGTCTTGGCGCAGATCTGACCAACACGTTGGTTTTTGAAAATGACGAACCGATTAACAATGAGTTGCGTTTTGAAAACGAAGCCTGCCGACATAAGGTGATGGATCTTCTCGGCGATCTCTATTTGATCGGCCGCCCGCTTCGCGCTCATGTAATTGCGTGCCGAAGCGGCCACGCGCAAAATATGAAGTTGGTAGCACAGTTACGTGCTTCTATTAATCGTAAGGAGATCGACCGACCGATGAATCCATCCAGAGGCAACTCAAAAGAGCTTGATCATGAAGAAGTACAGAAAATACTTCCACATCGCGCACCGTTTTTGTTTGTGGATCGTATTATTGAACTGGAACCCGGAATAAGAGCGGTTGGCATCAAGAAGGTGAAAAAGGATGAGCCTTATTTTAAAGGTCACTTTCCCGGGCATCCGGTGATGCCGGGGGTATTAATTATAGAAGCTCTCGCTCAGGTGGGCGGTGTGCTTCTTTTAAGCAAGCCGGAGAATCGGGGCAAAATTGCTTATTTTATGACCATCGAAGGCGTTAAGTTTCGCCGCCCTGTTCATCCGGGCGATGAATTGCGCCTTGAAACAGAAGCGATTCGAATTCGTTCTAAAACGGGTCAATGCCGCGGCCGTGCGCTGGTCGGAGATAAAGTAGTTTGTGAAGCCAGCGAAGTTAAATTTGCAATTGTGGATAATACCTAAATTCTTGATTCTCAATTTTGATCGAGGGCTTTTTTACAGAAAGTAGTTTTCACATGACGGTGGAAATACACAAGACCAATATTCATCCGACAGCGATCGTTCATCCCGATGCTGAACTTGGGGCAGGAGTCACGATCGGACCTTATTCTGTAATCGAAGAGCATGCGGTGATCGGAGACGGAACGAAGGTAGGTTCCCGTGTGACCATCGAAGGGCATACGACCATCGGAAAAAATAACGAGATTTTTACCGGTGCGATTGTGGGAAGCGTTACTCAAGACAAAAAATTTGACGGTGGGATTAGTTTGCTTAAGATCGGCGATGGAAACAAAATACGCGAATACAGTACGATCAATCCTGGAACAAGCGAGGGAACGGAAACCATCATTGGAGATGACAACCTCATTATGGCATACGCTCACATTGCTCATGACTGTGTCATTGGAAACCGAACGGTGATTGCAAACGCGGGAACGTTAGGGGGACATGTGGTCGTCGAAGATCAAGCCATCGTCGGCGGTTTATGCGGAATTCATCAATTTGTTCGAATTGGTCAACTTGCGATTGTGGGCGGAAACTCAAAAGTAGTTCAAGATGTCCCTCCTTTTTTAATGGCCGATGGCCATCCGGCGCGCGCGTACGGACTTAATTCCGTTGGGTTGGAACGGGCGAATGTCCCTTTTGAGGAACGCCAGGCTCTTAAGCGTGCGTTTAAGATTTTGTTCCGTTCCGGTCTTTCCACCCGAACTGCTCTTTCGGAAATCAGGTCCAAACTTTCAAGCAGTCCTTCCGTTTCTGCATTAGTAACCTTTGTCGAAAAGTCTGACCGCGGTATCTGTAAGTAGCCGTAAAATAACAACCTACGATCGTTTCCAGCCTAAGCATAGTTTTCTCCTACAAATTTGTAATTCGTGGTAATATACACAGTTTTGTAAGGAACTTGACGCCCCAAAAACGTCTCCGACAGGTGAATGTCACTGGAGAAAACCAATGGAAGAAATAATCGGAATCATTGCTGGCAACGGGGGTCTTCCAGAACTGCTTCTGAAAGAAGCTAAGAAGGCCGGCTATCGTGTCGTACTTTGCGCTGTAGAGGGCGAAGCAGAGAAAGAATTAACACGCTTTGCGGATGCAGTTGAGTGGATTCGTGTCGGTCAGTTAGGGCGCCTGGTTCGGTTTTTTAAACGTGAAGGTGTTCGGAAAACTATGATGAGTGGAAAAATCAGAAAGACGAACCTATTTCGAGGAGAAGTCCGTCCGGATTTGGAAATGATCAAAGTGCTTGCGAACGTCCGTGATCATTCAGATGACTCGCTCTTAGGCGGAATCGCCAAATATCTGGATGGACAAGAAATGCCCCTCTTGAGTTCAACCACATTTTTGAGTGAAGAAGCTCTGCCGAAACGGGGTGTTCTGACGAAGCGGAAACCTTCAAACGCCGAGCGCCGGGACATCGAATTTGGGTGGAAGCTTGCTAAAGCAATGGGACGACTCGACATCGGCCAAACCGTTGTGGTCAAACATCAAGCTGTTTTGGCGGTTGAAGCAATCGAAGGAACGGATGAAGCCATTTTAAGGGGCGGCGAGTTGGGAGCCGGCGGCGTTACGGTCGTCAAGGTTTCAAAGCCCAATCAGGACTTTCGTTTTGATGTTCCGACGGTTGGCATGACGACGCTGGATGCGATGATACAAGCTCGTGCGCATGTTCTCGCCATTGAAGCACGGCGGACTATTTTGTTGGATAGAGATCGATTTGTTCAAAAAGCGAATGCAAACAAAATCGCGGTCATTTGCGAGGAGTCGGTAGAGTGACGAATCAGAATTCTGAAAAGAGAGAGACGAAGGAACTCAATGCGCTTCGGGAGATTTCGAAAGTGATTTCTTCGTCCTTAGACCTTGAAACGGTCATGCAACATCTTTTGGATGTTTTGCACTCGCTTCTAGGGATGGAACGAGGAACCATTTCGCTTCTCGATCCCGAAACGAACGAGGTTTTTATCGAAGTTGCTTGCGGATTAGACCTTAAAGAAATCAAAAGAGGTCGTTATAAAATCGGAGAGGGGATCATCGGCAAGGTGGTGGCGACGGGCGAACCCATTGTGGTTCCCAACGTCGGCAAAGAACCCTTGTTCCTCAATCGAACGAAGTCGCGCGATCTCCCAAAAGACAACATTGCTTTTATTTGTGTTCCCATCAAACTTGAGAATCGAACGGTCGGGGCATTGAGCGTTGACCGTTTGTTCCAAGAAGAAACCTTTTTTGATCAAGATGCGCGGTTTTTAAGCATTATCAGTTCGATGATTGCTCAAGCCGTCCGGATTCGGGAGTTAATTAAACATGAACAGGAGTCGCTTACTTCTGAAAACCTAAGATTAAAACGTGAGCTCAAAAAGAAGTTCCATCCTGTCAACATCGTTGGCGAAAGCAAACGAATGACCGATGTCTATTCGTCGATCGAGCTTGTTTCAACGACCAAAGCAAGCGTGATGTTACGGGGAGAAAGCGGAACCGGAAAAGAGTTGGTCGCACAAGCCATTCATTATTACAGTGATCGGGCAGACAAGCCCTTTATTAAAGTGTCCTGCGCGGCTTTGCCTGAAACACTGCTTGAAAGCGAACTCTTTGGGTACGAAAAGGGAGCGTTCACCGGAGCGACTGCCTCCAAAAAAGGCCGATTTGAACTTGCTCATACTGGGACCTTGTTCTTGGATGAGATCGGGGATATTTCACCTGCGACACAGGTAAGGTTGCTGCGTGTTCTGCAGGAAAGAGAATTTGAACGTGTGGGCGGTGTCGAAACCATTCGCAGCGATGTTCGTTTCATCGCCGCAACGAACAAAGATCTAGAGCGTGAGGTGGCTTTGGGCCGGTTCCGTGAAGATCTTTATTATCGATTAAATGTCATTCCCATTTTTATTCCCGCTCTTCGTGAACGGAAAGAGGATCTTCCGCTCTTGGTTCAACTTTTTCTAGAACGTGCGAATCGAGAAAATCATAAAGAGGCGAAACGGATTTCAGATGAGGCCTGGGAATATCTGATGAACTATTCATGGCCCGGCAATGTACGAGAACTCGAAAACGCGGTGGAACGCGCCGTGATTATGTGCCAGGGAGAAGCGATCCACCGTGAGCATTTCCCGTTGGATCTGACGGCAAAAATTAAGCCGATCGAAGAATCCGCAATGCCATTCAATGGGGTACAGAATTTACCTCAAGCGGTTGAAGAACTAGAAAAAAGAATGCTGATTCAAGCGCTCGAAAAAACGGGGGGAAACAAGCGAAAAGCGGCGCGTCTGTTAGGTTTAACAGAGCGGATTCTTGGCTACAAGGTGAAGCAGCATCAATTAGGATGAATTGAGCGCTCGGGCAGGTGGCCAAGCGAAGCGAGGTCCCTTGACAAATTTGTAACTTTTATGTGAAAGTTGTCGGGTTTTCTGTTGATGGCTAAAACATACTTTGGCTGAGTGCTCGATTTTTACCTAAAAGTGTTATTTTTAGATGAGATTGGTACGTTCATTGCTTACACGTTAAAGGAGAAAATACATTCGTCAGTGAAGTGGGGAAATGTATTTTCCGGGAGCGCTTAAAAGCTACGTCTAACACCTCCATAGCGTGGAGGTGTTAGACGTGTCTTGTTTGTCGTGCTGACTTAAAGAACCTAAAACCAAATAGATTCTTTACAATACCAATCGAGTGATGTACCATAAGCCCCTTCGTTAATGGTTTTGCTTTCCTAGGGCCGAAGTCAATTCTTCGAAGAGCAAGCCGCATGGTATTTTGCAGCGAACCTATGAGGGTCAACAGGAGGAAGTTCAATGACGACGTTAGTAACGGAAAAAGATCGTGATGAAGCATTTGCGGAAGCAACGAGGCCTTCAACTCCAGATGACGTAAAGCGCTTTATTCAAAAAAACAAACTTCAAGTCATTGATTTTAAATTTAATGATCTTCCGGGATTGTGGCAGCATTTTTCTATACCGGCCCAGGAACTGTTGGGAGACAGCGTTTGGAAAGAGGGAATCGGGTTTGACGGTTCATCCATTCGGGGGTTTCAAAAGATTCAAGAGTCCGACATGATTTTAATGCCGGATCCGTCGACGGCGGTTATCGATCCGATTTGCCAGGCACCGACCCTGAGTATTATTTGTAACATTTATGACCCGATCACCAAAGAACCCTATTCCCGCGATCCTCGTTACGTAGCGCAAAAAGCGGAGCAGTATCTCAAAAAAACCAAAATAGGCACTCAAAGTTACTGGGGTCCGGAGGCCGAGTTTTTCATTTTCGACGATATTCGCTTTGATCAGGGCGAAAACTTCGGATATTACTACATTGATTCGGTCGAAGGTGATTGGAACACGGGCAGAGATGAAAAGCCCAACTTAGGATACAAACCCAGATACAAGGAAGGTTATTTTCCGGTTCCTCCGCACGACACGCTTCAGGATATAAGAAGCCAAATTATGTTGAAGCTCAGAAGCGTTGGCGTTCCTGTTGAATGTCATCATCACGAGGTTGCTACAGCCGGTCAGTGCGAGATTGATATTCGTTATTCGCCGCTCGTTCGAATGGCAGACAACCTGCTTATGTATAAGTATGTGATCAAGAATATCGCCCGTCAGTTTGGAAAAACCGCCACGTTTATGCCCAAGCCGATTTTTAAAGATAACGGATCGGGCATGCATGTGCACTCGAGCATTTGGAAAGACGATACCAACCTCTTTTACGATCCAAAAGGGTACGCATTGACCAGCGAATCCTGTCGCTATTACATCGGCGGTCTCTTGAAACATGCGGCTGCGATATTGGCCTTCGGAGCTCCGACCACGAATTCTTATAAACGGTTGGTTCCGGGTTACGAGGCGCCGGTGAACTTGGTCTATTCAGCGAGAAACCGGTCAGCAGCTTGCCGAATTCCCATGTATTCAGATTCCCCGGCTTCAAAGCGTGTTGAGTTCCGATGCCCGGATCCGAGCTGCAATCCGTATTTGACCTTTGCCGCAATTTTAATGGCGGGCTTAGACGGAATTAAAAATAAAATCGACCCCGGCAAGGCCGTCGACAAGAACATTTATGAGCTTGACGCAAGTGAAGCTGCGCACATCAAACAAGTTCCGGGATCTCTGGAAGAAGCGTTAGCGGCACTTGAAGCCGATCAGAAGTTTTTGTTGGAGGGTGGTGTCTTTACCCAAGACGTGATCGACGTATGGATTGCTTATAAACGCGAGGTCGAAATCGACAGCGTGAGACTTCGTCCTCATCCGTACGAGTTTTACCTCTATTTCGACATTTAAAGGTTTGAAGGAATAGGATTTTCTCTCTCGCGTTTCATCCTGAGGAGAGGGTGATTCGGGAGAGAACAAATATCTAAATCAAAAGGGCAGGCTTAACAGCCTGCCCTTTTGTGAGTATGGCCTGGTCGAGGAATTGTTGAACTGCCAAAGCCGCTCGCGCCGCAGCCCCTTTTGGACCCAGTCTCCCGCGGACCTCATTCAGATCGAATATCATTTTCCTTCTGAGATCCTCATGATCCAGCAAGTAACACGCTTCTTGAGCAATGGTTTCGGCTTGAATCTCGTGTTGGATGAATTCGGGAACGATCTTGCGCCCGGCCACGACGTTGACAAGGCCGATGAAAGGAATCTGAATCAAGTGCCTGGCTAGGACGAAGGTAGACCAAGCTGTTTTGTAGAGAATCACGAAGGGAACAGAGGAAAGCGCCGCTTCAAGCGTTGCGGTCCCGGAAGAAACCAAAGCGAAATCACCCGCATGAAATAAGTCGTAGGAACGATTTGAAATAAGTTTGACGACGAAGGTTGGTTTTGCGTGCTCGATCGCTTCCTCGTAAAGAGACGAGGGCAGTGTGTTTGATTGTGAGATGAAGAACTGAGTGTTTGGTTTTCGAGCGTGAATGGCGCACGCTGCTTTGAGCATTTCGGGAAGAATGCGCCTTACCTCGGTTTCTCTGGAACCAGGGAAGAGAACAACAAGATTCTTTTGTTTCTCATTCGTCCCCAGCCATTCCAAGCGCAACGGCTCTCGCGCCGTTTCGAATTGAACCAAATCCACCAATGGATGCCCTACCCAAGTGACCGGCACGCCGGCATCTTCGTAGAGCTTTGCTTCAAATTCGAAGAAGACAATCATGTGGTCAATCGTTCTGCGAATGGTGTGAATTCGTCTTTTGCCCCACGCCCAGATTTGCGGTGAAACGTAATAAAGAATAGGAAATCGTTTCCCAATTCGCTTAGCGAATCGGAGGTTGAAACCGGGATAATCAATGAGGATGACAGCATGGGGTTTGAACCGTTCGACATCGTTTAGAGCAGCGCGAAAGATTCTAGAAAAAAAGAAATATTTTTTCAGAACATCGCCCAAACCCAGAACGGCTTCTTTGGTCAGGTCATGAAGGAGATCGACGCCCGCAGCCCGCATATGCGCTCCCCCCAGGCCGCGGCATTCAAGATTGGGAATGAGTTTTCTGAGCTCACGGACTAGGCAAGCAGCTTGAACATCTCCCGATGCTTCACCTGCGATCAGGAAAAGTCTTTTCGTCCCTCCCTTGCCGGCGGGAAAAGGTAAGGGAATTGAGGAGTTAACGGGCATGAAGCGGTTTCGGTTGATTGTCTTTGATGGATTTTAGAATGTCGAGAGCAACGCTCAGCGCTTTTCGTGCGGCAACATCCGGTTTTCCATGTGACGTGCCGCGCGCGACCGATTGAGCAAAATCCTTTAGTTCAGCTCTAAGTGGTTCTTCTTTTTCGATGTCGATTTGCTCTCTTGAGATTGCGCCTCCGATCAACGATGCGGGGAAATCCTTTTTTTTAAAAATTTGGGCCGATTGAGCAACATAATCAAGCGAGATGTAAGCATCCTCCTGAAAGATTCTAATTTTTCTCTGCGCTTCGGGAGTGAGCCGAGAAGCGGTTAAGTCGGCAATGGCTTTGTTTTTAAATTTCATCCTGACGTTGGCAATATCTTCGAAAGGAGTTAGAACATTGATTCCGATGGCGTCAATGGATTCGATCTCGGATCGCACCAGATGCAGAACGATATCGAGATCGTGAATCATGAGGTCCAGCACAACGCCGCAATCTTTAACCCTCGGGTTAAAAGGCCCGAGCCGATGAACTTCGATAAAGCGGATATCGTGCGAAAGCTGTTCGATTCTCCGGTACCCCGCGTTGTAGCGCTCCAGATGACCGACTTGAAGGGTTAAATTTTTTTGCCTTGCGATGTCGAGCAGTTCATCGGCGTGATCGAGTCGATTGGTAATTGGTTTTTCGATCAGCGCGTGAACCCCGGCATTCAATACTTCCTTGCCGATCGTGTAGTGGCTATAGGTGGGTGTGACGACGCTCGCGGCATCAACTGAATTTAAAATTTCACGGTAATCCGTTGCAAATTTTGTTCCAAGTGCATCGGCACGTTCTTGCTTGCTTGGGTCTAAGTCACAGATGGCAACGAGCTCTACGTCCTCAAGCTCATGGTAGATACGAGCATGTTCTTTGCCGAGATGTCCGATGCCGATAACGGCAACCTTAAGTTTCTTCATAACCCTATGACTAGCAAGAGGATAAATGTCATTTCAGAGGTGAAAGTGTAGCACGAAATGATTTGAGAGTCATCACCTTTTAACTGGAGCAAAAAGGGACGGCCTGGATTTAGCTGTCAACAGAATCTGGGAAGAGACGTAAATAAGATTTAGCGGGTGATAACATGAAAGTTTCCTGCTAAAATCACAAGTTTAAAAATATGGAAGTATATAAACGCCTCTTATCCTATGTCAGGCCTTTTGCGGGCCGATTTGCTTTGGCGGTGCTGTGCACCCTTGGCTACGCGTTTGCCCATTCACTCGTTTCGTTTAGCGTGTTCATGGTGTTGAACGGGATTCAAAACCAAGATCGTGTTGTGATCGGAAATCTTCCGAATCCCGGATGGCTTGACACGCTCCACCTTCCTAGTTTTCAATTGCAATCTGTAGAGTTGTCAACCACGTACGTCCCCTTCATCGTCGTCGGTGTTTTTTTGGTTCGCAGTTTCTTTGAATACGTGTCTCGTTATCAAATGTCCATGGTTGGACTGAGGGTGATCCGAAACATTCGCGATCAACTGTATGCTCATTTAATACGGCTTTCGATGAATTTTTATTCCAAAGGGAAAATCGGCGACTTGATGAGCAGGACGATTGAAGATGTGAATGTGGTTCAGGCCGGCGTGACCGATGTTTTAATCGATTTGGTGCAGCAGCCGATCGTCTTGATTTTCCAGATTGCTTTGGTATTTTTTTGGGGCGGTCCGCTTGCCTTGATTGCCGTGGTGGTGTTTCCAACCGTTCTAATCCCGCTGATTTTGTTCGGCCGTAAGCTTCGGAAAATACAGCGCAACGCGCAGGAACAGATTGCGGAAATTAATTCGCAAATGCAGGAAACGTTCAGCGGGATTAATGTGGTGAAAGCGTTCAACATGGAGCAATACGAAGTTCGAAAGTTTCAAGGCATTAATAAGAAGGTGTTTAACTTTCTCCGCCGCGCCGTTGTGATTACGACAGGTCAAAGGCCATTGATCGAAGTGATGGGAGCGGTTGCGATGGCGTTTTCAATCTGGTATGGAATCCGCATTATGCCGCTCGACCGGTTCGCTTCATTTTTGACGTGTTTGTTCCTGTTGTATGAGCCGCTCAAAAAGTTAAGCAAGGTCAACGCGAGCATTCAGCAGGCCATGGGAGCGGGTGAGCGCATCGTGGAATTAATGAATGAATCTCCTCAAATTCAAAGTCCTTCTGATGCAAAGATGCTCGATCGAAAAATCAGTTCGATTGAATTCTCCAAGGTTTCGCTTGCATATGCCCGGGGAACCAAGGTACTTCAAAATGTCAGTTTTTCCGTGAAGGCCAACGAGATTATTGCGATTGTGGGGACGAGCGGTGCCGGAAAAACCTCTTTGGTGAATTTAATTCCCCGGTTTTACGATCCCATCGAAGGAGCCGTCAAAATCAACGGCGTTGATATTCGGGATTATGACCTTCGTTCGCTCCGTGCGAAAATCGGAATTGTGACTCAGGATACTTTTTTGTTTAATACCACCGTGTTCGAAAACATTGCCTACGGGCGTTTGGATGCTTCGTTCGAGGAAGTGAAACAGGCTTCGAAAGTTGCTTTCGCCGATGAATTTATCCACAGTTTGCCAAAGGGTTTTAACACCGTGATCGGTGAGCGGGGCGTTACACTTTCCGGCGGTCAGAGGCAACGGCTCTCGATTGCGCGAGCCCTACTCAAAAATCCTCCGATATTGATTTTGGACGAGGCAACGTCCCAATTGGATACGGAAAGCGAACGCGAAGTTCAACGAGCACTTGAGCGTTTGATTGCGGATCGAACCGTTTTTGTGATTGCCCATCGCCTCTCGACGATTCAAAATGCCGATCGTATTCTGGTGTTGGAAGACGGAAAACTGATCCAAGCCGGCACCAACGAATCCTTGTTGAAACAAGGAGGTGTGTATAAACGGCTTTACGATTTGCAATTTAATGTTTAATCCTTCGAGTCAAGTTTTGTAGGGACGACCCTTGTGGCCGCCCAATTGCTGCGGGCGGACACTTTAAAATTAGGAGCAGAATTTGCTTGCCCCTGAATGAGAATGTGTTAAAATCTACGCCTACGTTCGCTTTGGTTGCCCCCGATCGTTGTAAGTCATTTGACCACAATATGATTTGAAGTTTTAAATGCATCAGTAGGAGGTTGGTTTGTCTCAAGAAATTACAGTCAAAACTTTGTTGGAAGCCGGCGTTCATTTTGGCCACCACACAAACCGGTGGAATCCCAAAATGGAACGTTATATTTTTACCGCCCGCAATAAGGTCTACATCATCGATTTAGAAAAGACTCTCAAGGCCCTCGGGTCCGCGTGCAATTTTCTTAGGGGTGTTGCCGAAAAGGGCAAAACGATTTTATTGGTTGGTACGAAACGCCAAGCGCAGCAAGTCATTTTTGAGATGTCGCAAAAAACGGAAATGCCTTATGTGAACCAGCGCTGGCTCGGAGGAATGCTGACCAACTTTGAAACGGTTCGAAAAAGCGTACGGCGCCTTGAAGAACTGGAACAAATGGAAACAGAAGGCACGTATCAATTTCTGACGAAGAAGGAAGTTGCCGGTATACGGACCCAGCGGGAAAAATTGTTGAAGGTATTGGTCGGCGTTCGGTATATGAAAAGTTTGCCGGACGCTATTTTTGTTGTGGACCCCAATCAAGAAGAAATCGCGGTTCACGAGGCGAGAATACTTCATATTCCGGTTGCGGCGATTGTCGATACCAATTGCAATCCGGACCTTATCGATTATCCGATTCCGGGAAATGACGATGCGATCCGTTCCGTCAAGTTGATCTGTGAAACGGTCGGCTCTGCCATCGAAGAGGGGAGAAATCGTTTTAAACAAATTCGAAAAGATGAAGAATTGGCGGAAGAAGCAGCTAAAGCGCAAGCCAAAAAGGACGCAGAAGAGGCAGAGCGTGGACATGCTGACGAACCCAAAGATGAAGAGATCATAGTAGGGGAAGACATTCCGGTTCCTAAAGGGAAAACGGTGATCATTCAAGTGGAAGACGAAAAACTCAAGCGAAAGGCAAAGCGTATCAAAGGCAAGAAGGAAACAAAGGAGTCAGTTTAGAGGTTTTTCTAAAATGACACAAAGCACGATGACGAAAACAAGTGCTGAACGAGTTCAACAGTTGCGCGAATTAACGGGCGCCGGGATTATGGATTGTAAACGGGCGCTCGCCGAAGCCGACGGCGATTTTGAAGTTGCCAAAGATCTGCTTCGTAAGAAAGGTCTTGCCATTGCCAAGAAAAAGGCCTCTCGCCAAACCACGCAAGGACAGGTTTTTTCTTATGTGCATTTGGGCGGGAAAATCGGCGTATTGGTGGAAATCAATTGTGAAACCGATTTTGTCGCCCGCACCGAGGCATTTCGCGAGTTTGGCCGCGATGTGGCTATGCAAATTGCCGCAACGCGGCCTCTGTTTGTCTCCCGCGAAGAAGCGGATCCGGCGTGGTTAGAACGGGAAAAAGAAGTGTTCTGTGCGCAAGCGGCCGACAAACCTCGCAATGTCCAGGAAAAAGTGATCCACGGCAAACTTCAGAAGCGCCTCGAGGAAGTTTGTTTGCTCGATCAGAAGTTTATCAAGGACGAAAACAAGACCATTCAAGACTTAGTGACGGAGTTGACCGCAAAGTTAGGCGAACGTGTCGTAATCAAATGTTTCCGCCGCTTTGAGGTTGGCTCGGAATAGTTTTTTCCGAAACGCGATCGCAAACCATGTCAAAGACAAAAAAGCCCGTCTATAAACGAGTCCTCCTCAAACTTACCGGCGAATCTCTGCAAGGTCAAAAAGGTTATGGGATTGACCTTCAAGTGGCAAGATCGGTTGCTCGGCAGATCAAAGAAATTAAGAGCTTTGATATAGATCTCGCCTGTGTGATCGGAGGAGGAAATGTATTCAGAGGTCTTAAAGCGGCTCGTGAAGGAATGGAACGTGTGACCGCTGACTACATTGGAATGCTCGCGACGGTGATGAATGCGTTGGCGCTCCAAAATGCGCTTGAACAAGAAGGAGTCACGACACGGGTGCAAACCGCAATTGAAATTCAGCGAGTTGCCGAGCCCTACATCAGACGCCGGGCGATTCGGCATTTGGAGAAGGGAAGGGTCGTCATTTTCGCCGGCGGAACCGGCAATCCTTATTTTTCTACCGATACCGCCGCCGCGCTTCGAGCGATTGAAATCGGAGCGGAGGTTATTTTCAAAGGAACAAAAGTCGACGGCGTTTATTCAAGCGATCCTAAAAAAGATCCAAAAGCTAAAAAGTATGCGACGTTAAACTATATCGACGTGCTCAATCAAAGGTTGCAAGTGATGGATGCAACCGCCATATCGCTCTGCATGGACAATCATCTTCCGATTGTTGTGTTTGAATCAACAAAAGCCGGCAACATCAAACGAGCTATATTGGGTGAACCGATCGGAACCAAAGTAAGCTAGCACCGCGTCAATTTAATTTTGATGGGTTCGCGGTACTGTGCCGATTGAAATTGGCAACTGCCAATTTCAATCTTGACGAGGCACCAGTCTTCAAGCGGGAGTGATGGATGGCGCAAACCATGGATCAGCTGAAGCCGATTCTGAGCGATGCCCAGCACAAAATGCAGCGGGCAACCGATGCCACCGTCCAGGAGTTCCACAATTTAAGGACAGGCCGCGCGTCCATTATGATGGTGGAAACCATCAAGGTGGACTATTACAACACTCAAACGCAATTGAAGAGTTTGGCCTCGCTGACTACTCCGGATGCGCGAACCATTTTGATCCAGCCGTGGGACCCTTCCTCTTTGGGCGCCATCGAAAAAGCCATTCAAACGTCGGAATTGGGTCTCACTCCTAATAACGACGGAAAAATAATCCGCATCCAATTGGCGCAACTAACAGACGAACGCCGCACTGAGTTGGACAAAGTGGTCCGGAAAATTGCGGAAGAAGGCCGCGTTTCCATTAGAAACATTCGCCATGCAGCCAATGATACCATCAAGAAGTTAGAGCGGACGGGCGTCATCGGCGAAGATGTC
>MHFO01000077.1:6307-6639 GCA_001804225.1 Omnitrophica bacterium RIFCSPLOWO2_01_FULL_50_24 | reverse complement strand
ATCCGGCTGAAAGGACATGAATGGACAAACGGAAACGGATCGCAGTAGGGAGTGACCATAGGGGAGTTGAACTTAAGACTGAAATGATTAAGTTCCTCCAAGCGCAAAATTGTGTGGTCACGGATTTGGGCACGCATTCAAGCGATCCGGTGGATTATCCGGATTACGCCATTAAGGTGGCTCAAGCCGTTGCGAATCAAAAGGTCGATTTGGGTGTGGTCATTTGCCATTCCGGAATCGGCGTTTCGGTAAGTGCCAATAAAGTAAAAGGAGTCCGGGCGGCGCTTTGTCAGACGGTGGAACAGGCAGAACTGGCTCGGAAACATACGGAC
>MHFO01000077.1:0-6283 GCA_001804225.1 Omnitrophica bacterium RIFCSPLOWO2_01_FULL_50_24 | reverse complement strand
ACTGGCTCGGAAACATACGGACGCCAATGTGCTTGCATTGCCCGCGGGGTTTGTAACGCCCCCATTGGCGAAGCAAATTGTTGCGAAGTGGCTTGGAACTTCGTTTGAGGGTGGACGGCATGAAAAACGAATCGGAAAAATTAAAACCTATGAGGAAGAAACTTCATGATGGTGCGAGAGAGATTGAAACAGCTTAAAGAAACAGACCCTGAGATTTATGAAGTCGTGCGGGCCGAAATCCGCAGGCAGCATGAAAACATCGAACTGATCGCAAGCGAAAATTTCACCTCGCTGGCAGTTTTGGAAGCAACGGGTACGGTGCTGACCAATAAGTATGCCGAGGGGTATCCGGGGAAGAGGTGGTATGGCGGCTGCGAACATGTGGATATTGCGGAACAGCTTGCCATTGATCGTGCCAAGCAATTATTTGGTGCCGAACACGCTAATGTTCAGCCCCATTCTGGAACGAATGCCAACATCGCGGTTTTCATGGCCCTTCTGAACCCGGGGGACAAGATTTTGGCGATGAACCTTGCACACGGCGGGCATCTGTCGCACGGCCATCCCATGAATTTTTCCGGAAAGTATTTTGAAATTATTCCGTATGGCGTGAACCAAAAAACGGAACGGATTGACTATGATGAACTTGAACGTTTGGCGGTCAAGCACAAGCCCAAAATGATTTTGCTCGGAGCTTCGGCGTATCCGAGAATCATTGATTTTAAACGCGGCCGCGAGATTGCGGATAAAGTGGGAGCTCTTTTGTTTGTGGATATGGCTCATTTTGCCGGTTTGGTGGCCGCAGGCGTTCATCCGTCGCCCGTTCCGTATGCCGATGTGGTGACAACCACGACGCATAAAACGCTTCGAGGTCCCCGAGCCGGAATTATCCTCTGCCGCGAACGGTATGCCAAAGCGATTGATTCAGCGGTGTTTCCCGGCGGGCAGGGCGGTCCCTTGATGCACGTGATTGCTGCAAAGGCGGTTGCGCTCAAGGAAGCCATGAGCGGGGAATTTAAATTATATGCCCAGCAGATCGTCAAAAACGCAAAACAATTGGCCTCGTCCCTTGCGCAGCTCGGCTTTCGGATTGTTTCCGGCGGAACCGATAATCATCTCATGCTCGTGGACGTCAAGGTGAAAGGGTTTACGGGGAAGGACGTGCAGAATCATTTGGATCGTGTGAAAATCACGGTGAATAAAAACATGATTCCGTTTGATCAGGAATCCGCTTTTAAAGCATCCGGCGTCCGTTTGGGAACACCAGCGGTCACAACCCGCGGCATGAAAGAGCCGGAAATGATCGAGATCGCGAAGTTGATTGATCAAACGCTCAAAGCACCACAAGATGAAACCAATTTAGAACGCGTTCGCGAAGGCGTGAACGTTTTAACCAAACGTTTCCCGTTGTATGCGGAATTATGGGAGGGGGATCAAACATGAAATGTCCCTATTGTCACTTGGAAGATGACAAAGTAGTTGATTCTCGATCCTCAAACGAAGGATCTATCATTCGCCGCCGCCGCGAGTGCATCAAATGCGGACGGCGGTATACTACCTACGAGCGGATCGAAGAAGTTCCGCTGTTTGTGATTAAAAAAGATTCTCGGCGGGAACAATACGATCGGCGGAAAGTGCTTGCGGGAATTCACCGCGCTTGTGAAAAACGGCCCGTACCCGCAGAGGCACAGGAGGCCATTGTGATCGAGCTTGAAAAAATGCTCGAAGAGAAATATGAGAAAGAAGTTCCGAGCACCATCATCGGCGAGTTCGTCATGGGGCAATTGTCTAAAATCGATCAAGTGGCCTATGTTCGGTTTGCTTCTGTGTACCGCCAATTTAGGGACATTTCTCATTTTATGAAGGAACTGAAAACCCTTCTCGCGAAAAACTAAACGACGTCCAATCAATGCCCAACATTCTCGGTCTTTCCTGTTTTTACCACGATTCCGCATATTTACACCTTATTTTAAGGGTGCTGAGTGTTTACTGAGGCCAAGCAATTTTTTCGAAAGTCTATCGAGCCGGCGGCGCTTTTGTTTGCCCGGCTCGGTTTTACTCCGAACGGACTTACGCTGCTCGGACTTTTCCTCGGACTTCTAAGCTGTGCGCTGTATGTATGGAATCGCAACACGGTCTTGTTTGGCTGTCTCATGATTTTTTGGGGTCTTTTTGATGTGATTGACGGTGCACTCGCCCGCGTCACGAATCGAGCGACGAAATTCGGTTCTTATTTAGACGCAGTGTGTGATCGGGTGTTTGAATCGTTCGCGCTTCTTGCCGTCGGCTGGGTCAGCGGCTACTGGAAAATGTGTTTTTTGCTGATGATCGGTGGTTTGTTGATCAGCTATGCGAAAGCGCGGGCAGCAATGGAAGTTCAGATTTCAAATGACGAATGGCCCGATTTCATGGAGCGAGCGGAGCGTGACGTTATTTTTGTATTTGGGCTCTTGGTGTGGGGCCTGTTTCCGTTGTTAAAAGTTTTTGGAAAAGATGTTTTGTTTTGGACGCTTCTAGGTTTAAGCATCGCCGTGTATGGGTCTTTTTTTCAACGGGTCTTGCGCGCAAGGCGCTTGATCCAGTCCCGCGGATAATCACGGAAGAACCAGATCACCACCCACACAAACGATCCAAACGGCACGAGCGGTCCCCATCGGGAAAACAGTGTCCTCGACCGGCTTGGGCTTATTTCTCCCGTGATGATTGCTTTCTCGTTCAGATTGCTTTGCTGAATCAAATTTCCATGAGGGTCGATCACGGCCGTGTATCCGTTGGGCGACACGCGAACCACAAAACGTCCGGTTTCGATGGCTCGGATCCGGTCGTGGAGAAGATGGTACCGGGCAAGCGGTGTGCCGGTGAAGTGACCGGTGTTGGAAAGCGCAAAAAGGATTTCTGCCCCTGCGCGGACCCACGCAAGTCCCTCGCTTGATTTTACGTCTTCATAGCACAAGAGCACTCCAATGGGGACAGTTCCAAGCATGAGCGGTCTGTGTGTTTGTCCTAGTACTTGACCGATTCTCCGAAATGGAGGAGGTGCGACCGCTTGGTATTCTTGGATGCTTTGGTTGGTTCCGAACAAAAGCGCGGAGTTCGTCCGTTCACCCTGATCGACACTCGCGCCCGCCGTTTTAGGTACGTAGGTTCCGAGCAGTATGGGGGAATTCGTTCTTTGCGGCAAAATTAGGAGCGAGTCAGGAGTCCGTAACGCATCAAACGGAAGTCCGTACTGGGGAAATACGATCAAGTCCGCATCCGGACCGTAGGCGAGTGCCGCGTTTTCGTACTCGGTCAGAATTTCTTCTTGATGAAGGGAACGCCACTCACTTGAAATCGGAAAATTGTGTTGAATCAATGCGACTTGGATCGGTTCCGTACCGAGTGCGATTTTCGGCTGAGTTCTGAACGATGCTACCAGCAAAACGGTTATCACAAGAAGCCACAACCGATTCTTTTTGATCCAAAAACAATATGCGGCAAGCGAGTTGACATACCAAATGAGAAACGTGACTCCGGAAATTCCGGTGGTGTATACGAGAGCGGGAAGACTCGTCGCGGCAAAGATTGCCAGTTGATCTCCGAGCGTGTCGAGAGTGGTTTGAGAATAAATAAAACTTAAGGCACACCACGCAAGCGGCGGTGTGAGAATGATCGCAAGCGGCTTGGATGTTTTTTGCCAGAAGAAGCATGTCAACGCACCAAAACAAGCGAAGAAGAAAGCGGCGGCGGACAAAACGAGAAGGAAGATTCGGAGTTCGTATCGCGTGATCCAACCGAGAAAAATCGAAAAGAAAATCGCACCAACCGAAAATCCGGCCGCAAAACTTTTGAGGGGCTTCATCTGCCGAATCGCAAGTAAGAAAGGACAAAAGGCCACCCACAAAAGCGGGCTCAAAGAAGGAATTGTGACACCGACAACAGCCAAACCAATGGAGCTAATTAGTTGTGTGAGCTGGAGTAAAGACATGGACGCATTATACCAGAAAATGATTTTGTCATTTGTCGTAAATCTTGATACAATAACCCTTTACTATTAAGCTCCGAAGCAAAGGATGTTCGAAAAAGAGGCCTTTATGCAAGTGAATACGATCGAAGAACTGATTGAAGAGGTTGCCAAGGGCCGCTTTGTGATCATGGTCGATGATGAATCGCGCGAAAATGAAGGCGATCTTATCTTGGCCGCTCAGTTTGTTTCTCCCGAAAAGATTAATTTTATGATGAAGGAGGCGCGAGGGTTGATCTGTGCGCCGCTGCCCGACGAGCGGTTGTTTCGACTGGGTTTGAAAGACATGGTGACTCGGTCGGAAGATCCGATGAAAACGGCGTTCACCGTTTCTGTCGATGCCCGCGCAGGGATTACGACCGGCATTTCAGCTTATGATCGTTCCCGGACGATCGAAGTTCTTGCGGATCCCAAGACCACTCCGGCAGACTTGGTTACTCCCGGGCACATTTTCCCTCTTCGGGCAAAGACGGGAGGTGTGTTGATTCGAGCAGGACACACGGAAGCCACGGTGGACTTAATGCGTCTCAGCGGTTTGGTTCCTGCAGGTGTGATTTGTGAAATCATCAACGACGACGGAACTATGGCGCGCACGCCCGATTTAATGGCGTTTGCGAAGCGGCATGGAATTAAAATCGGGACTATCCAAGCCCTCATTGAGTACCGGAGGCAATTTGACAAGCTGGTCGACAAAGTGGCAGAAGCCAAGCTTCCGTCGGACACGGGACTGTGGGATTTAAAATTGTATCGGTCTCGCGTAGACGGATTGGAACACGTCGCTTTGGTGAAAGGGGAAATTTCAGAAGCGCCTACGATGGTCCGCGTTCACTCGGAATGTTTCACCGGCGAGGTATTCGGTTCGCTTCGGTGCGATTGCCGGGAACAATTGGTTGCTGCCATGAACATGATTGAAGCCGAGAAGTGCGGAGTGCTGCTCTACATCCGTCAGGAAGGCCGTGGAATCGGACTTGCCAACAAATTGAAAGCGTACCAGTTGCAGGACCGGGGGTTGGATACGGTGGAAGCAAATGAGGAACTCGGATTTAAGCCGGATTTGCGTGAATACGGGACCGGCGCACAGATTTTAAAGGATTTAGGGTTGCGTGAAATTCGTCTCCTAACGAACAATCCCAGAAAAATCGTAGGTTTGGAAGGACACGGTCTCAAAGTGGTGGAACGGATCCATTTGGAGGTTCAAGCCAATGAGCGGAACCGAAAATATTTGGAAGCAAAGCGGGAAAAATTAGGCCACCTGTTTCGTTATTTGGGGCATTCTTAGGTATGGCCAGAGTCATAGAAGGCAAAAATTCCGGAGCGGGGCTTAAAATCGGGATTGTGATTTCCCGCTTCAACGACTACGTTACACGATTGATGCTGGACGGAGCGCTCAACGAATTAAGGCGCGCCGAAGTAGCGGAGGCAGATCTTTCCGTGATTTGGGTGCCCGGCGCTTTCGAGATTCCGCTGGGAGTTCAAACCTTAATTGAATCGGAACATCCCGACGGAGTGGTTTCCATCGGCTGCATTATCCGCGGCGAGACCAGTCATTACGAACACATTGCCCAAGCGGTCAGTCAAGGGATTGAACGTCTTGCGCTCGAGCATCGGATCCCCATCGGTTTTGGTGTCTTAACGGTTGAAGATATTCATCAAGCCGTGGACCGCGCCGGCGGAAAATTTGGAAATCGCGGCCGCGATGCCGCCCGTTCCACTGTGGAAATGATTCATGTTCTTCGCGCGTTTCGGAATCCCTCGGAACGGGATTTAGAATTTTTACGGATCATGGGGCGCAAACCCTAAGCGGGTCGTTGCCTCCGTTTGTTTTTGGCTCTTGACTACCGGATGAACCGACCGAGCGTTCTGTGGTAGGGGAAAAACCGTTCTTTCTTTTAAACTTTTATGCGTAAACGGACACAAGCACGCGAGTGCGCATTGCAAATCCTATATCAGGCCGACATCACCGGATATCCGTTGGATGAGATACTGCCTTTTTTTTGGGACGCTCATCCGGTGCCGGACGACGTCCGTTTGTTTGCGGAGGAGCTGGCACGCGGCACCTTGCAAGGTTTGGCCGATATCGACCGTAAAATTGCTCACTATGCTGAAAATTGGGATCTCAAACGCATGGCGGTTGTGGACCGAAACATCCTGAGGTTTTCCGTTTACGAACTTCTGGATCGCCCCGATATTCCACCGAAAGTAACCATCAATGAGGCCGTTACGTTGGCGAAAAAATACTCGCAAGCGGAGTCGGGAAAGTTTGTCAACGGCATTCTGGAT
>MHFO01000076.1:2259-6002 GCA_001804225.1 Omnitrophica bacterium RIFCSPLOWO2_01_FULL_50_24 | reverse complement strand
CCGAACCGGCAAAATGACGGAAACGCTGGGTTTGCCGAGTCTATCCATTGTCATCGTCTAACTTTTGAAGGAGCTGAATGAGTCTTTCTCTTCTCGCTTCCGAGGGGAAAAAGCGCGCCACGCGCTCTTGGGCTGCGCGGCTTAAGCGGGCTAAATCCTCAAACGCTTTCCGAATTCCCTCTGCCGTCTTTTGAGCGTCGCCATACGGGACATAAATGCCGCAAGTCCCGGCCACCTCCGGCAGGGCAAAGCGATCGGTCACAACGGGAACGCATCCATAAGCCATGGCTTCGGCGAGAGCGCTGCCGAACGCCTCGTGGTAAGAAACCTGCACATACACGGCCGATTTCCTAAAAAGCTGGTTTAATTCCTCGCGGCGAATATATCCTGGGGTAACCAAATTGGAGGACGCTCGATCACGAAGGAACTTTTCCCCCTCCTTTGTGATCCGGCCAACAAGGCAGAAGCGTTTCTCGGGCATGAGCCGTGCGGTTTCAACAAACGTTTCAATTCCCTTTCGCGCAAGATTCGCCTTGGTGACTTCTCCGACCGAGATCACGAGCTCTTCCTTTGCTTCGGGCAACACGACGGTTTCCGGGATTTCAACGCCGTGAGGAATGAGTTTTACATGCTTCGGATTTACGCCCGTATTCTCAAGAATTTCTTTTAGGTTGGATTCGGAAACGGCGAGAATTAAAGCTGCGCTTTTTAAAATCCACTGCGCCAAAACTTTTTTTAAGCCGCCCCGCATGAGACCATACTGAATTTCCGGAACACTGGCGACATCCCATCCTCCCGCTACAATCACCAATGGCTTGTGCCATAATTTGGCGACTGCGGCGGGGAACAACGCGTGGCGGCCCGCGAACCAACAATACAAAAGACCTGTGGATTTGGTGCGAGCACTCCACAGCGCTTGAACGTAGCGGCCTACATTCATCTGTGCCGCATCAAAAACCTCCACGTCCCCCAAATGCTTGAGATGAACAATGTCCCGCTCAATAAAACCGGCTGAGCCGCGACAAAAAAAGAGTATCTTCATGTGCCGTTTGCCCATAGAGCTCAAGCCGAGGGAGCGCCTGCGCGGATTTCTGCTTGGTTACCCACCTTTTCCTCAAACGAAAGAAAAGCCACCTTCGCGCCCAACGCTAAAACCAGCCAAAATGTGATAAAGGTTTCTTGAACGTTAAAATGACTGCCGCTAATCCAAATGAAGGCATATCCCGTCAGGGCTGCAAAAAAAATAAGCATGCAATGACTCTCGCGGCCGCGGCCCCGCCTCATTGCGTACCAATACCTCCAGTAGAGGCGATATAACACTCCTCCGTAGAAAAAAAGAAAGGTGATGAGAGTTCCGATGCCGGCATCGGCGCCGAATTGAAGAAAATCGTTATGGATAAGGCCGGAAGCGCCCCACCCGCGCCCTAAAAGCGGGCTGCGTTGAATAGATTGCACTGCGGTTTCCGTCCGAAAAATTCTTTTTTTAACACTCGTGTCTTGGGACTCCCCATAAAGCTGTCCAAACCGATCTATGGCAGATTGCGGCAGTATCGATGTCACAAGCAAACCGGCAAGGGCCAGGCCCAAAATGGTCTTCGCTCCCCGGTGAAAAGCGTATAAGGCGAGCGAGAGCATGAGCGCAATCCAGATGCTCCGGTATCCGGAATAGAAAATGAAAATGAGAAACACAAGCTGCGCAATACGCAAAAAAACGTGAAACCGCCGGTTGTTCGAAACGTGATAGAGATAAGCGGAGAGGAAAAAAATCAAATAGACAGAGGAGGCCATGAACGGCGGGAATGCATGTGTCCCGCCGGCTCGGTAAAAAGGATGCTCAAAGATGAATTCCTGTTCCATCCGAAGTTCCGACAACACCTCTTTCTCAGTCTCGCCAAAAATGACTTTGGCGATATCGAGACCGTGATAATCCGCAATGCTCATAAAAGAGCCGACAAGCGCCGCGGCAACCAGCGCCAGGCAGACGATTTGAAGTGTGCGTTCATTCGTCACGACTCGACGAACGCTGTAAAAAACGGGTACGAACAACAAGACCCCCTTGGCATAAAACAGAGCGAGGTCCATGGGCTGCTCATGCTTCGCGGCGGTGATGATTCCGATCAGAGTAAGAATAACCACGCACTTGCCGGACCAAGACACGAGCGGCTTTTCTCCTGCCCCCTGCCGGCTCATCAGTAGGAACGCGAAAAGGGCCACGAGCAACACCTCTTGAGGATAAATTCTATAGACCTCGCCGATATAAATGGTTCTATTTGAGACTGCAAAACATAGTGCGATGTAGGACAGCAAATAGACGGACGCTTTTCTCGGAGAAAGAAACGTAACGACGAGTGCGGGAAGGGCCATAATGATTCCGCCCGCAAATTTCAAGTCAAGCGAAAAACAAAAATGAACGGTAATAAACAAAAGGACGGCGCCAAGTGAGATTCCTGCTGTCGGAAGTTTCGTTTCTCCGTTCATGGTTTTTGTGCCGCAAGTGTTTCGGTAAATAGTTTGATATACGCGTCTGCGATTTCAGCCCACGATGAAAAGGGCGTTGGTTGAACGTCGGTAATAGCTCCCAAGCGCATCGTTTCTTTCATCCCCCGGGCCAAACTCTCCGCTGTTTCGCGCTCCGCCCAGACAGCGCCGGGATAATCTTCCAAAACTTCTGGGAGGGCTCCGCGTCGGAATGTCACGACGGGCCGGCTGAAAAAACGCGCTTCAAGCGCAACCAAACAAAAAGACTCGTACTCCGAAGCAATGGCCACGAATGAAGCTCCTTTCACGAGTGAGAGCGTCTCCGATCGTTCGAGTGCGCCGCGAAACAAAATATGATCACGAACTGAGCTTTTATCCACAAGCGCCTTCGCTCCTGCAAGCATTGGTCCATCTCCCACAAAAATAAAATCAAAACCGGGATCATCGGGGCCCATGAAGTCAAGAGCCGCGACCAAAAGAGCTTGTCTCTTTTGGCGGATGAAGCGCCCCACGCAAATTCCGTACGGCCGTTTTGAAGGATGTGCTTCGACCCGGCGCAAAGTTGAGTCATCGAAACCGTTCGAAATGACGGCCACGTTCCCTCGGGTTTGTGGAATCATTTTCTCCAATTCTCTCATCATGAAGCGAGACACCGTGGTAATCCGACAAGAAAACTTAAGAGTGGACCGAAACACGAAACGGGCCGAGGGTGACGCAGATCCATCTCCCAAAAGATCACTTCCATGTACGGTTGCGATCACGGGCAACGATCTCATCCTTGCTGTCAACGCGCCCCACCAAGCAAGCGGTCCTATGTAATGAAGATGCACCACGTCAACGTGGGAAGGATTTAACTCCGTCCAAAGAGTCCAAAGCGCATTTGGAAACAACGCACACTGGGCAAACCATTTAAGCCACGACTTGATCCCAAACCCTGAAAACCCCCAAACAAAATAACCTCGGTAGACAGGGGTACCGTCAATCACTTCGCGAGGAAGAAGTTTTCTCGAGCTTCGATTCGTAACGACGCGGACGTCGTGCCCTTTTTGCTTCCACTCATGAGCCAGCGCTCGCGTTACCTGTTCAAGGCCTCCAATGTTTGGAGCATACCCCGAACTTACCAAGGCAATGCGCACTGACCAGCCCTCATTGAATCACCCATTGGTACGGGACAAAGCACGGGGCCTCCGCCCGAAGATGGGTGATGCTGGCTTTGCCGACGGGCTCGAGCGCCGCCGGTCTTTTTTCTTCTCCGATTCGAAAGG
>MHFO01000076.1:0-2230 GCA_001804225.1 Omnitrophica bacterium RIFCSPLOWO2_01_FULL_50_24 | reverse complement strand
CTTCGCCCTCAATAAACTCGGGGGCCATGCCGTCCGCCAGCATGCTGGCCATAAAAATGTTCCAGCCCCGCCCGTCGGTCACGCCCAATACAAAGTGCGGTTTTTTAATTCTGTGGGCGGCTTTGTAGCGAAGCTCCACTGTCAGCGAATCTCCATAATGAAAAACGTTTTTTTCGGCTGCGCCGCTGTCTTTAAAAACGACTTTGGTAATCTCAAACGAGCCGTCCTCGGTCGCAAGGCGACGGCTTTTTTGCGCCTCTGCGAGACGACCCGTATCGTAGGAGTCAAGATATGCGTTTAATACGTTCTGAGGGGGCCCTTCTGCGCGGATTTTACCTTTGTCCATCCACAGCACCCGATCTGCAAACGTTTCAACGGCGCCCAAATAGTGTGAAACAAAAATAACGGTTCGGCCCGATCGGGCGAGGTCGTAAATTTTCTGAAACGACTTCTGCTGGAACCCCATGTCACCGACGGAAAGGAGTTCGTCAATTAAAAGAATATCCGGGTCGACGTGCGCCGCCACCGCAAATCCCAGGCGTGTGCACATTCCCGTCGAATAGCGTTTTAAAGGAGTGTCGATAAACGATTCATCGATTCCGGAAAAAGACACGATCGAGTCAAATTTTCGGTCAATCTCATTCTTTTTCATTCCCATGATAATCCCATTGAGATAAATGTTCTCCCGTCCCGTGAAATCAAGGTGTGACAGTGCGCCCAAATGGAGCAGCGCCGCTACGCGGCCGGAGACGCGCACGTTTCCGCGGTTCGCTCTGAGAATGTTGCTGATCAAAGCAAGAATGGTCGTTTTGCCTGCGCCATTCGCGCCAATGATGCCGAGTACCTTGCCCGGGCTCGCTGAAAACGAGATGTCCTGAAGTGCCCAGAATGTGTTTCGTTCCCCTTGAGAGGAGGATTTGCCGATGAGGCGGCGAGCTAAATTGGGAATCGCGTCGCGCAACGTGGTAACGGACTCTCCCGTTCTAAACGATTTCCAAACTCCTTCGAAGCTCACTTGGCCAACGCTCATCAACTAAATCCGCTCCGCAAACAGCGGCTCCTTTCTCATGAACCAAATGTAGCCGCCAATGCTCAGCGCCACCGCCCATGCCAACGGATAAAGGATGCGGTTCCAGTCCGGATTTATTCCTCGGATCAATACGTCGCGATACGCGTCAAAAAGAGGGGTTAACGGATTAAGCGCAAGCAATCGCCCGGCCCAGCCCGCGCCCACTGCGGTCGGATAAACGACAGCCGTTGCAAACATCAACACCAGAAGAAAAACTTCCATGACGTACCCGACGTCCCGATAGAAAAGATTCCCCATGGAAACAATGTAGCCCAGACCGAGCATCAACAGAATTTGAATTCCAAACAAAAGGGGAAACCATAAGGCGGCCGACGAAAGGGGAATCCGATAATACACCATGAGCCCAAACAAGACGGTAGAGGCCACCAAAAAATCGATGAGTTTAGACGCCACGGCAGCTAAAGGAAATACCTGCCTTGGGCAATAGATTTTCGTAATCAAGTTCGGATATGCCACCAGGCTGCTGGTAGCGGCCAAAACTCCCGACCGAAAAAACTGCCACGGCACAAGGCCGACGTAGGCAAACACCGGGTACGGAATGTCGCCCGTGCGAAGAGGGGCTACGCGTGAGAATATAAATGTGAAAATAAGCATGAGACTCAGCGGCAGAAAAATAGCCCATGCAACACCAAGAAGCGATTGTTTGTACCTAATCTTGATGTCGCGCATGACCAACATCAGGAGAAGGTCGCTAAAATTCGACTGTTGTCTGGTCTGTGTGAACGGTTTTCCCATGAGTTCTTTGGCGGCGGCTAACCCTGTTTTAACATGAATCTAGCTCTTGTCCCTAAAGGTATCGTCAGAAATAGGAACTCCTTAAACCAACGGCGCTTTTGTATCAAATCCCATTTCCGGCGGCCGCCGGAAATGGGAGGGAATGTCTAAGTGCACGGGCTCCGCCGGATCACCGTTAAATAGTGCGACCGAAGAAATGGAATCCGCTCCAACAGGAAGCAAAGGGAGACCGAAAAATTCGAGATGATTCTCGCCATCTGCGGCATGAGCAAAGTAGGATAAAACGTTAGGTGACAATTCTTAAAGTAGCTTTGAAGCTCGCGTTTCCGAACGGGTTTTGTATTTGGATTCTCCGGATTTTTGTATCGGGTATCAAACGAGAGGATGGTTCCGCCCGGTTTCAGG
>MHFO01000075.1:2977-27025 GCA_001804225.1 Omnitrophica bacterium RIFCSPLOWO2_01_FULL_50_24 | reverse complement strand
TGACCGCTGGCTCCTTTCAACAAATTATCGATTGCCGTAATGATGATGACTCGATCCGACTGCCGGTCGACGGTCACCCCAATCAGACATTGATTGGTAAACTGCACTTGTCTTAAATCTGGGAATGAGCCCTCACCCAAAAAGGTTACAAAAGGTTCCCGTTTCGCGAACGCCTCAAATGCTTTTAACACCTGCGACCTTCTTGCCGAAGATTTTCGCTTCACGTAGATGGTGGAAAGAATTCCACGGTTCACGGGAAGCAAATGCGGCACGAAAGTGACCGTAACGGCGCTTCCGGCAATGGCGGAGAGTGCCTGTTCTATTTCCGGTGCATGCTGGTGCCGGTTCACTTTGTACGCACTAAAGTTTTCGGCGAGCTCGGAAAATTGCGTCACGACGGACAGTTTTCTCCCGGCACCGCTCACGCCCGATTTCGCATCAATGACAATCGAATCCCGCTCAATCAAATTGGATTCCAGCAAGGGATACAAACCCAAAATAGCTCCGGTCGGATAACAGCCCGGATTGGCAATTAAATTGCTCGTCCGAATTTTTTCCCGATTCAGCTCCGGCAAACCATAGACGGCATCTTTGAGCAACCGTTTGCAGGTATGTTTTTCGCCGTACCACGTTTCATAAACATCGGCGCGCGAAAAACGAAAATCGGCGGAAAGGTCGATCACCAACTTTCCCAACCTGAAAAAATCGCTCGCAACGTTCATGGCAGTCGTATGCGGCAACGTTAGAAAAACCACATCGGAAGCTTGGGCCACTTTTTTAAAGTGATAGGTCTCGATTTTGAGCTGACTTGTTTTGCCTAAGGTCGGAACGAGACGGCGTGCGTCAATCGGTTCTTCCGACCGAGTCGTCAAAAATCCAATCTTGACATAAGGATGCCTTGAAAGAATACGAATCAGCTCACATCCCGTAAAACTTGTCGCACCAATAATCGAACACGTCTGCACAAAACGCCTCCTGAACCGCGCGCAACCAAAGAAAGTTCCCCTAAAATAAAAAACTTTCTAGAACTGGTTTCACAAGTCTACCGGCGCCCATGCGCAGTACAAGGTAGCTTATGAAACCAGTTCTAGAAAGAGGAAGGTTCTACGTACAAACCCCTCACATGAACTCACAGGGAAAGCAAAACGAATTGTTTTTTAAAATCCATATTATAGGGATATGCTTATCCTTTGTCAAATGAATAGGTTAGGTAAATTTTTAACTTGACTTTTTAGGCGTAAATCGCTATTTTTTGGACACTTATGCACCAAGCTCTCATAAGGAAAACGGAGCGGATTGTAGGGCATCGCTTTCGAAGTAAAAAACTCTTGCGATATGCGCTCAGACACCCATCGCAGTTGGACTTTACCGAACAAAATAAGGAATCTTCCCTGACGTTCCAACGTCTTGAGTTTCTCGGAGATTCCATCCTCAACTTAGTGATCGCAACCAGACTTTACAAAAACTTCCCCCAAGCCAATGAGGGTCTTCTGAGCCAAATGCGCTCTATTCTAGTCTCCAGGAAACTGCTCGCAAAAATTGCTCGTCAGATTCGTTTTCACTCCGTTGTTCTGACAACCGATTTAAAACAAAACAATTTTCCCGGCATCCGCGAAAAGATTTTAGCCGATACGTTTGAAGCGCTTATCGCTGCTATTTATTTCGACCGCGGTTTTAAGGCAAGCGAGCGGTTTCTCCTCAAATGCTTTCGGTCTCACTTCGATCCCAAAAAACTTTTTCGTTTTGATCCCAATCCAAAAAGTGTCCTTCAGGAATACGCCCAAAAACAATTTCAACAATTGCCGGTGTACCGAGTCAAAAGAAACCGAAACGGCTCATTTACCGCCTGGGTCCGCGTAAAAACAGGAAGACCGTCTAAGGGGGTCGGAAGAACCAAGCAGGACGCCGAAATCAAAGCTGCGGCGCAGCTTGCGAAAAAATTGAAAATCAGGAGGAAGAAGCGTCTTCCCGTTTAAGGAATTGTTCTAAAACGCCGAATCCGCTTTCTTGAAACGCTTTGTCAAGTTCGGAGAAGGGTTTCACGGACGCGCCCGCTTTGGTTTTGGACTTCGTTTTTGATCCGGGGATAAGCGATGCGGCGTTTCCGAACGATGGAACAAACCGAGACGTAACATTAAAAAATCTTCCACGCACCAAATCGTCCAGAAACGTTTGAATTCGCATGGGGTCCGTGCGAACCGACGGCTGCGCGAGCGTTCCCACCACCAATATCGGAATAGGGCCTAGATGCTGGTTCTTGCCAATCTCTGAAGCAACCGCATTGCTGAGAGAGGAAGACAGGTATACGGAAAGGCGCGAATTGATATTGCCGTCCAAGTCAATCTCTCCGGCACCGCTCGCGTGAAAATCGTCTGCGACCATAAACAAGTTTTCCATTCCCGCTTTCCCATTTACTAGATGTACATCACCTCCGAGATCGCTGAAACGCGTTGTGCCGGACTCAAAAGTTCCAAGCATGGCCAGTTCGGCTATGGTACTCAAACTGCCCAGAATATTCATCGTATGAAATTCTCCGTTAGTGATGGAAAAAGCGCCGTCACCTTCCGCGCGTTTGAGCCACTCTTCGTCAAAAGGTCCGGCATTCTTCAGCGACATATTCAAGAACAGATTCCCTTCCAAAACCGGATTTTCCGCTTCTAGATCCGCGAGGCGGAGACGGTTGATATTGAGATTGGCAAGTACGTTCGGTTGATTACGGGAAGAAAAGTTAAGAATCGATCGGATCGAAACGTGACCGCCAAACGCATCAAACTCAAAACGAGGAACCAAAACCCGCTCGGGTTCAAACGCCATTTGCGCATCGAGATGGCTAAAAACTTCCCCTTCCTGAATCATGCCGTTTACCGCATTCTGAACGGAAGCCCAATTCACGCGAAGTTGTTCGACGGTAATGGCCTCGCTTGTTTTCCGAAGCTGATCGACAAAATCTCGAACATCAATTTGCTCAGACGTTACCCGAACCAGCCAGCGAGGATTGGGCTCGCGAAACATCTTTCCCTCAAGCGCGAATTCGGTATTGCCCATATGAAAACGAACGTCCTTGAGCTCAGAATCCAAAGAACCCAAATCCAGATTGCCGGTAATTTCGTGGAGATGGACACCGTTCGCGGCCTGGGCCGATAAATGATCAAGACTCACATTGACCGTTAATTCCGCTTCCTGAATTCGATTTAAATTTCCGAGAACACTTGCCAGTATCTTTGATTGTCCCGACAGTTGAAACTCTTTCAAAGGCGGAATATATTGAGTCCATTCATCCACCGTAAACTTGTTGGTGAGAACCGTTACATTCATCTCTCCCGTCGAAAGATCAATTCCAACGATGGAACCCTTTAAAGACGTGCTGCCAAACTCCACTCCAAAATCGCCTCGAATCACCGTGCCGCCGAACAATTTAAGGTTCCCATTGATTTGAAAGGGCGCGCCGGTAGGTTTAGAAAAATATTTCGAATAAGCGAGCGTCGCTTTCTCAAGGTTCAAACGGACATCAAGCGACAATTGTTCCGGCTTCCCTTTGGCATAAAGGTCCAACTGAGCATCGCCCGAAAACCCCAAGTTGACGGGGAGAATCTCTTGAAACGGCAAAATGTAATGGAACAGATCCTCAAGCCGAAGCCGCTCCGAGTGAATCAAAAATTCCTCAAGAGAATTGCTTGCTGTATTGAAGCGGAGCTCAACAGTCAAAGGATCGCCAAATGGAACGGTCATGCTCCCCTCCTTCAAGACTAAATCCCCGTTCGATAAATCCGACACCAGCGAAAACGACGACTGGTACGTTGCCGGAGTGCTTGGCTTCGACACATCGGCCAAATGATAAACGAAGTCCTCTAGATCGATTTTTCCGTTCACCGCAAATTGAGGAGTTCCTTTCTTTTTGACGACTTGACCCGAAAAAAGGGCACGCCCAGCGTCCGTTTGAATGGGAAGTCCGCCCCACCAAGACACCCATTCGGAAATGGGTATGGGTCCCGAAGACACTCGAACTTCGCCGGCGATATTTTCCTTCTTCACATTTTTAAAATCGACTTCAAGGGTTCCCGACAATTCCACATTGGGTGTTTCACCAAAAAGAGCGCCTTTTGCTTGAAACCGAACCGGTGCGTCGCTGCGAACATTCCAAAGATCAAGATTGATATTTCGAACCGCTATCGTTCTTAACCGTTGGCCCCCATCGCTCGCCCACGGATAATAGAGGTTTGCTCCTCGTACCGATACCTGTGACAACTCCACATGACCAAACAAAAGACGGAATATGGAAGGACAGACGGTAAGGCGGTCAGCATGAATCAGCGGAACCTGAGATGCTTTTTGGGGATCCTCAAGCGTAAAATCTTCAAAATGTACTTTCGGAACGGGCAGGATCGAAACAGAAAATCGTTTGAAAGAAGGAGCTAGACCGAGTTCCTCCTGAACGATACGATTAAATCTTTGCTGTACCTGAGAGCGCCGGACCAGAGACGGAACGGAAATGAAAATACCGGCAACCAAAAAAATGAGGATGATCCCCGTGATGAAAAACCACCTGACAAAAGCTCGTAGGGTCATGTTTGATTTGTCAACTCAACGAATATGTGTATTCTCTCACAAACAGCCCGCAACGATCAATGGTTCCGCCGCACAAATCTCTCCGTACGAGAAGTAGTGGAAGAAGTTCCCTAAAACAAACGGAAACTTAGTAAGAGGAAGAAAGGTCGCTTCCGATGGGATTATAGGTGTAATCTTCGAAAAATGCGGAACAACCCACCATGGGAAGCACGACCAACAACATGAAAACCAACACCGCAAGTGACAAACGTTTGACGATCATCGCCCTAAAAACATTTAACGTTTCGTATACTGATAACTGCGCCGGGCTTTCTTTCGGCCGTATTTTTTACGTTCTTTTTTCCTTGGGTCTCGCGTCAACAAACCGTTTTTTCGAAGGATAGAACGAAACTCTTGATCAAAAGAGACCAGGGCGCGAGAAATGCCAAGCTGCACGGCGCCTGTTTGCCCGCTTAACCCACCGCCCTTTACCAAGGCCTTCACACCAAAACGATCGACCGTGTTGGTTACTTCCAGAGGTTCTCGAACCAACATCCGGTGATTCTCCCTCGGCAAGTATTGATCCATCTTGGCGTTGTTGATTAAAATGTCTTTCCCGTCGGGAAATAGCCACACGCGTGCCACGGAACTTTTTCGTCTTCCGGTAGCATAAAAAGATGATGTGTCTTTATGTTTTTTAGCGACAGACATGGAAGTTAGTTCAATTGAATCGGAACTGGTTTCTGTGCCGAATGGTTATGTTCGCTTCCGCCAAAAACCCGGAGCCGCTTTAACATTCGATCACCCATGCGATTCTTGGGAAGCATTTTTCGAACCGCTTCCCGAATAATAAAGTCCGGCCTTTTTTGGATCATATCTTCAAAGGCAATATCCCTTCTTCCGCCCGGATAACCGCTGTACGATTGGTACATTTTTTGTTTTGATTTCCGACCCGTCACTCGGATCCCTTTGGCATTAATGATAATGACGCGGTCTCCGCACTCCATATGAGGCGTATAAAACGGCTCATCTTTTCCGATCAGAATAGTCGCCACACGAGTGGCAAGACGGCCCAGAATCTGATCCTGAGCATCCACAAGAAAACACTTCCGTTCTATCTGTTCCGGTTTCGGAATAAAGGTTTTCAGAGTCATTGGAACTTAGCTTATCCTTTAGGTAAACCCATTTGAGATTATATCTCTAGTGCGGGACGAAGCGGGAAGTATATCAGAAGGTACTGGGCCTGTCAAAACGAATCAACGAAATCAACAATGTAGGGGCGACCACAAGGGTCGCCCCTACGATCATACCGGACAAACGGTTGTCGCAATCAAAAACGGGCGGATAAATTTGGTTATGCGGTAACCAAAAAGGCCGTAAATAAAGACGGCTAAGTGCATCATCTTAAACGAAGGAGGGTGTTCTGTGAAAAAGTGTATCATATGCAAAATTGTGGGACTTCTAGCAGGAATCGGAGCTATTAACTGGCTGCTCGTCGCGCTCCTTAATTTCAACCTAGTCACTGCCGTTTTAGGAGATATGACGATCGCAGCAAAGGCTGTCTATACCTTAGTCGGTCTTTCGGGGATCATCTTACTCGTGGCGCTGGTCAAACCTTGTCCCTGCACCAAATAACGGCGCCGATCAAGATTTAATAGTAGATTGGGGCGGAACTCAAGTCCTAACTTGCTGGAACCGGAATAAACTCTGTTTCGGTTACCGCAAACGTTTGTTGAACCTTTCCGGTTTCGTCGTATTCAACTTTGCGCACGCGGTTCCCTGCTTCAAACGTTTCTTCATAGCGAAGCGAACCTGAGGGGCGATAGCATTTAAGCCACACGGGTTTGCCCGAAACATATTCTTTTTCGAAACTGGGTTTGCCGTCTTCATAAAACCACCGGACTAACCCTTCTCGCACACCCGACCGGTACTTTCGAACCGCAAACAAAGCGCCGCTTTCATAAAAAACATTTTGATCGATCAACTGCCCTTCTGTGTAGACTTCTTCAATATGCCGGCCGTTCGGGGTATAACGTCGAAGCGTCCCGCTTTTCCGGCGAGACCGAAACTCATCCTGTTCAGCTTTCATCTCATCAACGGATTTCCGAAATGTCACTTGACCTTCCGGATCGTATGCGGTAACCACGCGAAGTGCGCCGTTTTCCGCTTCAAACGTCTCGCGGAGCTTCCCGTCGGGGAAAAATACCTGACTCGTACCCGTTAAGCGGCCGCGATCATAATTCCAAATCGCTTTTGTTTGTCCGTCTGCATAATACCGAGTAATCGTTTTTTGGGTTCTCGCATCATCCGCCTGGACTTCTTCCTGCGCGAGACGGCCTTGCTCATCGTACAAGCGCTCCTCTTTTAAACCGTTCTGATCAAAATACTGTTCATTGGCAAGTGTTTGATCTTTTCGAAACTGCTTCCTCAAATAAGTCCCATCGGGTTCGGGCAGGAACGCCGCGTATACTTCTCCCGTGTCGTAATATTCGTTCCGAATGTGTTGTTCTTCGCCACTGGCAACAGACAAAGCGGGAACGGCCGTTGCCAGAAAAAAGAGAGACGCAACGCTTGCGAGAAGCACCCACAAGGGAAAGGCATTCGTCAGTTGGCTCAACAACTTCATGGGGGCGTATTATAGGGAATGGGTCACCGTCACGCCAGTGTTTCTCGACTGAGCCGAGGAAACAGAAAAGTGCCAGGCACTTTTCCACTTTTCCAAAAGGTGCCTGGCACTTTTCTGTGTTTCTGTGCAGTCGCAACTTAACTGCGGCGGCGTCTCAAAATTTCTTCACCAATCAGACGCGCCGTATCTTCGTAAGAGACGAGGTCCGTATTAATCATAAAATCATAAATGAGGGGGTCATTAATTTCTTTATTAAAATACTTCTTTAAAAACGCCCGCTTCGCACTGTCTTCACTTCTGATCATCGTAATGGCTTGAGCTTCTCCAATTCCGTAATACTTTTGAAGATGCGCGGCTCGCTTCTCGATAGAACCCACCAATCGGACATGGATCCCAAGCGGGAGTTTAAAAGTCACCACGCACGCGCCGCGTCCCACTAAAACCACGTTGCCTAAATGCGCCAATCGCATAAACGTTTCCGCCGTCTTATGAACAAGAGTCCACTTGGAAGGATGCAGACCAAAAAGCTCCTCGATCGTATCCTGAAGCTCCGGGGCGGACTCTTCCGCCATAAACGTCTCAAACTTTTCAGGGAGGTGGTGTTCCCTGAGTACTTCTTCCACCAGATTGTCGTCAAATACCGTCCAAGGACCGTTGGCTTGCCGATCGTACATTCTCAAGAACTCAACGAGCTTTTTGCCTACCGTAATACCGCCGGCTCCGGTTTGGCGCGAAATCGTTACAAAAGGTTCTGACGTTCTCTCCTCAGCGCTTTGTTTGTCTGCACTCATCCGATGATTTTGATAATCCATATAAGCATTCCACGCGTCCAACGATTTAACCGTTTCCATCGTACCTACCTCCTCTCCTCATATCCGTCATCCGTTTCCGGTTCCTCAGTGGACACTATCATTTCTTTGATTCACGTCGCATTCGAGCTGCGTTTGCGATCACGCAAAACTTCACCTGCAATGATTTCCACCGCATCGTCAAACGTGAAGCGGTCTGTGTTGATCATTAAATCGTACAACTGCGGATCGTCAATGTCCCAGCCAAAATACTTTCTTAAGTATTCCCTTTTCCCCTGATCTTTTTTCTGAATCAGTCTAGCCGCCTCGATTCTTCCGACGTGATAGGTCTCTCGGACATGCCAAATCCGATTTTCAAGAGACGCAACGAGACGAACGTGGATACCGGACGGCAAATGCCGAGTGACCACACTTGCACCTCGGCCGACGAGAACCACGTTGCCGTTTCGGGCAAGATGCAAAATGGTTTCACTTGTTTTCCGGACTAAGTTTGCTTGTGTGGGATGAACAGAATCGATCTCGTCCAAAATATCTTCAATAATGGAGGTTTGCTTTTCTCCCATGAGTTCGGCAAACCGTTCCGGAAGACTGTGTTCTTCCAAAACCATATCCACCATTGCTTTATCAAACACGGTCCATGAGCATTTGGCCTCAAGATCGAATTCTCTCAGGTATTTGGCAAGTTTTTCACCGATGATGCTCCCGCCGGCTCCCGCCTGACGCGTGATGGTCACAAAGGGTTCTACTTTTTGAGGTACATCATTGCGGGAGGTATGTTCTTCTTTGAAGGTTTGAGAATTCGAAAGACGCTCTGTTGCTTCGGCGGGACGTTCCATCGTACTTACCTCCTCCCAAACAACTTTCTGAAATCTGTTCGGCTGACTTGGCACCTGCAGCCGTCATTTGCGATTCCAACTTGAAGACAACTCGTTACCAGCTCGGAATCATCTTCAGCCGTTTCAAAATACTCTGCGGTAGAGACTCTTGTCCCTTTCCGCGCACATTCGGGATTTGAGTACGTAAAAAACCGTGGTGATCGTCACACAAAATGAAAAATCAGAGGAACACTCGATGCCGTAATGGGGAAACCGGACTAAGAAAGCAACTTCTTAAGGCCTTCTTGATTACGAATTATAACCTTTCGCTGCCCGATGTCAATAAGCCCTGTTTCTTTGAGCTGAGAAAGGTGCCTTGCTACCGTCTCTCGAGCTGTACCGATCCGTTGAGCGATCTCTTCTCGCGTAAAAGGAACGTCCAGTACCGCTTTCCCTTTCGCCTCTTGACGCTCTTCGGCCAGCATATCTAGTAAAAACTTAATAAGTCTTTTTTTCGCGTCTTTTAATGAAACTTCCTCGATCAGACAACTAAAACATTTAATTCGTTCGGCAAACAATTGATTGAGCGTTTGGCTCATGCGTAAGTTGTCCTTGATCATCTTGAGATAATCCTGTCTGGCAAGATACCAAACCGCTGTTCGCGTCATGGCCTCGGCGGTTGCCGAACAACTCCATTGCTCGGAACCAGGGTTGCACGCGCACGTTTCTCCCGGTTCGAGGATCTCAAGCGTTTGTTCCCGGCCGGAAGAAGACATGCGGTAGACTTTAACACGGCCGGATCGAACGATAAAAACTCGTTCGCAAACGTTTCCCTCAAAAAACAAAACTTCTCCTTTGTCGAAGGATTTTTCCTTTAGGCAAGATTCAACCCTTTTGAGATCGATCTTAGATAAACCTTGAAATAGTGAGACATCCTTGAGCGTGAGTGCGATGACCTTTCCCTCCCCCGTGAAAGAACGTATTATACAGCCAAAAAATGATAAAAACGAAGTGCTTTTGAATTAAGGTTGGATGCAATCCGCCGAGTCGTTCTTGGGATCGTTCACCCGCGTGGAAACAGGATAGGCCTCCAGTTCGTTTTCCGGATAGACCTCTAAAAGAGTGGAAAGATATTTCGGATCGTAACAGTCCGGCGAAAGCCACTCTGCCCTTCGTTCCTTGGGAAGAATGACCGGCATCCGATGATGAATGGGTTTTAAGAGCTCGTTGGGAGCGCCGGTGATGATGGCGCAAGAAAGAATTTCGCTTCCATTGCTTCCCGCCCAATGAGACCAAAGAGCGGCAAAGGTGAACGGTTCTTTCGATTTCATTCGAATGAAATAAGGTTTTTTCAGCCGGCCTTCCTGTTTCCACTCGTAGAAACCGTCTGCCGGAATAAGACAGCGGTGATTCCGTAATAATCCTTTGAAACTCGGCCTTTGATCGAGAGTCTCGCTGCGGGCGTTGATCATCCCATAACCCGCTTTTGGATCTTTAGCCCAGGACGGTACCAGACCCCACGACATCAGTTCGAGTTTAAGTTCCCGGTCGTACCGAAACACGGCAACCGGCTGAGCGGGCGCAATGTTGTAACTGGGTTTTAGCGGCGGCGGATTTTGAACGGAAACACCCAAGGAGTCGAGCAACTTCTTGACGTCGAACGTTTGAGTAAACCGACCGCACATAGAAAACAGGTCCTTTAAAAAGCGTAACGCCGAAATGTTCTAAAGTTTGCTGTGCGTACCGTCGCAAAAAGGTTTATTTTTGGATTGCCGGCACCCGCACCATGCCACTTTTTTCGTTGCGCCGATTTCGACTACCATCGGCACCTTTCCCGTATTTTTACGGGAATGGCTTCCATCGCAATAAGGCTGATCCTCTGATTCACCGCACGCGCACCATGCTTTTTTCCCCGGCGCTTCATTGATCACGTAAGGTCTGTTTTGAATACCGCTCATGCTGCCCTCCTTCGTTTAGAGAAGTTCGACCACTTTCTTTTTCGATTTCTCGCCACAGCGCAAAACGACTCTTGATTTCGGAATCCCAAAATAAGCACTCACCACATCCATCACGGCCCGATTGGCCTTTCCTTCTCTGGGGGACGCCTTCACCCACACGTTTAGATGAGTCTCGTCCACCCGCTCGACCCGATCCTCTTTGGCGTTTGGCTTGGCCGTAATAAAGTATTTCATACGTTAGTGTATGCGTTTCCAGCCGTGCGGCAATTCGCTTGCCTGTGATTGAAAAAGCGGAATGTGATTTGTCTCCGCAAGCAACCCCAAGTTCTCGAGTTCCTGATTGTCCCGTGTACTGTAGGATGCCGGCTGTGTGACGACCAGCCACACGCCGTTTGCTCGGAGCTCGGCGGGCTGTTGCTTGATTTGATTCATCAATCCTTCGGCGGTCTCATCCCAAGCAAGCACTGACTCACCTGTGGCATCTTTGACGATAAACCGTTGAACATAATCCACATGTGCTTCGCGCACTACGTGCTCCGGCACCAGATAGACCGAAATGCCCTCCGCGCGCTCCGGTTCTCCGCCCCAAGTGTTTGAGAAGACCACAAGGAACATGAGTACGATGCTGCTTAGAATCTTTTTCATCTCTTAGGAATATAAGTCGCTTGTGAAACCGTCCGATTCAATAAGTAACCCCGAGAAGAGTCAAACCATGTGCCGGAGCTGTCGGTCCCATAAGTTTTCGGTTTTTCAATCGAAGTCCCCGGCTCACCTTTTGGATGCTCAAGCGGCCTCTCCCCACTTCAAGTAAAGTTCCAACAAGACTTCGTACCATCTTATACAGGAAGCCGTTGGCCTCAACGGTAAATGTCATCATAGAACCCTGCTTGTGAAGGGTCAGTTTCCGAATCGTTCGAACCGCATTTTTTCTCCGGCCGCCGCTGGATTCAAACGCTCGAAAATCGTGCCGTCCGACAAACGAGCGAGCGGCGTGCTTCATGGCGGCGACCTTCAAAGGATAAGGGACAAAATAGGCGCGAAAGCGTGCGAGCGGCGACCGAACGTCGGCGTTTAAAACGCGGTATTGATACGTCTTCCATCTGGCCGAAAACTGTGCATGAAATTTCGGAGGAGCTACTTGAACATCAACCACCGATATATCCTGAGGCAAGTAATGGTTCAGCGCGCGCTTGATGTTGTCGGGCGGAATTTTGGTATTCAGTTTGATGTGAACGGTTTGGCCTTCGGCGTGCGCTCCCGAATCCGTACGGCCGGAACCGACCGCTTTGATTTTTCTTTGAAAAACATGCCCGAGTGCCCGTTGGAGTTCCCCCTGAACCGTCCTGCAATTGGGCTGGCACTGGAAACCGTTGAGACATGTGCCGTCGTATTCAAGAGTAAGGCGAAAGGTGCGCATGGAATATAGGATTAGGTCTTGAGCAATTCCTCCGCAATTTGGACGGCATTCAGCGCTGCTCCCTTTCGGAGTTGATCCCCGCAAGCAAACAAAGCAAGTCCCGTATCGGAAGAGGGGTCTTTGCGGATTCGACCCACCAAGACATGATCCCCTCCGCTCGCTTCAATCGGCATCGGAAAGTAATTCTTTTCGGGGTCATCCACCACTTGAACGCCGGGTGAGCGCGAAAGGATTTTGCGCGCTTCCTCAGGCGTCATCGGCTTTTCAAATTCAAGATGAATGGCCTGAGAATGAGCTCGAAATACGGGCACCCGAACGCACGTGATGCCAAACCGAATCGTGTTGTCGTGGAGAATTTTTTTCGACTCCTGAATCACTTTGGTTTCTTCCTCGTTCGCTCCATCGCGCGAAACGGGGCTGTCGTGTGAAAAAAGATTAAATGCGATTTGATGAGGAAACGCTTTCTTGGAAATCGCCTTTCCTTCAAGCCAATCGCGGGTTTGATCTTCCAATTCTTTCATGGCCTGCGCACCCGCTCCGCTTGTCGATTGATACGTCGCGCAGATGACGCGTTTGATCCGGTTCTTTCGATAAAGCGGAGTGATGGCCATCAATAAGACCACTGCTGAGCAATTTGGATTTGCAATGATCCCGCGATGCTGTTTCAAGTCAGATACGTTGATTTCCGGAATAACGAGCGGAACTTGCGGATCCATCCGAAACGCGCTCGAATTATCAATCACGACTGCCCCCGCCTTCACCGCGTAAGGAATAAATTTCCTGCTGACGGAAGCGCCGGGACTCGACAACACCAAATCGACCCCCTTGAAGTCTTTTTCCGAAAACGTCAACTGCCGGACGGGATATTTTTTCCCGCCAAACGAAATTTCGTTTTCTCCGGAGTTGGACGAACCAAAAAAACGGATTTCGCCGATCGGAAATTTGCGTTGGATGAGAATCTCCCGCATCTCCTTCCCGACCGCACCTCGGCTTCCCACAATCGCAACGTTCTTATTCATGGCCCACCGCTCTAATGCTTGATCCTTTCCACAATCACATCACCCATTTGACTGCAACTGACTGAGTTGCCGCCGCTCGAAACTAAATCCAGAGTGCGGTACCCTTCTTTTAACACCTGCCGCACAGCTCCCTCCACCGCAAGCGCAAGGTCATGCAACTGAAAGGTATATTGAAGCATCATCGCAACCGACAAAATAGTCGCAATCGGATTTGCCTGGTTCTTACCCGCAATATCCGGCGCCGAGCCGTGAACGGGCTCATAAAGAGCGTACCGATCGCCCAAGCTTGCCGAAGGAAGCATTCCAATCGAGCCCGTGAGCATCGCCGCTTCGTCGCTTAAGATATCGCCGAACAAGTTCGTGGTCACAATCACATCGAACTGTTTGGGATCTCGAATAAGCTGCATCGCACAATTATCTACATACAGGTGAGTTAAGCTGACATCGGGGAAACGCTTGGATACCTGAGTCACTACTTTTCGCCAAAGAACACTCGACTCAAGAATGTTGGCTTTATCCACCGAAGTTACTTTTCGTTTCCGTTTGCGCGCAAACTCAAACGCCTTTCGGGCAATGCGTTCAATTTCGCCCGTGGAATACACTTCCGTGTTGACACCGCGTTCGGCTCCGTCGTTGCCTTTTTCAATTCCTTTCGGCTTCCCAAAATAAATCCCGCCCGTCAATTCCCGAACGACCAAAAGATCGACCCCTTCCACCACTTCCCGTTTGAGGGTTGAAGCGTCGACCAAACTTGGATCAACGGTAGCGGGCCTTAAATTGGCGTAAAGCTCAAGTTCCTTCCTAAGCCGAAGCAACGCTTGTTCCGGACGAAGCGAATAATCAAGCTGATCCCACTTGGGGCCGCCAACTGCTCCGAGCAGTACCGCGTCGGAGGCCTTTGCCTCGCGAAGCACTTCATCTGAAATGGGAGCGCCGATTTGATCTATAGATGCTCCTCCGACAAAAGCTTCTTTGGTTTCGAACACAAGATGGGCCATCTGGGCAACTTTGGTCAGCACCTTTCTGGCTTCGCTCATGATTTCCGGCCCTACACCGTCGCCGGGTAAAACGAGAACTTTATACATAGATCTCCCGATTATAGTACGTTCAATCCTTCTTGCGGGCTTGAAGCAGAAGCATAGTTTTTTTTCGGAATGCGGCCGGCGAGAAATGCCTTGCGGCCGGACTCCACCGCCTGCTTCATGGCTTCCGCCATAAGCACAGGATTCTTTGCTTGAGCAATGGCGGTATTCATCAAAACACCGTCGACTCCGAGCTCCATACAAATGGAAGCGTCCGAAGCCGTTCCCACTCCGGCGTCGACGATCACCGGGCACGAGACCGCTTCTTGAATAAATCGAATGTTGAGCTTGTTTTGAATCCCGCGGCCCGACCCAATCGGTGCGGCCAAAGGCATCACACACGCTGCACCCAAATCTTCCAATTTTTTGGCTATGATCGGATCGTCATTGGTATACGGCATCACCGTGAAACCCTCTTTCACGAGAATCTCCGTTGCTTCCAAAAGAGCAACCACATCCGGCAAAAGGGTTTTGGGATCTCCGAGAACCTCCAACTTGACCAAATCTCCGATGCCGGTTGCCCGCGCCAATCGTGCAATCCGGATCGCATCCTGTGCCGTATAAGCACCGGCCGTGTTGGGAAGAATCGTAAACTTTTTCGTATCGATATAGTCGAGGAGAGTCTTTTCGTCCGGGCGATCTAAATTGACGCGTGCGATAGCAACCGTTACGAGATCCGCGCCCGACGCTTCATGCGCTTGCACCATCGTCTCAAAATCTTTATATTTTCCCGTACCCACAATCAACCGAGACTGGAAGGAATACGATCCAATATTCAATTTGGTATCCATCTCAAATCCCTCTTGCTTTCCTTCATTCGTTCCATTAAACGTTCAAGGGTTTGCGTTCTGTTCGCTCATACCATGCCTCGTAACGTTTGGCGGAATGGCGCCAAGAACAATCACACGCCATTCCGTTTCGCATGAGCTTTGCCCACAGCCGCGCGTCGCGGAACACGTCGACCGCTTGATTCATCGTTTCGAACAATTCTTTCGCGCTGTAACCAGAAAATCGAAATCCGTTGCCCTTGCCCGATTTTGGATTAAATTCCTGAATGGTATCATAAAGACCGCCGGTCGCACGAACCACAGGCACGGTCCCATACCGGAGCGCGATCATTTGCCCCAATCCGCACGGCTCAAAATGAGAAGGCATGAGCAGCATGTCGGCACCGGCGTAAATATGTTTCGCCATTTTTAAATCAAACGTGATGTTGAGCCCAATATGCTTGGGGTGTCTTTTTCCAAAAATGCGAAGCGCCTTGTGATATTCCTCAAGTCCGGTTCCCAGAAGAACCAGCTGCCAGTTTTGTGCCACCATGTCTTCGACTACTTGAATCACAAGATCGATGCCCTTCTGCGGAATGAGCCGGCCGATAAATGCAAAAAGAGGGCGATCCGACTCTTGAGAAATTCGATTTTCCTGTTGAAGCGCTTTCTTACACGCTTTTTTCCCCACCAAGTCGCGCGAATTGAAATGAACCGGAACTTCGGCATCGCGTGCGGGATCCCAATCCTCGGAATGAATCCCATTCACCACTCCAAACAGATCGTCTTTGCGCGTCGCAAGCGTCCCCTCAAGACCGCAGCCCATCTCCTGAGTCTGAATTTCCTTTGCATAGCGCTCGCTCACGGTAGTAACGAGATCCGAGTAAATGAGTCCTCCTTTGATAAAGCTCACCTTTCCATAAAACTCAAGACGCTCGTAGCGAAATTCGTCGAATGAGAGTCCGGTGAGCGACATCGAATCCGGAGGAAAATTACCCTGATAGGAGAGGTTGTGAACCGTAAAAATCGTTTTTGTCTTCTTAAAGAACGAATCGCTTCGATAGAGCGTTTTTAAATATGCCGGGATCAAACCGGTTTGCCAATCGTGGCAATGAATCACATCGGGCTTGAGATTCAACCGTTTGAGCGCTTCCAAAACCAGCCGCTGAAAAAAAGTAAACCGCCGATCGTTATCGGGATAATCACCGGCCGGTGTTCCGTACAACTCATCGCGGTCAAAATAATCCGCTCGATCTACAAAATAAACCGTCACTCCGTTGAAGGGGCACGTCCATACGCTACCCGCTTCCGTCTCGAAACCCACGGGGATTTCGATGGCCTTGACGGCCTGTTTCAGAGGAAATCCTTTGCGCGTAATGTTTTTATATTTCGGCAGAAAAACGGAAACACGATGACCGCGCTTGACCAACTCCCGCGGCAAAGAACCGATCACGTCGGCAAGCCCGCCTGTTTTTGCAAAGGGGGCCATTTCAGAAGCAACAAAAACGATTTCCATGCAAGACCGCAAGAAGTGTTACGAAACCTCAACCACGCAATTCCAAGTGCCGAAAGGGTTGGGGACACAAACCACAGGACGCTGATCATTTTCCCAGCGGCCATCCACCATATAACGGTATTCGTATCGCCCGACCGGAAGTTTCAACGTGCACCGCCACCAGCCGCCGGTTTCTTTTTTGAGCGGACACTTGGAAGGATCCCAATTGTTAAACGTTCCGCAGACTTGAACGGTCTGAGCCCCAGGAGCGTAAAATTCAAATAGAACTTTTTTTTCTAAGTCGCTCATTCTAAATATCTTATACGTTATCGGGCAAATTGCTTTCTACTTTTTCCCTGTTTCGGGTAAAGATTAAAAAGCGGGAAGGCAGTATATCCCGCCTCAGCATTGAATGCAAACCAAAAAGTGAGACATTTCTATTTTTCTATTGTGTTTTAGGCGCGCCTGAATAGAATATGGAACTCTTATGAAAATCTGTTTCGTTTGCGGAAAGCGGCCCATCGTCGGCAGGTCCATCAGCCGCCGGGGTCTTGCGAAAAAAGAAGGCGGAGTAGGCAAGAAAATCGCCGGAATTTCGAGAAGGCGGTTCTTCCCAAATCTTCAGCGTGTCCGGATTGTCCTCCCCAACCGGTCACACCGCCGTGTCTTGGTATGCGCAAGCTGCATTCAGGCAGGCAAAATCACAAAAGCGGCTTAAGACTCCATCTATTAATGTTTCCCTAATCGAAACCAATAAAAACTATGCGGCCCCAAGGTTAAAAAATAGGGTAATTCGCCAATTCTAGGAAGTTTTACATTCCCCCAAAGTTCCAAAGGCTGCTGCCCACCGTATTTTTTAAGATCCAACTCAACTGCTTGCACGTACCGCGAAAGATTATTCACAATAAGAAGCGTCTCATCCTCATAGGTGCGGATATAGGCCAGGATCTTTGAATTTTGATGCTGAAGAAATTCGATTGTTCCACGGCCAAAAGCTTTAAGATTTTTGCGAACCCTTATCATCCTCTTTGTCCAGTTTAGAAATGAGGACTGCGTCATGCTCTGCGCTTCCACGTTGATAGCTTGATAGCCGTAAACAGGATCGATGATCAAAGGTGCATAAAGTTTATCAGCATCCACTGTTGAAAAACCCGCGTTCCGGTTTCCATTCCACTGCATGGGTGTCCTGACACTATTCCGGTCACCAAGATAAATATTGTCTCCCATCCCGATTTCATCGCCATAATAGATAACCGGCGTTCCGGGAAGGCTGAATAAAAGACTATCGAGAAGTTCCATTCGTCTTCTCCCGTTGTTCATGAGAGGCGCGAGCCTCCTCCGAATGCCGAGATTGAAGATCGCCTTAGGGTCTTGCGCATATTCTTTATGCATATAATCCCGCTCCTCCTGAGTTACCATCGCAAGAGTCAACTCATCGTGATTGCGCAGGAAAAGAGCCCACTGACAATTGCCAGGGATGGCCGGCGTTTGCCGCATGATCTCAAGAATTGGCGTATTGTCTTCTTTGCAGATAGCCATAAAAATACGCGGCATCAATGGAAAATGAAATGCCATATGACACTCATCACCATTGCCAAAATAAGGTCTTACGTCCGCAGGCCACTGGTTGGCTTCCGCGAGAAAAATTTTGTCTTTAAACCTTTGGTCAAGTTCGGCTCTCAATTTTTTGAGATACGCATGCGTTTTTGGAAGGTTTTCGCAATTCGTTCCTTCCTGTTCAAATAGATAAGGAACGGCATCCAGTCGAAATCCATCAACCCCTGTGTCAAGCCAGAAGGAGAGGACGTCTATCATGGCTTGCCGGACTTTGGGATTGTCAAAATTAAGATCTGGCTGGTGGCTGAAGAATCGGTGCCAATAGTGCTGCTCTGACTGCGGGTCATATGTCCAGTTAGACTTCTCTGTATCGGAGAAAATAATCTTGGCCTGATTATATTTCTGCGGGTCATCACTCCAGACATAAAAATCTCTTTTCGCCGATGTCCTGGATGATCTGGCTTCCTGAAACCAGGGATGCTGATCCGAAGTATGATTTAAAACGAGCTCAATAAGAACACGCATCCCGCGCCCGTGGGCTTCTTCAACAAAATGCTTAAAATCATCCATGGTGCCATACTCGGGAGAAATTTCTTGGTAATCAGAAATATCGTAGCCGTCATCCTTCATGGGGCTTTTATAAAATGGGAGAAGCCAAAGACAATTAATGCCGAGATCTTGAAGATAATCCAGTTTTTGAATCAACCCTGGGAAATCGCCGCAGCCGTTTTGATTGCTGTCAAAAAAAGATTTGACGTGAAGTTCATAAATAATCGCGTCTTTATACCAAAGCGGGGTATGATTGATTTTTGACTCTGTGCTCAATTTACACCACCCTTTAGCTTTTGTACCCGTCTTAGAAAATCATAAATTTCATCTGGAGTACGAAGGTAATAACCGGCATGCGAATCTGGGGTATTCTCCGCCACTTTCACTCCGAGCCCACAATCTTTCATGGCATGAAACGCTGCTTCATCAGTCCTGTCGTCGCCAACATATACGGGAAGAATATCACGGGATGGATTCGCTGCCAAGCTGCGCCTGTATAACCATGTAACAGCCGTTCCTTTGTTCCATCCAAGCGCAGGGCGAACCTCTAAAACCTTTTTGCCTTCCGTAAAAATAGCCTGTGCCTTATCCAAAAAAGGATGGATTGTTTTTAAGAAAATCATCCTCGTGCGGTCAACTTTATCTTCCGGAACCTGCCGGTAATGAATGCTTAGCGTAAAAGTTTTATTTTCTATAAAAATTCCTTGGACCGAGCTGAAAGCGGTTTTCAACAGAGCCGCAATATCTTGCATGAACCCTTTCGCCTCAACAGCGCCAGAATGGGTGTATCGAATACTTGGCCCTTCAATTTCAAAGCCGTGATTACCCACATAAAGGAGTCCGGAGACGCCGATAAATCTTTTTAATTGCTCTAAGGATCTGCCGCTTACAATCGCCAGGCTTATATCTTCCATAAGCACCAGCTCGCTCAAAAGCTTTTTCATTCGATTGGTCAGTCTCGCAGATTCGGGGAGTTCGGTCATCGGCGTTAACGTACCGTCATAGTCCAGAAAGAGCATGACATAACGCTCTCTAAAGTCCGGCGCAATTTCCTCCCACGCGTCAAAAAGATGCCGAGGCATCACGCTTCCTGAAATTCAAATTTGAGAAGTTGGGATAAAACCTTTCCCGCCCAGCGATAAATATTCTGCTGCGCTACAACTTCTCTCATTTTTTGCATCCGTTTTGCTTTTTCTTCTTGAGACATCTCGAAAACCTGCAGAATTAAATCTGCGAATGCATCAGGGTCATACGGGTTGACCAAAAGAGCATTGGTCAATTCCCTGGCAGTACCGGTAAACTGCGAAAGAATCAGAGTACCGTCCAAATCAGATCTTGCCGCCACAAATTCTTTTGCGACCAAATTCATGCCGTCATGCAGAGAACTTACGAGGCATCCATCCGCGATGCGGTACAAAGCAAGAATATCCTGATAGGGCATATAGGAACGCTTAAAAACAATAGGGGCCCAAGAGCCTTGAGAATGTTTCCAATTAATCTCTTCAACCAGCGCATTAATTTCATCGTTGAGCTGTTTGTAGCGAGGGATGCGGAGCCTGCTGATTTGACCCAACTGAAAGAAAATGAATTTTTCCTTGTACACTGGGTATTTCCCGAGAAAATGGTCGAGGGCACGAAGTTTTTCCGGAATCCCTTTGGTATAATCAATCCTATCCACACCGACAAGAAGCTTCTTGTCTCCAAGTTCCAATTCATCCTTGATCCTATCCGCTCTAATCTTTCCATCGGTTGAAGATGCCTGATTTGAAATGGCTTCAAAATCAACTGAAATAGGAAAAGAGCGGATTAACGTTTCACGGCTTTGATAAATGACCGACGTTTTTTCCCGGTCGATCCGGCTTTCAAGTTCTTGATCAACACAAGCCAGAAAATTGTCAAAGTGGTGACGGATTTGAAATCCAACAAGATCGTAAGCAAGAAAACCCTCCAGAATTTCCTTTTTCTGCGGGCAAATACGAAAAATTTCCGGATTGGGCCAGGGAATGTGCCAGAAAATCGAAGTGATGATATTGGAGGCACCTGCTTCCCTCAAATATTTCGCAACTAAAACAAGATGAAAATCCTGAATCCAGACAAAAGCCTTGCGATTGCCGATCTCTTCCAAAATAGCGTCTGCAAACTTACGATTCACCTTCTCATAGGTCTGCCAATCGGACGACAAAAAAGTAGGACGCGTATAGGCAACATGACTCAATGGCCAGAGTCCTTCGTTGCAGTATCCGTAATAGTAGCCGTCACGTTCCTCTTTTGATAAAAAAATTCTTCGCAAGGCATACGATGGATTTTCTGGGGGGATCATAACCTTATGTTGGGCGTCCACGCTTTTGCGGTCATATTCGCTGGTACCGGCCGCTATCCACGTTCCCTGTTGCGCGGCTTGCATCACAGGATGAAGCGCGGTGACGAGGCCCCCCGGCTCCCGCTGACAAACCATTTTGCCGGCCTTCATGATATGACTGAAGGGCTGGCGGTTTGAAGCAACGATAAGAGAGTAATCCCCCATCTTTTCACGAATGATGTTCTGCAGGGTCAATTTATTCCACATGGGACTGCCCTTCTCCAGAATGACGCGACGCCGTACTCAAGCCCTTCAAAATTTGGGGAGAGATGTCCAGAGTGCGAATGGGAAAAGGAATGACGATGCCTTCTTTCTGATACCGCTCATGCAGGGCCTTGATAAACTCGTGCTTCAGCAGGTATTGATCGACAAATTCTTTGACTCTCAGAATGACCGTAAAATCAATGCTCGAATCGCCGAATGTGTGGTAACGGATAAAAGGTTCAAATTCCGGAACAGCACCTTGAACTTTTTTCTGAACTTCACGGCCGACCTCGACAGTCACGCGTTCCACTTTCGCAAGATCACTTGAGTAGTGGACTCCCGCTTGAACAAGCACCGCAATCTCTTTGTCCGGCAGGTAGTAATTGTGAATGGTGCTTGAGATGATTTTGTTATTGGGGACGACCACCACAATATTGGGAAGCATCCGGATACGGGTATTCCGCCACCCGATGTCCGTCACATAACCTTCTTCTCCTGTTTCCAATCGAATAAAGTCACCTACCCGGATTGGCTGATCGGCCAGAATAAAAAACCCGGCAAAAAGATTGGCAAGCGTTTCTTGGAGCCCTAAAGCAATGGCCAGAGAACCGATTCCCAGAGAAGCGATGAACGGAGTAATGGAAATCCCGGCTGTATCCAAAACAACTAAAAATCCTAAGGAAAGCACGACCAGGCGGACCATTCCCTGAATGAGTCCGCGGGAAAGGTCGACGGTAGAGACCCGTGCGCTAAAAAGACGGAGAGATTCCGCGATCAAGCGGTCTAAAAAGAAAAAGACGGCCACGATCGTCAGAATTTTTACGGCGAGCAGGGCTGCATGGTCGACATCGGCAGGCAGGGGCAGCAGCCATTCGAGAAAGGCGAGGCCTCCGCTTAGAATAACGATATTCAACGGTAGATCGAGGCTCGAGACAAGGAAATCATCCCACTTGGTTGTAGTCTTCTCGCTCCAGTTCCTAAGCTTTCGGAAAAGGAGCCCTTTGAAGGTATAAAAAACAATCAGCCACAAGAGGAAAAGGATTGGCGCATAAATCCATGCTGAAATTTTTATCCCCAAGACTTGAAGTTCATTCGCTTGTATCGTCATCAGATGGGTTTAGCTCCAAACCTTTGGTTACCCCATTTTCTAAAACTCTATGAGAAATTCGGTAATAGCGTTATGAGAACCGTAATCGGGCCGGTTCTTACCAAAAAAAACAGCCGCCACCTGATCATTTCAATCAGATGGCGGCCCGACCATCCCATCAAAGCATCCTCCAGGAATTAATACTTCCTGGACCCAAATCTAGAAGGCAATTTTATGCCAAAATGTTTAGGAATCAAAGGAAAAACTTATTTTTTTCTATACTTTTTTATTGTGTTTTAGGCGCGCCTGAATAGAATATGGAACTCTTATGAAAATCTGTTTCGTTTGCGGAAAGCGGCCCATCGTCGGCAGGTCCATCAGCCGCCGGGGTCTTGCGAAAAAAGAAGGCGGAGTAGGCAAGAAAATCGCCGGAATTTCGAGAAGGCGGTTCTTCCCAAATCTTCAGCGTGTCCGGATTGTCCTCCCCAACCGGTCACACCGCCGTGTCTTGGTATGCGCAAGCTGCATTCAGGCAGGCAAAATCACAAAAGCGGCTTAAGATTCTGCTTTCACGTCCTTAACGTCCAACACCACACTTTCGATTCCGTCCCAGTGGGTCAACCGGGGAGCGTAAACCATTTGGTATCGTTCTGATTCCGGAAAATGAACCGTTTGATCGCGGGACGCCCAAACCGCATCAAACGTTTGCGTTCCGTCTGTGACCAACCATCTGGGTTTTCCCGAAGCCATGGGTTTGAGCATTCCTTTTGTTCTGAGACCGCGCGTTAAAAACACGGGGCGCCGATTGCCGGAGCCAAACGGCTCTAAAAATTGAATCTCGCGCAGAACTTTGCTGTCTAGTGTGTCCAGTCCAACTTCAAAATCAATATCAACGGAACGGAAAAATACTTCCGGCGCTACTTTTTGAGCGTATTCGTTTAACTTGATTCGAAACGCCTGAAACTTTTCCTTTCGAATGGTAAACCCCGCGGCAAGTTCGTGGCCTCCAAATTGCTCCAGAGTAGATTCACAATAAGACAAGCTCTCAAACAAATGAAATCCTTTCACGGAACGGCCGGAACCCTTCCCTTCCGCTCCATCAAAGGTAATCACAATAGCGGGCCGCCCAAACCGGTCGACCAGCCGGTTCGCCACGATCCCCATGACCCCTTCGTGCCAGCCGTCTCCGGAAACCACAATGACTTTATCCCGATTAAAATGAACTTCGCGCTCCACCACTTGAAGCGCTTGTTTTAAGAGCTGCCGGTCTTCGCGCTGCCGTGCCTGATTCTCTTGATGAAGCAGTTGGGCAAGCTCGCGAGCTTCTCCCGGCGAATGGGTCGTTAAAAGCCGAAAGGCCTTATCGGGTGTGCTTAACCTGCCCATCGCATTAATTCGCGGACCCAGCACAAAGGCGAGATCACTTGCCAAAAGCTTTTGACGTTTTAGACCCGCAACCTCGCACAAATTTTTAAACCCCGTGTTGTGCCGAGAACTGATCTGGTCGAGGCCGAACGTGGTCAGAATCCGATTTTCTCCTACGAGCGGGGCAATATCACAAATACAGGACAACGCCGCCAAATCCAAAAATTCAAAAGCTCCTTTTCCGATGAGCGCTTGCGCCAGCTTAAACGCAAGACCTCCCGCCGAGAGATCTTTAAACGGATAAGGGCAATCCTCTTGCAGCGGATTGATAATCACATTCGCCTCCGGTGTTGCCCCTTCGTGAATCCTGTGATGATCAATAATGATGACATCC
>MHFO01000075.1:0-2941 GCA_001804225.1 Omnitrophica bacterium RIFCSPLOWO2_01_FULL_50_24 | reverse complement strand
TTGCAGCGGATTGATAATCACATTCGCCTCCGGTGTTGCCCCTTCGTGAATCCTGTGATGATCAATAATGATGACATCCATTCCGCCGGCGCGCGCTTCGCGTGTTTCGCGAAACGCCGTAATACCGCAATCCACCGTGATAAAAAGCGACACGCCGTCGCGCTTTGCGCGCTTCAGAGCTTCCTCGCTTACCCCGTAACCGTCTCGTTTCCGTTCGGGAAGAAACGTGACAAATTTGGCGCCGAGTTTTTCAAGCGTTCGGCTTAGAATCGCGGCGCCCGTGATTCCGTCCACGTCATAATCGCCGTGGATGAGAATGGTTTCGCCGCGGGCCGCGGCAGATAAAATTCTTTTCTGCGCTCCGCCGATCCCCTTCATCAGAAAGGGGTCGTGCAAATGGTCTAGGGACGGGGTTAAAAATTTCCGGATGGATTGAGTGTCCTGAAGTCCTCGAAGAGCAAGGAGCCGGAGCAGCACATCACTATACGGAAGACCCTGCGTCTCGGGACGGGTGGTTTCGACAATGTTCCAAATGGTAGGCATGATTCAATCAAATCGCGCTAGGATTTCTTTCCTACGAAATCGACCAAGAGAGGCCCCGCCACGAAAATGGTTGAATAAACTCCTGAAACAAAACCGATCAATAAAACAAACGCAAAATCGTTGATGGCAGGACCGCCAAAGAAAAAGAGCGCCAAAACACCAAACAAAGCGGTCGTGCTGGTAATGACGGTGCGCCCGAATGTTTGGTTGATGCTCATATTCACAATTTTTGAAAAATCTTCTTTTCTGAAAATCTTTACATCCTCGCGGATCCGGTCGAGCGTCACAATCGTGTCGTTCACTGAGTAACCGATAATTGTCAAGACGGCAGCCACGATGGGAAGCGAAAATTCTCTTCCGGTCAAAAAGAATATTCCGAGACTGACAATCACGTCATGAAACAATGGAATAATCGCGCAAAGACCATAAAGAAATTGAAAGCGCCATGCCAGGTAAACCAACATAATCAGAAGTGAGATCCCAATCGCCTTAAGGGCTTTCCCAAAAAGCTCCTTGCTCACGGCGGGCCCCACCGTCTCAGAACGTCTAATTTCAAACTGTTCCCGCCCGATCGCATGGGTAAGAGCTTCTTGAATCACTTTGGTGCTTTCTGATTTAGTTCGAATCAAAATGTTTTGTTCTTGGACATCGCCATAGTATTGAAGCTGAGCATCTGAAAGACCTGCCTGAAGCAAAGCGCTCCTAATTTTTCCAAGATCCACATTTTGCTTCAAATGGATTTCCTGAACCGTTCCCCCAGTGAAATCGGTACTCAATCGCTGGGGGCCTTTCCAAAAAATCCCAACAAGACCCAAACCCACCATAAAAAGAGAAAAAATATAACCGAATTTCCTTTTTCCGATCCAATCGATTTTGGGCTCAGGGATAAAACCAAGCATCCGGAGACTGATCTCACGACGTTCGCGCGTAAAATAATCGAAAATGATCCGCGTAACAAAAATAGAGGTGAACAAGCTCGCGGCAAGGCCGATGGAAAGCGTCACCGCAAAACCGCGAAGAGGCCCTGTGCCAAACCAAAGCAAAATGAGCGCCGAAAGAATGGTGGTCACATTGGAATCTAAAATGGCGCTAAACGCTTTGTGATAGCCGGCGGAAATAACGGAGCGAACCGCCTTGCCCAGTTTCCTCTCTTCACGAATCCGCTCATTAACCAGAACGTTTGCATCAACCGCCATGCCGATCGTGAGAATGATGCCTGCTATGCCGGGGAGCGTAAGCGATGCACCCGTCCGAGCCAAAACACCCAATAGAATCACCAGGTTCAATAAAACGGCAAAACTGGCAATCGCGCCCGGAAGAAGATAATAAATCACCATAAACAAAACCACAAAGGCGGCGCCGGCAATAGAAGCATAAACGCCGCTTCGGATCGAATCCTGACCCAACGTCGGACCCACGGTCCGCTCTTGGATAACCGTAATGGGTGCCGGAAGCGCGCCTGCATTTAAAACTAAAGCGGTATCACTCGCTTGCTCGACCGAAAAGTTTCCTGAAATTTGCCCTTGGCCGTTGGGAATCCGGTCGCGAATGATCGGAGCTTGATGCACTTTCCCGTCGAGGACGATCGCAAGGCGCTTACCGATATTTTTAAAGGTGACCGCGTCAAAAATCTTCGCTCCTTCTTTATCAAATTGAATGTTGACCGTTGCCTGACCGTAAGAATCAAACCCGACCACCGCACTCGTCAACTTGTCACCCGTCAGCACGGGTTCTGAACCCAATACCAACGTTTCGGAAACCCGGTTCGGTTCTACAAGCTCTTTCACTTCGTACCCTTCCGGAACATTTCCTTCCGACGCTGCTTTAACAATGGCCTCATCCTCGGTCACCAACTTAAACTCAAGGTGGGCCGTCTTAGACACAATCTCCCGAGCACGCTCCTGATCCGTAAGACCGGGAAGCTGCACCACGATCTCCGTCTTTCCCTGTCTCGTAATCATGGGCTCTCGAACGCCGAATTGATCGATGCGGTTTTGAATGATTTCGACCGCGCGGTCTACCGCTCCTTCTTGAAATTCTGCCGGAATTTTGTCTAGTTCCACGTGAAGCAGCAAATGCATTCCGCCCTGCAGGTCGAGTCCGAGATTGATTTTTTCGTTCGGGGGATAGGCAAAAAAGATTGAGAGTCCAAGCACCGCAAAGATGAGAGCAACCTTCCATTTAAAATACTTATCCACTTTGTTTCATCTCCTTTCCGGAAGCGATAAGATCAAGACTTGGCCTCATTTTGTTTTTGTCCCGGTCTTAACTCTTGAATGGACGTACGCAGGACTTCGATTTTGGTGTCCTGTGAACCCACTTTAAGCACCACATAATCATCCTGAAGCGTGTGGATCGTCCCGATGATTCCTCCGGCCGTGACCACACGGTCTCCCCG
>MHFO01000074.1:2871-6974 GCA_001804225.1 Omnitrophica bacterium RIFCSPLOWO2_01_FULL_50_24 | reverse complement strand
TTTGGATGATATCCAGAATGTCTTTGTCGTCAAGAACATCTTGTTTTTTTTCGATGGCTCTGTTGTGAATTGCCGTTTTCAAAAGTCGCAACGCGCTGACGCGGAGCGATTCCTTACTTTTCAAACTCTTTTTGAGATCCAGGTCAATCTGTTCTTGTAGCATAACGACGTCTCCTTTTTGGGTTGAGTCTCTTTTGAGCTACCAATCTTTAAGAGGTTCATGATCGCGTTGCCGGTGTTGCGGTTGACGAAGCGATTGTAATTGTTGTTCCGATTCACGGAGTGCATCCAGTATTCTAAGAGCGTCCTGTTTCGACATTTGGCCTTGAAGCAACGGTTGAGTCGGCTCCCCTTGGTCTTGAGATTCTTGGCCGGGTTCTTTCTGTCGCTCTTGGCGGACACCGGATTGCTCGGGTCTTTGCTCTTCTTTTTTTTCTTGTTTTTCTTCTTCTTCACGACCCGAATCGTTTTGATCTTGCGTTTCTTGGTCTTGTCCCTGCTGTTTTTGCTCTTCGTTTTGGTCTGCACCCTGAGCTCCGCTTGCCGTTTGTTCCTCTTGCCCCTCCTCACCTTGAGCTCCAGGAGCTTGTTCTTCTTGCTGCTCCTTCCCTTGGCCTCCTGAGGATTGTTGTTTTTCTTTTTGCTGGGGTGGTCGGGGTTGGTTCTTTCTTTCCTCATCTCGTTTTTCTTGTTTCATTTCGAATATACTTTTTTTCTTTTGGAGGAGTTCCAGATTAAATTTTGCATCCTTATCCTTTGGATTGAGGTCAAGGACATGGCGGTACGCCTGGATGGCTTCGTCAAATTGTCCCAAACGATATTGCGCATTACCGTAGTTGTACCAACCCCTTGCTCGTGTCTTGTCATTTTGAGCATGAGTGAGAGCATCTTGGAGTTGCGTTTCCGCTTCTTGAAATTGATCGAGTTGGTATAAAGTCGTCCCTAAGTTATATCGAATTTCAGATCGATCGGGATCCCGAACTTGTGCCTTGCGGTACGTTTCGAGCGCAGACTCGTATCGTTTTTCCTTGTACAGTTCATTTCCTTTCTTATTCAGTGCCGAAGTGGTTTCGAACCAACTCCCGCATAAAATGAGCACTGCCGTGAGAAGCCCAAAGATGCGTTTTGTTTGTTTAAGCTTCAACGGCTTTTCCTCCTTTGGTTTCGCCGATGCACATCTCGAGCAGGATGCAGGCAATGGCAGTAGCCAAAAACAGCTGAAAATGATTTTCGCGTTCTTGAACGACCTGCTGCTTAAACTCTTTAATATCTAATCCGCCGATATGTTCGTACATCCATTCAAGTTCCCGTTCTCCGGGCGTTGCGGGTGAATAGAGCGCGCCTGTTTGCTTTGCAATTTCCTTTAGGAGCTGCTCATTCAGCTTGGTGATTACAATTTCTCCAGCACGGTCCTTCTTGTATCCGATGATTTTACGCTGATCGTTTCTAAGCGGAATAGGAGCTCCTTCGAGTGTCCCAATGCCGATCGTATAGATGCGCACGTTGGCCTTTTGAGCTTCGCGAATCGCCGTTTCAACATCTCCTTCTAAATGTTCGCCGTCGCTTAAAAGTACGATTGCCTGATGTTTTTGTTTGGTTTCGGGGAAGCTTTTGATCGCGGTTTGGATGGCTTCGCTCAAAGAAGTGCCGACATCGGGTATGTAGCCTACCTGCAATGCATTGGCAAAAAGCAAAAAGGCATCGTAGTCAAGCGTCAACGGAGATTGAACAAAACCGGAACCGGCGAAGGTCACGATGCCGATACGGTCCCCATGCAATTTTCTTAAAAATGACTTCATTTCGAGTTTTGCTTTTTCAATGCGACCGGGTTCGACGTCTTCCGCCAGCATGCTGAGTGAGGTATCCACGAGAAAGACGATTTCCCTTCCCTTTCGTTGGACTTCTTTTTGGATCTCGCCCCATTGTGGTTGTGCGAGTGCGAGCAGAATCAAAATGAATGCGCTGATCAGCAAGCTCTTTTGAAGGAACTCCTTTCCGGAAGAGTGAGAACGAGTGAGTGTGGCAATGGACTGAACATGGGCGAAACGAGTGAGTAGTGCCTTTTTTCTGCGGCTGACGGATAAATAAAAGAGGACGACGGCTAAAACGAGCCAAAAACCTTTAAACCATTCTGGATTCAAAAATTGCATTGAAGTCGCCTAAGGTATTTTTAGAAACAGTGAATTTCCCAGTAAAACCTCAAAGAGAAGCAGAAAAAATCCAGGAATAAGTACCCAGTGATAAAGTTCTCGAAATGAAGAGTATTCTTTCACTTTAACTTCCGTCCGCTCGAGGGAGTCGATTTTCTGGTACACTTTTGCAAGTGAACTTGCATCTTTTGCTTGAAAGAAAATTCCGTCGGTAATATCCGCAATTCGCTTAAGGATTTTCTCGTCGATTTTTACTTCGGCTTGAACGTACCGCTTTCCAAAGATAGGGTCTTCGATGGGAAATGGAACCAAACCGCCGCGGCCAATTCCAATCGTGTAAATACGAATCCCAAAACTTTTGGCAAGCTCCGCTGCCGTCACGGGGTCGATGTTGCCGGCATTGTTTTCTCCGTCGGTAAGCAAAATGATAATTTTACTCTTTGCGTTGCTTTCGCGAAGTCGATTCACCGCGGTTGCAATGCCCAATCCAATGGCAGTTCCGTCTTTAATGAGTCCGACTTCTATACCATCGATCAGTGCGTCTAAAATACGATAGTCAAGTGTGAGCGGACATTGCGTGTAGCTTTGTTTGGCAAAAACGACCAACCCGATTCGGTCGTTCTGACGACCGGTAATGAATTTCTTCGCTTCGGTTTTGGCCACCGAGATCCGATTCTCCGGTTTGAAATCTTCGGCCAACATAGATCCAGAAATATCCAGCGCCAAGACAATATCGACTCCTTTGGTCTCAAACTCACGTTCTACGTCAACTTCCTGCGGACGGGCGAAAGCGGTGATCAGTAAAATGAGAGAGATGATCCGGAGCGTATGCAACATCATTCCCGCCGGAAATGGTTTTTTTTTGCTTGCCGACCGGACAGGTGCCAAGGATGAAAATCGGATCACGCTGGGTTTTCTTTTTTTTGAAAGAAAGATAAACACCGGAATCAAAACCAAAAACCAGAAATATTCTGGGGAATGGAAATGCATGGATGTTTATGTACTGCCTTTTTGGGTGATGGCCATGGGCTTGTTTGGACGGTTCACGCCGTTTGGTACGGGCGCTTCGGAGGCCGTTTCTTTCGTTCGGTCTATGACTTCCAGTGACTGCTTGTTTTGTTTCAGTACTTCGGGAACCGAAGGTGTATATTTTGCGAATTTAACCATGTCACATAAATCTAGAACTTCTTGTATCAAATGCTTTTCTTCGTCAGGTACTTTATCCTTAAGGTCACTCATAAGTTCCAAGGTTGTCGATTCCAGCGCGTGAATTTGAAAACGCCGTTCAAAATACCTTCTGAGAATCTCCGACATGATCAGAAAATAAAGCTTATATTGTCCCTTGCTCAGATAATCGGAGTGCTTCAGCTGATGAAGGGCTTGATAGGCTTCGTCGTGGGCGGTTAAAAGGGTTGTTGCCGAAGACTTCGCTGGAATGACCTTATCCCGCAAGATTCGCCACAGAAAGAATCCTCCCGTGGTCAGAAGTGCGATAGCAGATAGGAACCATGGCCATACCGGTCCTTTAAATGCCAAAACATCTTTGAGGCCGCGGATGTCACCGGTTGTATTTTTTTTGTCGTCGATACTTCGAACCGTTACATAAAGACTATTGGTTTTTAACGAGGTCACCTTACCCGTTTTATCCTTTAGTTGAATGACGATAGGATGGATAACGTATTCCCCTAGTTCGTAATTGGTAATCACATAATTTTTCCCTTCGTGAACCTGTCCGCCTTCTTGATGTGAAAAATTCGTCACGTTCTTGATTTCAAAATCGCGGAGCGCGGTGTCCGAATCGATTAGGATAACGTTCGTTTCTGGAGAGTGAGAGACAGTAAGATGAAAATGAACACGGTCACCAATTGTGATAAATGCCTGGTCCACCTCCGCTTTTACGGAAGGTTCTGACGAACCAGCGTGGGCCGATACGGGTGCCGTAGCGACGAGAAG
>MHFO01000074.1:0-2847 GCA_001804225.1 Omnitrophica bacterium RIFCSPLOWO2_01_FULL_50_24 | reverse complement strand
TATGCGCATCAATGTTTGCGGCGTTCACGAAGCTTAAAAAATTTGATCAACGGATTCACATAAGAACTGCCGGCGGAGATCTTAATGGTATCAATTCCGATGAGTTGAAAAAGGCGGTCCAGCTGTTCTTGATGACGGCGGGAGGTTTCTCGAAACGCTTCTCGAAATGAGGAATCGTTCGTGTTGACAACAGCCGTTTCTTGGGTTTCCGCATCCTCGAATGCGACCCAGCTTGACGGAGGCAGCGATTCCTCTCGAGCATCTGATATTTGAATCGCGATCAAATCGTGTTTTTGTTTTAGAATTTTAAGCGCCTTTTCGTAACCCTGATCCATGAAGTCTGATATGATGAAAATCACGGCATTCCGCGTCAGGATTCGATACAAATGTTCTAAAGCAGTGCGTAAATTGGTTTGTTTTTTTGTGGGTTGGTAGAACAAAATTTCTCGGACGACTCGCAATACATGACTTTTCCCCTTTTTGGGCGGTACGAATTTTTCCACGTGGTCTGTAAAAATAAGCAAACCGACCTTGTCCTTATTTTTAATTGCAGAAAAAGCGAGCAATCCTGCGATTTCAGCTGCGATGCTAGACTTGAACTTGTCGGATGATCCAAATTGAAGAGATTTGGAACCGTCCACTACAAAGATGACGGTCAATTCACGTTCTTCTACAAATTTCTTAACGAAGGGGTGTTGGCTTCTGGCCGTGACGTTCCAATCGATGGTTCGAATGTCGTCGCCGGGGACATACTCACGAACCTCGGAAAACTCCATACCTCGCCCTTTGAACACGGATTCATACTCGCCGCCGAAGAGGTTGTTGACCAGCCGGGTGGCCCTGATTTCGATGTGTTTGACTTGTTTCAGGATATCCTTTGGAATCATGAATCGAATTCGATCAAGGAACTTCGATGTGATCAAAGATTTGTGAGACGATGCGTTCGGAAGTCATTTCTTCCGCTTCCGCTTCGTAGGTGATAATGACTCGGTGACGCAGCACATCCATGCCGATTTGTTTTACATCTTCCGGTGTTGCATATCCCCTGCCCTGTAAAAAGGCGTGAGCTTTCGCGGCAACGGTCAACATAATGCTTGCTCTTGGAGAGGCGCCGTAAGCAATGAGCGATTTCAATTGCTCCAGCTTAAATTTATCCGGATAACGGGTCGCAAAAACGATGTTCAAGATATAATCTTTTACTTTCTCGTCGATATAGATTTTGTTGACGATGCCCCTCAATTTTGCAACCGACTTAGCATCTAAGATGGGTTTCACTTCGATGTCTTCCCGAGTCGACATTCGTTCTAAGATTTCCTTCTCTTCTTTTTTGTTTGGATACGAAACCACCAGCTTCATCATGAAACGATCGATTTGGGCCTCTGGGAGCGGATAGGTTCCCTCCTGTTCAATGGGGTTCTGTGTGGCTAAAACCAGAAATGGTTCTGGCAGCGGAAATGACTCCGAACCGATGGTCACCTGATGTTCCTGCATGGCCTCCAAGAGTGCACTCTGAACTTTGGACGGCGCTCGATTAATTTCATCCGCCAAGATAATGTTTGCAAAAATAGGACCTTGCTTTGTGGTAAAGGTTCCCTCTTTGGGGTTATAAACCAGCGTTCCAATCAGATCGGCCGGAAGCAAATCGGGGGTAAACTGTATCCTTTGAAATTTCGCGTCGATGATTTCCGAAAGCGTGCGGACCGACAGCGTCTTTGCGAGTCCCGGCACACCTTCGAGGAGCACATGACCATCGGAAAGGAGCCCAATCAGGAGCCGTTCAACCAAATAGTGTTGCCCCACGATTACTTTGCCCATTTCCTTGAAGATATCCTGAATGAGTTCGCGCACTTGTTTTACTTGATCTCCGATTTGTTGGATGCTTGCTTCCATGCTTCCTCCTACTCGATTGGTATTACTTTCTTTTGTTCGATGAATGAAAACAAAATGTGATAAGTTGCTTCTATTTCGTCACGTTTAGGAATTTCGCCGGAAAACCGTTCCTGTTTCAAACGGTCTAAGAAACGGGTGATCGTGATGACTTCTCGACGGGTCCACTTCCCTTCCGCTCGTTCCTTGAGAGCATTATAACTTTCCCGCTTCAGATGCCAATCTAATTCTTGACTTAAAAAAAGGTCTGCGATTCTGAAGATTTCAGATAAAAATTTTTCATCGTTTCCCTTAAACTGCCATTCAGCTTTTGTATTTTTAAGATCGTTGAGGAATGTTTCTAAAAACGAAATGGTTTCTGGTTGATCCCGTTTGTGTTTGGGGCGCTGGAACACGTACCAACCCAGGGCTCCGCTTGCTCCTAACAGGAAGACCGCGCCCACGCTCGCAACATAAAACCACAACCTAGGTTTTGGTTTGATGATGAATGATAACCCCGGTATGCTGATTCTTGAACTAATCTCTCCCTTCGAATCTTTCCACCGAAGACCGATTCGGTTGATTCGTGCAACGCCGGGTTTAATTGCCCGAAAGCTAAAGTCTAAAATGTGTTTCCCGATTTCCGAAGGGTTTGTTTCAGATCGTGTTTCTTCACTAATGCCGATCAATTCCAAGTTATCTAAATCGAGGTCGGGTTGGTCAAGGCGCAGTGAGTCTTCGGTTTCGGGCCAGCCAAGGCGGACGCGGAATGTGATCGTATCCCCAAAGCCATACGTTGCATGGGGAAACTCAAGAACTTCCCAAGTGGGCGTGATCGAATCCTGACCGGTTCCGTTTGTCACATCTGCAAAACCGGTCAGGATTCGGAAGACACCAATAACGATCAGAAGAAGAAGCCCGAGGGCACGAGGCTGTGTCATGGACGCCGGTTCCTTATTTGCTCTTTTTTTCGTCCTCGTC
>MHFO01000073.1:11435-14592 GCA_001804225.1 Omnitrophica bacterium RIFCSPLOWO2_01_FULL_50_24 | reverse complement strand
TTTCCTCGAACACTTTGCGTTCGGGAAAATCATTGCGATCGATTATGAATCAAGCCACCCAAGGGCTGCCGATTGATCAACAACGGATGGTAAAAAGGACATTACTAAAGTTGAATACCAACCCCGAGGCCGTGTTGACAAATGTCATGAGCAAACAGGCGGTTCAGGCGCTTGGTAACGCGGGCATGTTGCAGGGAAAATTTCAGGCGAATCACGGCATGGCGATTAGTCATGTTCAGAAAGTGCACGCGGCGGGTGCGGTCACCGTAACTTCAGCGCAAAAGAAGGAGCAAGAACACGCCGAGGCGCGGGCCGGGGCGCGTTTTGAGGATATTGCCCGCCAGAAGCGTGAAGAGGCCGAAGGGCATTTGACCGAAGAAGAGATACACGGTCCTGGCCATGGCCATGATGACATTCACTCTACCTCGATTGGGATGAAGGGATGGCAGGGCGCCAAAGTGGGTATTGGACAGGTGATGGAAGAGAAGAATAATCATTCTGCGCCTCCGACCACAAAAGAGCCGCCGGTAGTGGAGATGAATATCGGTTAAATGTAGAATTTAAAATGCAGAATGCAGAATTCAATCTCATCGCTCATGTTCCATTTACCTCCGTGTCAACCATGCTTTTATCCAGGCCATCCTTGGTAATATAAAAAGTCTTGTCAAAAAAAAACTAGAAACTAGGGAGGGTATGTTGGTTGCCGTTCATAAACAATCCCTAGTTTCTAATTTCCAATTTTTAGTTTTTCCCGCAACAATTTCTCCGCCGCCTGCGGATCAGCGCTGCCTTCGGTCGCTTTCATCACCATGCCAATCAGGAATTTCAGAATTGGCTCTTTGCCCGCCCTAAAGTCAGCCGCCGGCTTGGGGTAATTTTTTATCACCTCCTCAATAATTTTATTTAATTTTTTTTCATCGCTAATCTGGCCGTATCCCTTTTCCTCCATGACATGAGTGGGATCGAGATCAACGCCAGAGTCAAGCATCGCGGCGAGAATTTTTTGCGCATTGGTGGAGTTGACGCGATTTTCTGCGACCAGAGCGACCAGTTCGGCAAAATTTTCCGACGAGAGCTTGAGTATTTTGATGTCCAGCGCGCGCTCACTCATGGCGCCCATAAGTTTACTCGTCAGCCAGCCGCCGGCCAGCCGCGCGAGGCCTTGCGACTTTTCCCGGCGCGCTGTTTTCTCGTTGTCAGTTTTCGCTTCCGCCAAACTGGATAGCCAATCCGAGAGTTCACTCATCACCGCCTCGGCGAAGTCCGCCCAGTCTTTGGTTTCAGTTAAAATTTTTGCATCGGCATAGGAGAAGCCGTACTCTTCGTGGAAGCGCTGGCGTTTGGCAATCGGCAGCTCGGGCAGTGGAACCTCCCAGGCAATCTTCAAAGGATGAAAAGGCGGGATATCCGGCTCGGGGAAGTAGCGATAATCCTCGGCGTTTTCTTTTACTCGTTGGAGCACCGTCTCGCCTTTGTCCTCGTCCCAGCCGCGGGTTTGCTGGGGCCACGGCTCGCCGCGCTTCCCGAGCTCGATTTGTCGGTCAATTTCGTACTGGATCGCTTTTTCGACCGCGCGGAAGGAGTTGATGTTTTTCAGCTCCACTTTGTGGTTCAGCTTATAATCTCCCAAGGGCTTCACCTCGCCGCCGACAATCTCAAATCTCCCGGCTTCTTGCATCGAGACATTGGCCTCGCAGCGCATGTGGCCTTTTTCCATATCGGCATCGGAGACGCCCAGATAGCGCATTATCCGCTGCAGTTCCTGGCAGTAGATTTTGGCCTCGAGGGCGGTTTTGAAGTCCGGGTTAGTTACAATCTCTACGAGCGGCACGCCGGCGCGGTTGAAGTCAACCAGTGTATCATCGGACGTGTCGTGAATCAGCTTGGCAGTATCCTCTTCCAGATGGACACGGCCGATACCAATGTTTGCCGTTTCACGAATGTTATCTTCGAGCACGAACGAGAGCCCGATCTTGCCCCGCTCGGCAATCGGCTCATCATATTGGGAAATCTGGTAGCCCTTCGGCAGATCAGGATAAAAGTAGTGCTTGCGGTCGAATTTCGAGAGCCGACGAATGCTGCAGCCGAGCGCCCGGCCGATGAGTACGGTCCACGCCAGCGCTTTTTTGTTCGGCACGGGCAGAGTTCCCGGGTGGCCCAGGCAGACTTCACAAATGTTGATATTGGGTTGCTTCAAATCAGGATCATTCGGACACGCGCAAAACATCTTGCTCTTGGTTTTGAGTTCGATGTGGACCTCCATTCCAATGATGGGGACGTAGTTCATAGTTTGCTACGTCTGTGGCGGTTCTATCGGCTTGAAGGGCGTCTTTTTGAGTTCCAGGTACAAAATCACCTGTGCACCCGTTATAAATGGAGTTAAGAGAAGCGAAACGAGCGCCGAGACAACCAGCGAGATGAGCCCGACGACATCCGATTGCGAGGCGGTCGCCAGGGTTTCGAATGGTATTTGAATAAGTCCGGCAAGCGCGAGATAAACCAGGCCGGGCGCCAGCAGCCGCCATAACACGCCCCACCATCTCCCCGCCACCAGTTTTTTGCTGGCACGCAGGGCGGCCGTGTTTTTTTCCCCATCAAGCGCCACGGCATAGACCACAAAGGCAAACCAAACGGAAAAGATAATGGCGGGGACAACCAGCAGGAAAAATCCGCCCAAAACAGCCAAGCCGGCCAAGACCGAAGATAGGATCACGGGCCAGAGAATGTCGAGCGCCTCCATGATTTCATTGCGGGCAGGTTTACTGGCGCGGCCAAGGTAGCAGTTACTGATCGTCCGAATGAAGGCGAGTGAGAACCAGAAGGCAACGACCGAGCCGATAATGAGAAGCGCGCCGGAGATAAAATAGTAAGAAATCTGCCGTTCATCCAGAACAAAGGTTAGCAGATAAGCAACCAGCGCCGCGAGCATTGTGGGGAGATAAATGATCACTGCGTATTCGAGAAACGCCGGGAGATGTTTTTTATAAAGGTCGGCCGCGGCGCGGATTAGATCCCAAGCGGAAAGTAGCATAAATGAAGGCAGAATTAAGAATGAAGAATGTAGAATTAGTGTAGTATACCATCCTTATAATCTTTGTCGAATAGCCAACCAGATTTCCTCGTGTATTTCATCCACGGATCGATTGGCATTGACGAC
>MHFO01000073.1:10499-11426 GCA_001804225.1 Omnitrophica bacterium RIFCSPLOWO2_01_FULL_50_24 | reverse complement strand
GAGCTCGCGCCCCAGTTGCCGATGCGCCCGACGGACTTTTTCCAAGAGCGCATCGTTGGTCTCGTGCGCGTGATTGGACTCGGTCGAGGCCGTAAAGCGTTCACCTTCGAACAAAAAGGCAAGGTCTTCCTTGATCAGGTGGGCGTTTTTTTCTTTGAGAAGCGCCTCGGACACCCCGGCGCCCATGCCCCAGGCGATACCCGTGCCGGTATAGTCCTCGGCCACGATATGTACTCCGGCCGCGAGCTTGGCTTTGAGCGTGGGCTCATACGCAGTGCGATTTTCTATGTACAAAAGCTGGGCTTGTTCTGGGGTTAGGTGTTCTGGGTTTTCCCTGCGCAGATACGCGTTCAGTCGCGGCCCGGATGGTTCAAGGTCGTAGATTGGGTATTTAATGTATTCGGCGCTGTAACTTTCGGCATGGAGACGCTCAACCAGTTTTTTGGCTTGGGTCGTTTTTCCCAGGTTGTTGACGCCGTAGAGGACGATCATCATATAAACATGAAAACATTTAAACATTAAAACAATTGTTTATATGTTTTGATGTTTAAATGTTACGTTTATACGTTACAAACGCAAACCATTCGTGATCTTCCCGTTTTACTTCTTGCCACACATTTTTGTCTATCTCCGGAAAAAAAGCATCGCATCCTTCCACCTCTCGGTCAACATGGGTGATGTAGAGCGTATCGGCCAGTGGCATCATATCTGCAAAAATTTTCTGCCCGCCAAAGCCGACAATGTCTTCGCCGACGTGGGCACTGATCGCGGCCTCAATGCTACGATATTTCTCGACACCATCTGGCAACTCGTACGTCTCGTTCGAGGTGATGACAATGTTGGTGCGGTTGGGGAGAGGACGGAATTTTTCCGGTATGGATTCCCATGTGCGTCGCCCCATGACCACGTTTTTGCCGATTGTAAGCT
>MHFO01000073.1:0-10488 GCA_001804225.1 Omnitrophica bacterium RIFCSPLOWO2_01_FULL_50_24 | reverse complement strand
TTCATATCTTCGGGGATACTCCACGGCAATTCACCGTTTTTGCCGATGCAGTTGTTTTTGGATACAGCGGCGACGAGAGAGATGGACATAGCTAATCTCGCGTGCTGATTTTGGTCAACTCTCTTTTTATGACCGAATCCAACACCGACATGCCGGGCAGGTAGACAACCTGCTCGCTATAGTCTATGTCTTTGAAATACGATAGAGCGACGCGAAAATTTTTTTCGTTGAATTCAGAGCCGAATATATGTTTGGCTTTTTTTACAACAGTATCTATTTTGTGATAATGAGAAAGTATGAAATATAAGTCAACATAATCTTTCCATTTGGCGCGGCGTCCGAGCGCGTAGGCCTTCATGGCGGCGAGAGTTTTGAGGTCTGGCGAGCACACACCGCCGCCCATTTTTTTGCTGAACCTAATAGTAAATGGATAATAAAAAAAAGTGCATTTCACAGCGTTCACAACTATCGTGTAATCATCCATTTGGTCGCGCAGCACGTGTTCTATAGTAACGTTTGTTTTTTTTATTTTTTTTCTAACGGCTTCGTTGGTAAATTTTTTGTTTGTAAACAAATCAAAATCAATCGACCGCCTGTGTCCAATTTGCAGGGCAATGGCCGTGCCACCAACCAGACCGAATTGACTCTGGAAAGAGTTAACCAACGGCAACAAATCAAGCTGCTCTGGTGTGAGGATATTTTTATGCATTTGTTTTGAAGTAGTGCCTAAAGAAGTGTTTGATTCTTGGATCATAGTTGGAGCGTTTTTTGCCGGCTGATTTGTAAAAAATTTGGGTGACCTTGTCTTTACCTAATATGGTGACTAACTTTCTCACATCAGGCAAGTCGCCGTAATTGAGAACTCCCTCTACCACCGCGCTCTCGGACAGTTGCGCTTGTGGGCCGCTTGACCAAAATAGGTAGGGTCTTTTTTTGACAAAGGTTTGAAGTGTCATATTGGTGGAATTATAGCCTATTTTGCCTTCTTATGCAAGTGCTGACAGCTATAGTTATTTTGTTATTTTAGCCATAATATAGTCAATTTTACAAATATACCCTTATACCCCAGCCTCTGGAAAATTCATTTTAGGTATAGTACATTATCAATGTTTTAGCTGCAATCGTCTGGTGGAGGAGTGGTAGGATGATAAAGTGATTAAAATATGTCCGGTCATTCCAAGTGGCACAATATTCAGGTAAGAAAAGGCAAACAGGACAAGATGCGCGCCAATGTGTTTACCAAGATGGCACGCTTGATTACGATTGCGGCGAGGGCTGGCGGAGGCGATCCGGACGCGAACTTTGCCCTGCGTTTGGCGATTGAAAAGGCGCGCGCCGCGAACACGCCCAAAGACAACATTGAGCGGGCGATTAAGCGGGGCACCGGGGAATTGGCCGACAGCGCGGCCTTGGAAGAAATTTTATATGAGGGTTTTGCTCCGGGCGGGGCGGCCGTGCTCGTCGAAGCGGTGACGGACAATAAGACGCGCACTGTCTCCGACCTCAAACACATCTTTGCCAATCACGGCGGCGCCTTGGCCGGGCCGGGGAATGTGCAGTGGCAGTTTGAACGCCAAGGCGTGGTGCGCCTTGGCTTAGATGAAAAATCAAAGATTAAAGATCAAAGATCAGATTTTGAATTGAAGTTGATTGAAGCGGGTGCCGATGATCTGGTAGAAAGCGAGTATGGTCTGGAGATACTTTGCCCCGTTGACAAGTTGCAGTCGATTCTGGGTGTGATTAAGTCGCTCCAACTTCAGCCGGATGACTCTGGGATCGAGTGGGTGGCGAAGGAGGCAATCAAGGTTGAACCGGCGCTCGCGCTTCAGGTGGAGAAACTGGTTGAGGCGTTGGATGCAAATGACGATGTGAAGGCAGTGTACACCAATGCGAATTTCTAATTCACCTAATTAATCTAATTCACCTAGACAAAACCCAAGAAATTCACCGTTGCTATGGCTGAAGACAATGTAAAAACTTGCATTCTGGGTGTTGATCCCGGTTACGGCCGCATCGGCTGGGGCGTGATCGAAGGAGAAAAAAATTGCTGGCGTCACGCGGCGCACGGCTGTATTGAGACGTCGTCCAAGGAACCATTTTTTGATCGTCTCCTTGAACTGCAAAAAGAACTCAAAAGCATCATCCATAAGTATCGGCCAACGCGCGCGGCGGTCGAGGACCTGTACTTTGCCAAAAATGTAAAAACGGCGATGAAAGTGGGGCAAGCGCGCGGTGTGATTCTTTTGACGCTTCATGAGGCAGGACTCGCAGTGCAAGAACTTTCTCCGCTACAGGTAAAACAAGCCATCTCCGGCTATGGCCGAGCCGAGAAACGGCAAGTCGAGAAGCTGGTTGCGTTGGAGTTGGGGTTGAAAGAGAAAATAAGGCCGGATGACGCGGCCGATGCCCTGGCGATCGCCCTGACGGCCGGGTTCTTGCGCCGGCATTGACATCATTTCGGAGCTCTGCTATACTGCGCCTATTCTATAACTTCTCTCCCGACGTCACGCCTGCCTGTCGGCAGACAGGTCGGGGGGCGGACCGCGGCGGCTTGCTAGCCTATGGCCTGCTAAACTCAATTGGCAAGTATGTTGGGTAAACAAAAAAAACAGAACATCATTAAAAAGTATCAGACCCACCAGGAAGACACCGGGTCGAGCGAGGTGCAGATTGCGATTCTCTCGGCCGAGATTGATGAGTTATCGGGTCACTTGAAACAGCACCACAAAGATCATTCTTCGCGCCGCGGACTCTTGCGCAAGGTCGGGGAGCGGCGTAGGCTGTTGCGCTACTTGAAAAAAGAGAATCCAAAATCATACGAAGAACTGGTAAAGAAGTTAAAATTGAAGCAGGCCAAAGCCGTTGAGCGCGCTGCGCCCACGACCAGCTTTGGGGCTGCCGTGGCGCCGGCTCTGAACAATGACGACGCCGATGAAGCGCCGAATGAGATTTCACCCCATGACACTGACCAAGCCTAACAACCGCCATCCGATCAAGCACCCGGATCAGCGTGTCGGGGTGTTTATTGATGTGCAGAACATGTACTACAGCGCCAAGAATCTGCACGGGAAAAAGGTGAACTTTGGCAATATCGTCAAAGAGGCGGTGGCCGGGCGCCGGCTAATCCGCGCCATCGCTTATGTGGTGAGCACCGAATCAAAAGAGGAGCAGCCATTTTTTGAGGCGCTCTATAATTTGGGGATCGAGACGCGGGAAAAAGATCTCAAAATTTACGCCTCCGGGGTGAGGAAAGCCGACTGGGATGTGGGGCTGGCAGTGGACGCGATTCGCCTGGCGCCGAGCCTGGACGCAGTCGTCCTTGTCTCTGGTGATGGCGACTATTTGCCGCTCGTTGAGTACCTGCAGAAAAGTTCGGGCAAGGTGGTGGAGGTAGCGGCTTTTGGCGAGACGACCGCGCGCGAACTTCTGGAAGAGGCCGACAGTTTTTTGGACTTGAGCGGTGAGCAAGAGAAGTTTTTGATTACGGATAAAAGACGTCTCATGAAATGAAAAGTTCGTTTCACTACCCTTTACTCATTACAAAATGGATTGGTCCGGAGACTCATAGATCCTTATCAGGATCTACCGTATCTGGATCAGTCCGCTAACGACTGATTGATTATGCTCAAAACCAAGAGTTGGTCCGTTCCGTGGGGCGGACGCACGCTCACGATTGAAACCGGCCGCTTCGCTTTGCAAACGCACGGATCCTGCACCGTGCGCTACGGCGATACCCTGGTCTTGGCCACGGTGGTACAAAGTGAAAATGTGCGCGCGGGAATTGATTACTTCCCGCTCATGGTGGACTTCGAGGAGAAGCTATACGCCGCGGGGAAAATCAAGGGCTCGCGTTTTATCAAGCGCGAAGGCCGTCCTAGCGACGAGGCGATTTTGTCCGGGCGCCTGATTGATCGCGCCATTCGGCCGCTTTTTGATGAGCGCGTCAGGAATGACGTGCAGGTAGTGGTGACGCCGCTTTCAGTCGATGGCCAGAATGACGCGGCGATCACCGCCCTCATTGCCGCCTCGACGGCGATTGCCATCTCCCCGGTACCTTGGGCCGGGCCGATTGCGGCGGCAAGAGTTGGACGGATCAAAGGGGAGTTGGTCTTGAATGTTACTCTGGAACAGCTGGATAAAGACAGTGATTTGGATCTGGTCGTCGCCGGTACGCCCGAACGGTTAATCATGACCGAGGTCGGAGCGAAAGAAGTGACAGAGGCCGATCTTCTCGCGGCCATGCGCTGGGGTTGTGGCGAGCTCCAATCCGTAGTTGGCTTGATTCAAAAAATCCAGCGCGAGGTTGGCGCGGAAAAGTTTGCCTTGCCGTCTGTGGCCAACGATCTTCAGGGAGTGGTTGATACCGTAGAAGAACAAGTGCGCCGGGCGACGCAAAAGTTTATTGGTGATCACGCCGCCAAGTTCATTTTTGACACCAAGAAAATGGGGCGCCAAGAGCGCGTGGCGATGGTGAACGCGCTCAAAGAGGCGGTCAAGTCTCATCTTACAGAACAGGGTTTTGAGGAAGCCGCCATGGCGGCCGGACTCAACAATATCAAGCAGTACATCTCGGTTGAAGTCAGCAAAAGGATTTTGGCGAAGCAGGAACGACTGGATGGCCGGAATTTAACCGAGGTGCGACCGCTCCAGGTGGAAGTTGATCTGCTCCCGCGCGTCCACGGGTCGGCGATGTTTATGCGTGGCGATACCCAGGTCCTCTCGGCCGTAACACTGGGCGCGCCCGGTGATGTGCAGACACTCGACACGATGGAAGAAGAGGGTACCAAGCGCTACATGCATCATTATAATGACGCGCCGTACACCTACGGCGAGGCAGGTCCGATTCGCGGTCCGGGCCGGCGCGCCATTGGGCATGGGGCTCTGGCCGAGCGGGCCTTGGAGCCGGTACTGCCGCCAGCGGAAAAGTTTCCGTACGCGATTCGCGTCGTCTCGGAAGTGCTTGGCGCCAATGGCTCAAGCTCCATGGCCTCAACCTGCGGTTCCACGCTGTCGCTTATGGCCGCGGGTGTGCCGATTGCGAAGCCGGTGGCCGGGGTGGCCATGGGCTTGGCATCGGAGGTTGATCAGCATGGCAATATTACTCGTTGGCAAGTTTTGACAGATTTGCAAGATGTCGAGGATGGCCCCGGTGGCATGGATTTTAAGATTGCAGGGACCCGTGATGGCGTTACCGCCATTCAGATGGATACAAAAACTCAAGGTTTGAGCTGGGAAGTGGTGGGGGAGACGCTGACGCAAGCCCGCGCCGCCCGCCTGACAATTTTGGGCGTGATGCAAGAGGTAATCGCCGCGCCGCGGAAAGAACTGTCACCCTATGCGCCGCGCATTGTGACGATTAAGATTGATCCGGAAAAAATTCGTGATGTCATCGGCCCCGGCGGCAAAATTATCAACAAGATCATTGCCGACACCGGTGTGCAGATTGATATCGAGCAAGACGGCCGCGTCCTCGTTACCTCAAACGATGCCGAGGGGATGAAGCGGGCGATTGCCACGATTGAGCAGCTGACCAAAGAGGTGGAGCCGGGCGAGACCTACGAGGGCAAGGTAGTGCGCCTGGAAGACTTTGGCGCCTTTGTCCAGATTCTGCCCAACAAAGACGGCCTGGTGCACGTGTCCGAGATTGCCTGGGAGCGGGTAGGCCGGCCGGGGGATGTTTTGAAGTTGGGTGATCAGGTTAAGGTGCAAGTAAGAGAAATTGACAATCTCGGCCGGATTAACCTCTCGATCAGAGCATTGCTCCCCAAACCAGAAGGCTGGACGTCACCACCGCCGCGCGATGGCGGACCGTTCAGACGAGGCGGCGGTGGTCCCCGACTAAGTCGGGGCGGGTTTGGGCGGAGACCGTAACCTAAAACCTGGAACCTGGAACAAAGAGCCTTTGCAGGCTCTTTTGTTGTGAGCTTGATTTTTTATTTTTTTGGTGGTTTACTGATGACGTTCAGGTCGGAGTGGCGGAATTGGTAGACCTGCCCGCCATGTGCTTTACGCCGGAGTGGTGAAATGGTATACACGCATGGTTTAGGACCATGTGCCGAAAGGCGTGTGGGTTCAACTCCCACCTCCGGCACCAATAAGGAACTCAACGATTTTTTCGGTGAATTCAAGCGGGCGGCGTAAAGCGCGGGAAGGTATGGAAACACTGGCTCGCCGCGCCCGGCGCGGCTCGCCAAGCGCAGGTTCTAGCCAAAGATTTCTTTGAGAGCAACCTTTTTTTCTAAATTAATCAGCGTTCAACTATGTTGAAGAAAATCATATTCATTATTTTAGGAGTTTTAGCCATCTTGCTTGTAATAATGGTTGTTTTTAAAATTTGTCCTCCGCAAGGTCCTTGGCCAATGCCGCCGTGGTGCAGAGAGGGTGGTTATCAAATGAGAATACCAAAAATTTCTATTCCCGGAGTTCAAACCCCTCCTCCTGGTGCCCCGACAACTTCGGACCAACCAGAACCTAAAACAACTCCCACCGATGCCACAACAATTAAATCCACCGCAACTAAGCCCGCCACCCCCTTTACTATAAATTTTACTGTCAGGGTTCCCGAAATTACACCTAAACATACAATGGTTTACCTTCAAATTCGTGAGGGGTTAAACGAGTGGGGAAGAAATTTAAAAATGAAGAAAACGATTGAAAATCTCTGGGATTTGAAAGCCGACTTGAATGATTTTAAAGATAAAGAAATCGGTTACAGGTATCTGCGTAATAATTGGGGTTTTGTCGGGGCAGAGGAATTTTTACCAGACTCAAAAACAGCTTCGCGCAAGGTTTTGGTTGAAAAGAAACCAAAACAAATAAATGATACTGTTGAAAAATGGAGATGGCTGCCAAAAGGAGAGCTTGTAATACCAATAATCTCCACAGATGCTGGGAAGATTGCGTTTGCTTCAAGGATTGATAATGAAAAATATCAAAAGGGGGCGATGATAGTTGACTTTTGGTGGGGCAACTTTAAAGATTTGCTTGACAGTACCAATGTCCGTTTGAGGGAAAAAGGATTCCAATGGATTGAAATAGCTCCGCCGTGGGATTACAAACAGGTAAATCCCGTCCCAATCATCACCTCCGAAGGATTCGGACACACTTATCCCGATGACGCGCTGGATTTTCATTTAAACAAGATGAAAGCCGACGGCTTTAAGGTTTACATGATGCCCCAGATCTGCTGCGCCGATACCAGCAAAGCAAGTTTTTCCAAAGAATGGTGGGATGTCTGGTTTAGCGAATACGAAAAATACGCAATGTATTTTGTGGATAAGGCGAATAAGTATAATGTTGAATATTTGGTTATCACCGGCGACTCGGTGGTGGTGGGGGCGTCGCCTGACAAAAGGCCGGCGGATTACAAAGAAAGATTGGAAGCAATTTATGGCAAGGCAAAATCCGCTTATAAGGGAAAATTAGGTCGTGGTCTGTTCATTGGCGGAGAAATTGGAAGCAAAATCCCGGATATCTGGCCAAACACAGACAGTATGCCGTTTATGGAACAGACCGATTTCATTGGCATTAACTGGTGGGTTGGCCTTACTGAAAAAAATAATCCAACGCAGAAAGAACTAAATGCTAATGTTAAAAGAATTTTTGATTTAAGATTAAAACCGTTATACGAAAAATACAAAAAACCGATTATTCTTCAACAAGTTGCTTATCCGAGCATTGACGGTGGTTTGACCGGCAAAGCAGGAGTTGATGATGCGGCAATTGCCCTTTGGGAACCTTATTCTGACAAATACAAACTCGATCTGGAAGAGCAGGCAATGGGATTTGAAGCGATAATGAAGAATGTAGCGGAAACTTCTTATATTATGGGAATCTATCCGTTTACTTATTGGCCCGATGATTTCCCATTAACTAAAGAATATAATGTGCGCGGCAAGCCGGCAGAGGAAGTGCTAAGTCAATGGTATAAATCTATAAAGTAAAAAGAGGGATTTATCAAATTTGCCGAGGGCGGGCAAAAAATTTCCCTCCCCCTTCCACTTTTTGCCTGCTTACCGAAACTCTTGCGTAAATTATCGATTTACTGTGTAATACCTTTTGGTTAGAAATTCATGGTGAGTTTCTATAAACCAAGTACATTCACAAAAGAAAGGAGCCTGCGATGGCACTTAACCTTACTGTCGCCTACCTGAAGTCGCCGTTCGTGCAGGTCGTCTGGGACGGCGACTCTGCGGTGATCTGGCATTCGTTGTTCGGTTATCCCAAAGTCGTTCCTGTCGAGACGCTCGAATTCCTTAAATCTTTCTCGGCACCGAGGACGATACGTTCGCAACTTGGCGATGAACTGACCAGTGAAGATCAGGAGTCAATTGAGGAATTGCTACGGTGTTATTTCCTCGTTCCAGAAGATTTTGACGGCCGAGCGTTCCTCGAAGGAAAGATGCGGACGCGTGAGGCGGAAATCGTCAGCGGTTCGCTGATTGATTATCTCGAACTCATCATGAGTGAGGCGTGCAACTTCCGTTGCACATACTGCATCCATTTCAACAACTTGGAGACTTCCGACCGCATCAACAATCCAAAGAAGTTTATGCGGTTCGATACAGCCAAGGAGACGGTGGATCGGTATCTCGAGATTCTTCGCGGGCATGGAAAGCGTGTCGCCGAGATCAATTTCGGTGGAGGCGAACCGCTGTTGGCATGGCCGGTTATCAAGCAAGTGCTTGAGTACTGCCGTGCTACCTACAGCTCGGAATTCGAGTTCCGCTTCTCGATCAACACGAACGCGTCACTCATCACGCCAGAGATCGCCGCGATTCTCAAAGAACATCGCGTCGAGATCGCTTCTAGTTTCGACGGCTTGCACGATGGAAATGATCGCGTCCGATTGACGAAATCGGGAAGTGGCACATTCTCTCAGATCATACGCGGATTCGATGCGTTGGCGCAAGCGGGGTATCCACTCGATGGCATCGCGGTGACAGTCACCGAAAAGAATTTTCACGAACTTGACGAATCGATTGTCGACTGGGCAGTAGCCCGCGGCATGAAGAACGTCAGGATTGATATCGACGTTGTCGATATGGTGGAAATTCCGATTGAGGATATCGTCGCAAAGCTGATGCGAATTCGGCGCTACGCGGCGACACGAGGCGTTGATGTTCCCGGCTTTTGGTCACGGCCAGCCGAGAATCTTAACGATTCAACGCTCGAAAGCCGCGTCGCGTTCTGCGGCGCGGTCCGCGGCAACAGCATGTGTGTAGGCCCGTCCGGAAACATCTACGGATGTGGCTACAGCACGACCCAGCTCGGAACTCTCTCGGGAATCCAGTCGTTTCATGCGCCCGGCACCGCCTATCATCGCTTTGTAAGAGATCATCTTACCGGAGTGATGGAGATGTGTAAGGGTTGTATGATCGAAGGACAGTGCGGCGGTGGTTGCAACATTACGCAAGAGTTCGCTCGTGCGACAAAAACCGCCAAGATCGAACGAATGTGCGATTTCTACCGCCGTATGACCAAAGAGATTCTTTGGGAACAACTGCGAGAAGCGACGGCATCAGAGCCGGAACTTCTCCAACCTGCAACAGAAAGGAGGTGAATGCCATGCAGAAAGCGCAGCCCAAGCAGCCGCGACCGGTTCTCAAGGTCAAAACGCTGCTCAGGATGAAGGTGCTCTGCACCTGTCAGCGCCCCAGCAACTGCCACTAAGCGTGGCAACTTCACGAGGCTAAGGAAAAGTGATACACTTACCTTAGCCTCGTTCTTATTTTTTATGGAAAAATTTATTCAAAAAATTTGCAATGATACGGTAAAAGAATATAAACCGGACAAAAATGTTTTGGGTATTTTGCTGTTTGGATCTGCGGCAAGAAATAAATTTGATAAATATTCTGATATTGATATATATGTTCTACTAGATAAAAAAGGTAAGTTTTCAAGAAGTAATTTTGTTAAAAATGGGCTACGCGTTGATATTATCTTTAATACAATAAAAGAAGCGAAGAATTATCTTAAGGAAGATACAAATAATCTGCGGAGGATAACCTCACATATGCTGGCCTATGGCAAAATTCTCTTCCAAAGACAACGGAATTTAGAAAAGATTCAAACTATTGCTAAAAATAATCTGAAGCTGAAGACCGAATATAAAAATGATGAGATTTTAATGCATAAATACTCCACTGATGATTTTTGGGGAGAAGTCCAGCGAGACATACAGAAAGGAGACTATTTGGCTTTTGGCTTAGATAGTCACCTGTTGGTGAGTAATATTATTGAGTTATTTCTCAAACAGAGTGGAGAATCTCTGGGGCAACCAAACGAAACAATGATACAATTGAGGAAGTTAGATAAAAAATTTGCAGACCATATAGAAAATTTTTACAAAGAGGGAAATATCCGAAAGAAAAAGATGATTCTTTCTAAATTAGTAAAGTATATCTATGAAAAATCCGGAGGCCCATTGCTCCAAAGGTGGGTTCTAAAAAATTAGAAGGATTAGATTGGTAGAGTATTAAATATCTT
>MHFO01000072.1:2473-8514 GCA_001804225.1 Omnitrophica bacterium RIFCSPLOWO2_01_FULL_50_24 | reverse complement strand
GCGCCTTGAAGAAAAGGGTCCGTGCGGTACGTGTCGGGCAATTGTTTGATATGGTCAAAGATGATTCGAGCAGATTTAGGATCAAACTTGGCAATTTCAGCCAGCCGCTCTTTGGCTTCGGCAGTGTAGAGGATTTGGAACCGGCTCAACGCGCTTTTCCTTTTCCAAAAACAAGTGTTTCTACTTCTGCTTGGGTATAGAGGTTACCTTGGCCTTCATCCTCAAGGCCGCGCGAGAGAGACTCCGCCAGACGAAGCGTCTCGGCTCGTCTGCGGATTCCTTCTTTGATGAGCTCTTCAAGGAGGCGGGACTTGACCAGGTGGTGGCGTTGGCAGAAGACTTCAAGTGCCCGGAGCACTTTGGCATCCATTTTGGTTGAGAGAATTTGTTCCATGGGTTTTTCTCCTTCTTCAGGAAGGATAACACAAATGCGCTCCAAAATAAAGTATTTCCTTTATTCCACTTTATTTTTCTTACAGTAAAAGTAAACCGGTAAACCAGAACATTTCCCCGCCTGCCGGCGGGCAGGCCCACCACACAGACGGCGGGCAGGCAAAAGTGCCGTCCATGAAAAGTTTCCGATTGTCAAACCATCTTTAACGAAATGAGCAGAACTCAACATATAAGATTAGAAGCGCCGGGGATTTCAGGAAATTATAAAGGATTACTTGGATGGCTGGTCAATGAGACTTGGAACATCCTGCCAGGGTAGGGCATAAATTCGATCGGCAAGTTTCATCTTTCGGGGTGTCTGGCAGACAACATATCCTGTTCGGGCATTTTTGTATTCCGCCAAAAAGGTTTTGAGATGCCGGATATCTGTCTCATGGGGAGAGTTGCTCCACTTAACTTCAATAGGAATATATTCATCTTTTCTCTCAAGCACCCAATCAATTTCAGGGCCGTCCGGATCTCGCCAGAAGAAGACTCGGTTATCATGCGGAGATAACCGCGCGGCCCGAATCAATTCCAATCCCGCAAATTGCTCAAAAAGACACCCCCAATGCTCACGGGCCGGTTTGGTCCCTTCCCGCGCAGCGATGCGGCGCACACCCAGATCAAAGAAAAGGTATTTTGAACTTCTGGTCAATTTTTTTCGCGTCATGCTTTTTGTGATGGGATCAACCCGTTCGGCAATCATGCAATCTTCCAGAATTTCATAATAAGCCGTAATCGTAGTGTGGGCTACTCCGATCTCCTGGGAGATTTTTCTGAAATTCGAAGTTCTTCCGGATTCCGACGCAGCCAGTTCGACAAATCTTGCAAAAGAAGCAAGATTTCTTACGAGAGCTTCTGCGCGGATTTCTTCTTCAAGATAGAGCGTCACATAAGATTCAAGATCAACTTCCCGGTCTTGGAGCGATTCGATCTGAGCGATGCCCGGAAGAGAACCATAGAGGAGTCTTTCTTCAAGATCTTTGGGTGCCGATTCTGCCAATGTAAAAGGATCCAGCCGGAGTGTGACCACTCTTCCGGGGAGAAGATTCAGATCATGGCCGCGCCGGAGTTTTCGGGCGCTTGATCCGGTAAGAATAAAATTGGCCTTGTGCCGATCAATGAGGTCTTGAGCGACGTCCAAAAGTTCGGGGACTTTCTGCACTTCATCGAGCACTACCACCGGCCGTTTTTCCCCTTTAGGTTCAAGCGCTTCAATTTCTTTGCGCAAAATACCCGGTTCTTTCTCATACCGGAGCCGTATTTCAGGCGTAATCAGCGAGATGGATAGGTCTGCCACGAGACGCTGTATTAATGTAGTCTTCCCGGTTTGCCTTGGCCCTAAAAGAAGCACGCTTTTGTTCCGTTCCAGAGCCCGGCGGATCTGCTTTTCCTGTTCTCGAATGACGTATTTCATACGCTAAATAATCGTCGAAAATTGAGTGCATGTCAAATATTATCTCTTTTTGCCTCATTTTTTAAGGTCATGTGGTGATGTAATATATTGCCGTCTCTGCATTACAGCACTCATCGACGAGCTTGCATAGATATAGTAGATATGCTATATTTCTGCATTATGGAAATCGGATTCAGGATTTATCTCAGCCGCCGGCAAAGAGGGTTCAGTCAAAAGGCATTAAGCCGTCTGGCCGGGATTCCCCAGCCCAATGTGTCCAACATTGAAAAAGGCAAGCAGGACGTCACCGTTGGAACGCTTCACAAGATTGCATTTGCGCTTAAGATGAAAATGGCAGATTTTTTTGATGAAGAAAGCATACAAGGACCGAGCAAACCTCGAATATTTTTTAGCCGGAAACGGTTGGAGAAACTTGCAGCGGCAGTTGTGTCGGGAAACAAGGCGCTGACAGGTGAGGAACGCGCCATTGTACAAAGGATTCAACAAATTATACCGGCCAAGAAAAGGCGCTCCGTACGGAAGCGGCGGGCGCTTGAAGCATGGTTAAGTCTCAAACAGGAGTTAGGCGAGAGCGCCATTCGCAGTTTAGTTGAGCGAATCCGGGATGCCGAGATGAGAAAGCAGGGAGTCCATGAACCGGCGGCAGATTGATCGATTTTTCAAGGTTCTAGATGCGGCGCTTGATCGGCCGGCCGAGATCATTTTAATCGGAGCCGGAGCGGCCTCTTTGATGGGCCATGTCCGGCCGAGTCTCGACATTGATTTTGAGATTCGCTACTCCAGGATGCGTGCGGCGGGGGAGCGCGATCGATTACAGGAAGCGATCCGGAAAGCGTCAAACCAAACAGGCCTTGCGGTGGATTATTCCGAGCATGTGAGCCATGGGTCGATGATCGACTTCGCGGATTATCGTCAGACGGCCGTTCCCTATCAAAGAATAGGAAAACTCAAAATTAAAATCATTGCTCCTGCCCATTGGACGATCGGAAAGATGGGGCGTTTTTACGAACTGGACATTCAGGACATGGTTCAGATCCTGAGGAAAAATAAGGTGCCGGCAGCGAGTGTCATTCGTGTGTGGACCAAGGCGCTCAAAAAAAGCGCGCTTTCCCTGGAACTGGGGCAATTCCGTGAGCATGTTCATTATTTCCTCCGCCACTATGCCAAGAAGATTTGGGGAGCCCGCGCAAATTCCGAAATGCTGATCCAAACCTTTGAGAAGGAAATACATAAATAAACATAATAACGGACGACATAACAGTATCAATTAACAAGTATCAACGGACAAAGTTTACAGATAAAAAGTATAGTCAGACTAGGCGTATCTATTTAAAATAGGTACAACGCCGATTTAAAAGCAGCTTGCAGCACGTAGGTCAATCGTGTACACTTTTGTATGCCATAAGGAGGGCTTAACGATGCAGTTCGTATCCATTCGGGATTTTAGGGGCAAATCGGCACAAATCTGGAGAAAACTTGCCAAGGTAAAGGCGGTGGTCATCACCTCCAACGGGAAACCCATCGCTATTCTTTCTCCCACTTCAGAACACATGCTCGAAGAATCTCTTTTTGCCCTCCGCACCGCCCGCTCCATAGTTGCTGCTCAATCCCTGCAGGAGCAATCGGTCAAATCCGGCCGGGACGGAATCAGCTTGGAAGAAATCAATGCTGAAATCAGAGCAGCCCGCAAAGCACGTCCTCGATGAAAGTCGTTTTAGATACGAATGTGCTTGTATCTGGGCTTTTGTCTCCGTTTCGGGCACCTGCCGAAATCGTTCGAATGACATCCGCCGGCATTCTTCACATTTGTTACGATGTACGGGTTATTTCTGAATATGAACAGGTGCTGGCCAGGCCTAAGTTCGGTTTCTACCTTGCTCACAGGACGGCATTATTGGAGCAAATCAAAACCGCCGGATTTCAAGCGGCCACTCGGCCTCTCAAGGAAGAGCTTCCCGATCGCGAGGACGAGCCTTTTCTGGAAGTGGCCATTGCAGCAAAAGCCGCTTGTCTGATCACGGGCAATTTGAAACATTATCCGCCGTCTCTGCGGCAAGGTGTCAACGTGCTTTCGCCGCAGCAGTTCCTGGATTTTTACCGAAAAATCTGAGCAGAAAACTTATAGAAGGATACGGTTCCCTTTTGTATTGTATTCTGTATTTTGGTTTCAACCTCTCCCCGCGGACGGCGTCCCAATTTACACCTAAAAAGTATAGTCAGACTAGGCGTATCTATTTAAAATAGGCACATTTAGGACGTTTTTCTCATAGACGTTCTTATCATTTAACCATAGAATACAGCAACTCGGTTCGGTTGGCCGTTTTCCCCAGTCCCACAATTTCAGGATAGCGGAAGGAATCACCTTAAACGGTCGGATGCTTGCAACTCTTCTGTGGAGCATATTGTGCCGAGACTATACTCATGAAGCTCTCAAGCGCCAAACATTTAGTCCTCATTCGAACCGGTAAATTGCCCGGTTCTTCTCGTTCAAAAAACTATTTCTCTGTCCCCTGCCGCGGGCAAATCCGTCGGACGGAATTCGCCAATCCAATTTCTACAGAAAGCTGCTTTAACCAAAGATGATTGCGCGTCATAAGAAAATTCTCTCTGCACTCACGGTTTTGATTTTCACGTGGAGCCAAGTTGCGTGGTCTGTTCCTCAACCCCTCACGGATACACTCGACACAGGCGAACGCGTGCCGGTGGTAAGTATCAACACAACGGTACCAGGTACCGTTGTTGAAAAAACGATACCAGGTACCGTTCAGACAGACGACCAATTTCTACGCTCTTCACCTTTGTCGGAAGTTAATCCCCTCACTCTCCCTTCTGCGGGGACTGCTTCGCTGCCCTCTCCTCCGGAGGGGGACTCTCCACAAACGGAATCGTCCCTTGTGGCGAGTGCCGCTCTCGCCTCCGCGCCTTCTGAGGCAGAGCTTTCCGTTTCCGAGATAAATGAATCCAACTTTATTACGCGGCTCTCAACCGGTATGTACGAGGTCAGCATTGACGCCTACATGCAATCTCAACTGGATGCCATTTTGACGCCGGAGTTACGACAAAAATATTCGGCCGATATGCTGACCAATGTCGAGGTGGCGGCCATTCAATCGCGGGTCATGGAACAACTGGCGGGGCTCTATGATTTCGTTGTTTTCTTTCCAACCTCAACGGCGCTTTCGCTGACGGATTATTACGGTTCCGTGGTGAACACGGGCGTTTTAGGATTTGGAAGTCCTCAAAAGCAAGACATCAAAGGGATTGGCATTGACGGCCCGATGGATCCGGAACTTGAAGAGCTTAACCGTGATTTCACGCCTCTTTTTGTTCAAAATTTCAGCCCTTATATGCTGGCGTTAAATGAGCAAACCGTGCATCAAGGAACCGCCTCGCTTCATCTGGCGGCTACTGAGGCGGCTGCGGAAGGTCTTGACGTCTTTAGTTTTAACCGGATGACCCTTCTGCAGGAAATAGCCCATCGTTGGGGAATGTATCTTTCGTCACGGGGCGTGAGCGACGAAAATCCTCTCGGAATTCTTGGGCGGGACAATGCCCACTGGAGTACTTTTTTTAACGCCGGGACTTCGCCGATGAACGGTGTTGAATGGCTGGACCTCGGTAACGGCCAATTCAAACTTCAAAGGATTTTCGGAGTTGATCTAATGACTGGGACAATGTCAAATGCGTTTAATGACTTTGATCTTTATTCCATGGGTCTTCTCGGCCCGTCTTCCGTTTCCTCCTCTTTTTTGATTACCAACCCCAGAACCTTAAGCGGGCAGACCTTGACCGAAGAGAACTTTTTCGACCTGCTGAATGACCCTTCTTTTATTTTCGATCCGGTGATTCAAGGCACGCGGCGCAATGTTTCCATCGATGATGTGATTGCGATCGAAGGCGCCCGCAATCCCGCCGCTTCGGCGTCCCAGCGCAATTTCAACGCGGCCTTTGTGCTGGTGAAGGGGCCGGGTCAAAATACGACTTCCACACTTGAACGAACCCGCATGAATACACTTGCGTCAAACTTGAGCAGCATGTGGAGTGCGGCCACGCGCAGTTTGTCCACCATGGTACTCGGCCCTGCGGCGGGGGCCTTTAATACCTTTCGTGATCAAGCGGTGGCAACCTATGACTGGATCGTATCCATAATCCAGCAGGGCGGAGAGGGACAACCGGCGCGTGAGACAGA
>MHFO01000072.1:1143-2458 GCA_001804225.1 Omnitrophica bacterium RIFCSPLOWO2_01_FULL_50_24 | reverse complement strand
AACCCGAGCTCAAACGGATCTAACGCAGCTCACTTCACTCGACACTCTTTTAGGACAAATTGATGCGGTTCTGGATCCCTTGCGTGCGCGCTCACAGACCGAACCGGATGTGGCCGCGTTTCTGGGAACGATTCCGACGCAGGTGGATAATTTAAGACAGTCTCTGGCATCTTACCGCGCACAGCTTCAGAATGCTGCGAACGGGGCTTCCGATATCAGTACAGTCATTGCGAGCTCCCGCACGAATCTGACCACCCTCGTGAATCAAGCCGAGACGAGTGGGATTCTGCCGCTTGGGTTTGGCCGTACTACGGATGCGGCACTTGAGAATATTGACACAGAGTACGCTGCAAGGACACAGGCGCTTTCGACGGCCAGTCAGAATTTTGAGCCGAATCAAACGCCGCTGGCCAATTCCTTGAATGCGATTCTGACGACACTTACGACCGACACACAACCGCCGACCGGCAGTGTTGTCATCAACAACGGCAATACGTGGGCTGCCGATCGCAATGTGACTCTTACGCTGACTGCGGGGGACATTCTTTCCGGGGTTGACCAGGTTCGCTTTTCAACCGACGACGGAGCTTCATGGAGCGCGTGGGAAACTTTTGGTGGAACAAAAAATGTAACGTTACCCGAAGGTGATGGGATCAAGGAAGTGCAGTATCAAGTTAAAGATCGCGCAGCCCTTGTCAGCGAGATCTATTCCGACGCCATTACTCTAGATGCCGTTCTCCCTACCGGCACCATCTCAATCAATAACGGCGCCGCGTACACGATTACCCAAGACGTGACCTTAACACTCACAGCCACAGACGCCACAAGCGGCCTAGATCAAATGCGCTTCTCAACTGATGGCGGCACCACGTGGTCCGCATGGGAAGCTATCGCTACCACAAAGTCCCTTACGCTTCCCACGCCAGACGGCACCAAAACCATTCAGTATCAACTGAAAGATCAAGCTCAGAATCTTTCTGCAACCTTAAGTGACACGATCACCCTGGATACGCACTCGCTTCCGGCCGGCGCGGTGCAAATGCCGTCGAATCCTGATTTTTATTATCATTACAATTCCGAGACCGGCGCCATTCGCGTTTATCAATGGACCGGTGCCCAATTTGATACGGTTCTCGATGAAACCATCGATCCAAAATATGGCTTCATCTACCTGGATGTGTCGCCCGATGGAAGCATGATCATCGGGACGGCCAGCACGGGCCTTGAGGGACTTGCCCAAAGCATGGTGGGTTTTGTTTATGGCGCCACGAAAGATTCTTTTTTGCACGACAAGGGCAAGGTCCATGCCATTGAA
>MHFO01000072.1:936-1113 GCA_001804225.1 Omnitrophica bacterium RIFCSPLOWO2_01_FULL_50_24 | reverse complement strand
GAACGCGGCGACATCACCATGGATCTTTCGCAAGCCCCGGCGGGGAGTTATGTTGCAAAGCCCGCTCCTTCCGACCCCCGGTTCCTTTACGATTTTACGATCTGGAAATACGATGACATGGGCAATTACGTGCGGATTTTTAAAGCGGCGGGCGGTTCCGATACGGACCGGTTGGCC
>MHFO01000072.1:448-922 GCA_001804225.1 Omnitrophica bacterium RIFCSPLOWO2_01_FULL_50_24 | reverse complement strand
TCGATATACAGACGGCAGTGTCGATGTGCTCAGCAATGTCGATCCGATCTTAAACGGAAGCATCGTGGTTTTTCATGGCCACCGGAAACCCTTGTCCGGCCAAGGAGATCCGGAAGAAGTTTTTGAGGCCTGGACCGTGGACACTGATGGCCGTGAATCCGGCAGACTGATCGTGATCCATCAGGAAACCGGCGAATGGCACCTTGCCGTCGGCCCTAATGTTTACGCCATGACGGTTGATGATCAAGGGATTATCAGTCTTCGTCCGTTGGATACCACGCCGCCTGAGGTGGTGATCGATCCCGCGACGCCGACGCTGATCAATACGAATACGATAACAATCCATTACACCGCCGATGGGGTTGCCAAGACAGCGACCTTCGAAGGGTTGACGGACCGTTACTGGTCGCTTTCATTCACCGAAACCGACACCGCCGGAAATCAAACGCACGCAACATGGAACGTGACGGTGGA
>MHFO01000072.1:0-391 GCA_001804225.1 Omnitrophica bacterium RIFCSPLOWO2_01_FULL_50_24 | reverse complement strand
CCGTGATGTGGTGCTCGCGCTGACGGCTTCGGATGCGACGTCCGGGGTGGAGAGTGTCCGGTACCTGCTGGACGGGACTACGGAGTGGACGGATTGGGAGTCCTTTAGCGCGGAGAAGCAAGTAACCTTGTCCGAGGGGATCGGCAGAAAGGAAATTCAGTATCAGGTGAAAGACGTTGCGGGATGGGTTTCAACCTTTACGGCCGCCATTATTTTTAATCCGGATGCGGGAAAGGCATTTCAATTCAAAACGTCCTTTTCGCTCAACGCGTACCTGCGTTATATCGATATTTCCGTGGATGCGGACGGGACCGCGCACGTGACCGGACTCGTTCCGGGAACTACCGGTGTCTTTGACCCGGCAGCAAACGAAATCAATTTCACCGCCAAT
>MHFO01000071.1:6999-7574 GCA_001804225.1 Omnitrophica bacterium RIFCSPLOWO2_01_FULL_50_24 | reverse complement strand
CGTTTTCGCGGTGGGCACCGGTTCCGGCGGCAGCGCGCTTTCGAGCGTTCGGCTTGAGATCAAAGACGACAAAGGAAAAGTCTATAAAACCAACCTCGTCAACCTGACGGACGCCGCTCAGAAGTACCAAATACTCTTAAGCGATATTAAAGCAAAAATTGATTTTAACAAAGTCAAAGAGATTGTATTCGTCACGGAAGGGAAGACCGTCGATGATTCTATCACCCCTCCCGTGGACAAGACGAAAACCATTGAAGTTACGTGGGGGGAATGGATTCGTAGAGTGGCCTTTGGACCGAATCCGGACAAAACTCCAAAAACCATGAATGGATCTTTGCCGGCCCCGAAACAAGTCATACCTATTATGGTGGAAGGAAACGGAAGTACAGCTTCCGCGAGCGGCCGCGGTTTGGTTTTGAATTTCAACACCATGCCGGGAGCATTTTCCGGAGGCGCATTTACATATGACGATTTTTCAACCACAAGTACCGGAATTGAAACCGTTGATCTGAGCGGCTTGAGCTCGTTTGATCTCGGTTTGGTCGGCAATGTGTCCGAAGTAAAACTTGAAGTTG
>MHFO01000071.1:0-6987 GCA_001804225.1 Omnitrophica bacterium RIFCSPLOWO2_01_FULL_50_24 | reverse complement strand
ACAAGTGTGGACGATTCCCATCGAGTCCTTGACCGGTTTGGATTTAACGCAGGTAAGATTGGTCATTCTTGTGGCGGAGGGAGAAAACAAACAAGGAACTTTGGAGGTGAACCGCACAGCAGGGGCTCCGACGTTCGAGGTTCCCAATCCGATTTTACCCGATCCGAATCTTGGAGCAGACAACGTGACGACACTTCCAAATTCCCCGATCAAAGTAGTGTCAGGTTCGGGTCAAGCGATTCTATACGATGATCCGCTGACGCCGTTTTTTGTTGAATCAAGCGATTTGTCCACACAGCCGAGCGAATTTGTGTTTGGGATTGGTTTTAACGGTACCAATCGAGTGGAGGTTGAGTTTATGGATGCCAGCGGAGCCAATGGCGTCGGAGTTGTCGCTACGGTGACACTGATCAAAATGAAGGACGGAGAGAACTTTTTTAAGATTGACCGTGCTGACTTGGTTCGCCAAGGCATTGATTTAACCAAAATAGCATCGATCGAGTTTCGCATTCCGAACCAGACCGGATCCATTCAGTTGCGGACTCGAGGAATTGACCCGACGCCGCTTCCGCTTTCGATAGAACTCCAAATTGCAAAACAACAATTTCTGGATGCCCAACTAAATTACTTTAGGCTTGGAAACGGAGTTGATCCTGTCACGCATTTGCCCCATGACCAGGTTTCACTTGTTGATGGTGCTCCGAGTGACTTTACGACCCTTACCGCCATTGGATTTTACCTTCAGATTTTGGGGGAAGTAGCACGCGGGAGTGTGAGCAATGGCTTAAGCCGCGATGAAGCGCTTCAGGAAATTTTTCTTGTTTTAACCAAGTTAGTTCAACTTCAACAGTCGAACGACGCTTATTTTGGTCTACTGTCCACCGTCATTGAATTGCCAAGTTTGGCGGATAGACACCATAAAGTCGCTTTTGTGGACAATGCCAATTTAAGTCAAAGCGTTGCCGTCTTAGTTGGAACATTAGAGTCTTTGCCCAATCTCACCACAGTGCAATCCGATCTGATTGCGAACATCAAAAATAACCTTGCCGAGAAGTTCCTTGACGATCAAAAGGAAGGGTACAAAAAGCTCTTGGACAGCAGCAAAAAAATGTTTCATCAATATGTGGACACGTCCGTCAACAATCAATTGAGTAATGCGTATGTGGATCGGCTGGCGAGCGAATGGCGTACCGGTGTTGCCTTTGTGGTGACGCGGTATGACAACATTCAGACAAACGTGTGGGATACCCTGGTGTCGAAAGAGCATACGCCGACCGCGGTGTATCGGGACCGATTTGGAAACGAAGTGACAAATTTGGTTCCATTTGATGGGAGTGCGTTTCAAATGTTCTGGTCGCTTATGTGGTCCAGTGAACAAAATCGCGCGACCATGCAGCCTGCGCTTCAAAACTTTTTATACACGGCGGCTGATTTTTCACACCAAAACGGTCTTCCCGGATTTGTTTCTGCAAGCAGTATTCCCGAAGGGGACTACGAAGGGAAAGCCGGAATTCCAAGTGCCGCCGAAACGAGTGACAAACTTGTGTTTAACATCGCTTCCGTTTATGCATTGGCCAGTGCCTATAGTTTGGATCCTACACTTGTGACAACCTGGATTCAGGCGATCCAGAACCAATATCCGGAATTGACAAAACGGTTTGGATTTGTGGATTCGCTCCGTTCCGGAACAGAGTTTTCAGATGTGGTGAACGCGATTGATCAAGGTTCTTCTATTCTTGGGTTCCTCGGAACCGGCGGTCAATTTATGGATGTTTATTTGGCAAACCGCGGTTTGAAAACTGACTACGAGGCGTTGTATAACAGCGTCAATTTGGGAATTGCACCAATCGAACTTGATCCCCAAGGACCGCCCGCAGAATTTCCGAGCCGGAGTTTATCTGTGCTCAATCACATTTCTGCTGAAGGTAGTTTGGGTCAAACACCGGTTTCGCAGACTTCTAGGTTCGGAACCGCCATCCAGTATTCTTTTAGCGGTGGTGAGATTCCGGATTTAGCAGGCCATTTTTGGGAGTTGGATCAGCCGTATGACGTTCGATTAAACGATGTGGTCTTTAGTTATTCGGGGACTGCCATTCCATCGCGGGTTTCAGTTGAACTCAAGGATGAGTTTGGAAATGTGATTGGATTTCCGAAAACTTTCGTCTTAGAAACAGAGAGCGGCATTCATACGGATGGAACCATTACGCTTCAGCCGTTGGCCGAACTTCCGCAGCTCGCCAGGGTTAAATTTATTAATTTGGTGATCAACCCGCAGACAACGGGTGCTAACGCCGATTTTTTTGTTCATCAAATCACGTTTAAACAAACGCCGACTCAAGCAGCAATTCTCGCCGCGATTTTGGCTTCTTCTCAGGCACCGCCGGCTTCGAGAGATTTTACGTCTATCCTGAATTTTAGATTGTTGCAGCTCCAAGCGAAAAACAGAAGGGCAGTTGCCACGGTCGAGCTCAGCGAACGGGAACGTTTCTCCTTTGAGCGGCTCGTGTTTGGTTTTAAATCCAATCGAGAAATCGAAGAAATTGAGCTCGAACTTGAGACGGAAGAAGGAGAACGCGCTACGGGATACGTGACCAACATTCATGTTGGAACGGATTTTTACGAGTTTTTAAAAGAGATGATTCCTCCCGATTTGGATTTTTCGAACGTCAAGCGAATCAACATTGTCATTGATGAGACTGCAGTTGAGGGGCTTGCCGAGTTCGAACAACTTTCGGTTGAGATGGCCGTGGTCTAATTTGTCTCTTCTCAATCCTTCCTTTTTGAGTTCCCAATGTCCGCTTCCCACTGAAAAGATTTGATAAACGCGGCAGTATCTGATACTATTTTTGAAACTCAAACGCACCCACAAAAGAAGCTCATGCTGACCCACATCGGTATTACGGCAGGGGAAATATGGCAGTACTTGGATCAAAAAGAATCCGCCACCCTTGACGAGCTTGTCAGAAACATTAAAAAGCCAAGAGAACTGGTTCTGATGAGCTTGGGCTGGTTGTCTCGAGAAGGGCATGTGAGTGTCGGAGATGAGCATTCCAATTATGTGGCTCGATTAAGTTCTTCTTCGCACGCCTAAAATTGTGTCGAAACGAAAAGGTCCATCTAAACCCTTCTTGCTTCTTTCAACCGTGCGTTCCCGTTCGGAAGGAAGCACTCTTGCCGGTTTATTGGTACGAAAGCGTCTTGCGGCTTGTGTCAATATCCTTCCCGGAATCAGTTCTATTTATCGTTGGAAAGGTTCCGTTGAACGAGCTCGGGAATGTCTTTTGATCATTAAGACAGACGCGCGCCATTTAAAGCAAGTCGAAAGTATGATCCGTAAACACCACACCTACGAAGTGCCTGAGATGATTGGGTGGCCGATTTTATTCGGACATCGACCCTATTTAACCTGGCTCGAAGCATCGGTAGCGCACTAAAAAATAGCGAGAGCTTCGGATTACGGAAGAGAGACAGAGCAGAAAACTTTTGCTTGTTTCCCGCTCGTATTTAAAAGTTGGTGGGGAATCGATGCGTCAAAGTAAAGGGTTTCATAGGGTTTTAACGTGTATTCGGCATCGGTAAACCGTACGTGAACGGTTCCTTCCAAGACAAATAAAAACTTTTCCACGCCTCGGTCCATTTGTTCTTTGTGGCTTTTTCCGTTGTGGTTGAGTGTAATTAAACACGGTGTCATTTTTTTCTTCTGGATTTCCTGCGTCAACAATTCACACCGATATTGATCTGATTTCGCGGTGATCTTTTTAGGCGTTTTGGCGGTGAGGTACTGTGCCTTGCTCTGTCTTGAATCGAGACCTTCGTAGAGTTCCGCAAGCGTTACCCCCAACGTTTCGGCGATTTGCTGATGACTTTTGATGGTGCCCACCATCAGCCCGGTTTCCATTCGGGAAAGCGTGGCCTGTGCAATTCCGGTTATTTTGGATAGCTCAATCAGGGTGACGTTTTTGCGGCGCCTTAAATCACGTATTTTCTGACCGATCTGGGATGCGAGTTCGCTTTTCCGGGACATGGGGCCATTCCTTTTAGGTGTTTGCGACGGCCTTATTATAGGCGTTATTCCTTTCTTTGCAATTCTAATATGAGGATAGACGAAAAAAGCTCGTTTGATTAATATGAAAATAAATAATATTTATGTTGACAATAATATAATTCAGTGCTACCGTGTGGCCTTCCCTTGAATTCCCATCAATCTCTTGAAGAAAGGAGACTAATCTCATGAGAAAGATTCATATAGCAGGTTGGCTTGCCATCGCCATGATGGTGACCAATTTTCTTTTGTATCCTGCGGATCTTGGTCAAGCACAAACCCTTGGTCGAACCGATGTTGCTGTTTCGTCACCTGTGAATGTCAACAAAGCTTCGATGGAGGAACTTCAAACTGTGCGCGGCATCGGTCCAGCATTGGCCCAGCGAATTGTGGAATATCGCGAAGCCAATGGCAAGTTCGAGTCTCTCGATAATCTTGTCAGCATTCGAGGGATCAGCAGCGCGAAGTTGGAGAAGATTAAAAACCAAGTAACGCTGTAATTGGATCAACAAGTTGTGTGCTCGGAGAAGTATAATCGGTGGGATACTGAGGGAAGCCGAGCACGCGGGAGGAAGGGATGGTTTCCCTAATAGGTTTCGAAGGAACCGAACGGGCGGCTGTCCCTTTCTTTTTTATTCCCACATCTGCCCTTCCTTGATTTGAACCATCCTTTTTGATAGAATCCCTTGCGTACTTGAGCTAACCGATTGGGATAAAAGAGCTTCTGATGAGAACCGCAAAGAAAATCCGACCCTTGAGCTTTCAAGAGCTCATCGGAAGATTAAATGATTTCTGGCAAAACCAAGGGTGCCTTTTAGTTCAACCCTACGATCTTGAAGTAGGGGCAGGGACGTTTTCCCCGCATACTTTTTTAAGAGCATTGGGGCCGGAACCCTGGCGCGCCGCGTATGTGGAACCTTCAAGGCGGCCTACGGACGGCAGATATGGAGAAAATCCTCACCGCACGCAGCACTATTACCAGTATCAAGTTATTTTAAAACCTTCTCCAAAAAACGCTCAAGATTTGTATTTATCCAGTCTTCGTCACGTAGGAATTAACGTGGAAGAATTTGATGTCCGTTTTGTCGAGGACGATTGGGAGTCTCCGACACTGGGCGCTTGGGGATTGGGATGGGAAGTGTGGCTCGACAGTCTTGAGATTACGCAATTTACTTATTTTCAGCAGTGCGGCGGCATTGATCTGGATCCTATTTCTTGCGAGCTGACGTACGGACTTGAGCGGATTGCCATGTTTCTGCAAGGCAAACAATCTATTTTTGATATTCAGTGGAATGATCACGTGACCTATGGCGAAATACATCTTGAGACCGAGAGGGAATTTTCTCGATTTAATTTTGAAGAAGCGAATATCGACATACTGCTTGTGCAATTTGATCAACATGAAGCTGAGTCAAAACGTTTGGCGAAAAAACAGTTGTTTTTCCCCGCGTACGATTATTGTTTAAAGGCCTCTCACACGTTTAATCTGTTAGACGCTCGCGGCGCGGTAAGCACGACGGAGCGGCCCAGATACATCGGTCGCGTTCGTTCGCTTGCCCGCTCTTGCGCAGAAGGTTATCTGGCGGTGCGTGAATCGTTGGGTTTTCCGCTGCTCGTAGGGCATTCGAAAACAAAAAGGCGCAATGTCAGCTGAGCTACCATGAAACAAGACCCATCCCGTTCTCTCCTGTTTGAAATCGGTGTCGAAGAAATCCCCTCATCCTATATGGAAGGAGCAAAAGCATCCATTCGCGTCGAAGTTCCTGTGCTTTTGGCAGAATGCGGTTGGGAGTGTAAGGAAGTTAACATTTTAACGACACCCAGGAGAATTGTGATTCATGCTTCACCTCTGCATCGCTTGCCGGCGGCGACCGAAGAGAAGTTAGGTCCCTCCAAGGAGCAAGCGTATCAAAATGGACAACCCACCGAGGCATTAAGGGGATTTTTAAGAAGTGTCAAGTTAAGCGAACGTGACGTTGTAGTTCAAGAAACGTCACGAGGTCCACGCGTTGCCGTCAAAATCCAGAAACATTATAAACCGCTCAGTTCTTTCTTTGAAACTTTGCCGCGGGCGATCAAGTTTCCGAAATTGATGCGGTGGGATGAAACGAAATATACGTTTACGCGTCCCATTCGCTGGACGTTTGCGTTTGTCGGGACCCAAAGGCAAAACTATCGCTTGGGAGGTGTCGCAAGCGGAAACTTTTCTTTTGGTCATCGTTTTCTTGCTCCGCAAAAGATCAGAGTCACCCATTCGAATTTCGAAGTCTTCAAGCAAGCTCTCAAACGGCGGCATGTCATTTTAGAGGAAGAAACCCGTGTGGAGATGATTAAAAGTTGGATTGGAGATATTGCCCATCAGGATGAGGAGTTAATCAAAACAGTGGCGCGTCTTGTCGAGGAACCGTTTGCGGTGCGCGGGACGTTTCAACCGGAGTACCTTAAGCTTCCCAGCGCTGTGCTTACCACCTGCATGAGTAAATATCAGCGGATTTTTGCGCAATTTTCTTCGGCCGGCCGGATCACGAACCGCTTTGTGGCAGTAATCAACGGTCCGAGAAAAAATGCGAAAGCAATTGCAAAAAATTTTGAATCGGTGTTGCGCTCGCGTCTTGAAGATGCGCGCTTTTTCTTTGCTGAAGATCGAAAGTCAAAGTTGGAAGATAAGGTCAAGGATCTCAAGGAGAAAATTTTCTTAGGATCGTTAGGATCTTATTATGATAAGACAAAACGGCTTGAGGCATTAACGGACTTTTTGGGGACCGAAGCGGGTTGTTCAAAGGATGTCATCCGGAATGCGAAGAGAGCAGCTCATTTATGCAAGGCGGATCTTGTGACTCATCTCGTTCAAGAATTTCCGGAGTTGCAAGGAGTTGCAGGTTCGGAATATGCATGCTTGGAAGGAGAAGACAAGGCGGTGGTTCAAGCGATCAGCGGACATTATT
>MHFO01000070.1:3523-11117 GCA_001804225.1 Omnitrophica bacterium RIFCSPLOWO2_01_FULL_50_24 | reverse complement strand
ATCGGAATTTTAAGCTTGCCCATGTGTATTCAAAACTCCTGATAAAATAAGGGCTCTATTCTCCTAATAATCCTCTCCCTGTCAATACATAACTTGAGTTTATTAGGAAAGATAAAAGGCACGATTAAGGAGTAAGCAAACACGGAGAATCGTCTTTATTTTTAGTTTTAGTTACGAGGTATTTAAGTAAAGACTTTGAAACAAATCCAGCGTTTCGTGAATTTCCGGGGATCGTAAACCCCCAACCTATGTCACAGTAAAATTAGTCATTACCACGTTTATTACCACGTTTAATGGGTTTGTACCACGTTTCTCCCAGAGGGCCCCACGGCCGGTGCCTTTGCTCACGATATGGCCTTCCTTGCGCAGGCGGTTTAAGACAACCCTGATCATATCCCGGCTCACCGACGGGCATAATCTTTCGACATCCGAAATACCGAATGTCTTAGGAAGATTACCAATCGTTTCTTCCACGATAGACGTTTTCGCTCCCCGGGCCTTGGTGATCGTGCCGACACGGCGTTCAAATTCCTGATAGGCCCCGATCAATACGCCAAGCGAATACTCCCACCATGGCTTGAGGCTATGTTTGCCCCCTTGCCAGCCCTTTGACGATAACTGCAAAGTCTCATAATATGTTTCTTTTGATTCTTCGATTAAACGTTCGATTGAGATATATCTCCCAACCGTATAATCAGCTTGGTGGAGCATTAAAACCGTTAAGAGTCTCGACACACGTCCGTTGCCGTCGCTAAAGGGATGAACGCAAAGAAAATCAAAGACAAACGCCGGAATGAGAATGAGTGGGCTGGTCTGGCGTTTATCCATGAGGCGATTAAACCTGACGCACAATTCTTTCATGTAACCGGGCGTCTCACGGGCCGGGACCGGCACAAATCTTGTGATCCAGCGTCCATCAGAAAGACGTTCCTCAATAGAATTATCCCGCTTCTTCCACTGCCCAGCGGGAACGTCGGTGCGTGAATAAATCTGCCGGTGCAGGTTTAAAATGGTCTTTTCATCAGCAGGAAATGACTCTGGCTTGGTGTGAATTTTTGACAACGCCTCACGATAGCCGAGGATTTCCGCTTCAGAGCGATCTTTCGGTCTCGATGGATGCGCCATAAGCTCCTTGAAACGCTTTGAAGGCACGGTTACGCCTTCGATCCTGTTCGATGACTCCGTGCTTTCGATAATAGCCGTCTGTTTCAGTGTCGCCAAGACTTGAGGCGTCTGATGCTGAAATAAATCCTGCCTGCCTTTATACTCGCCGAGCTTTTGAAGCAATCCGCCCATCTCGATAGGAATCGCCTGTCGGTTTAAAAAATCCATGTCTAATGATTTCATCGTTTACCTCGTCTATAAAGCTAAATTTTCCCAGTTATCATTACTGATCGTCAATTCCTCGTCGTCTTTATCTGCCTACGCGCCTGCCCGCCATCTGGCAGGCGGGGAAGACCGCGGCTGTAAAGCTCTTCTTCGCTTCTTTGAAGCTCCGAAGGAGCGGAAAAGAGCCGTGGGGCTCCATTAAAAGCAATCCACTAACCCATTCAAAGTGCGTTGGAATACCCCCGCTTTCTTTCCGTTGATTTTGCCTGCGTTCCAAATTTCGCCGAAAGTTCCTGCCTTTCACCGAGGAATTGTTTATCGGCGGCACCGTACATCTCGATTTTTTTGAGCCAGTCAACAGCAACTGCGTCATCCCGACTGAGGAACGTGGAGGAAAAGATTTTTTGTGAGGCCCGGACATAGATATCATTATTGCAAGAAAGGCATCTTGTCTTGCGGACGGATCGCTTGGCAATCCCTCAGATCTCGATCCGCAATCTGAAAAAGTCCTTCAATCTCTTGCGGGCTTGTTTTATGCTTTTCGACCCAGCCTTTTCTTTCCCAATCTTGCAAGCTCACGTTCCTCTCCGATTAACATGATTTTAGGCCCTTGGATAATCGCTGACACAAAGTGATGCTTAGCACTCAATTTTTTTTGAAATTCAGCCGGAGTATACACAGTAGGATTAATCTCCCTGCCTAGGGTTTCTTGCGCAGGTCGTAAATGGGAAACCAAATCTCCAAAGGTGACTTCGCCGATCACAGCCAAATCCAAGTCACTTGCCGGTCGATCTTTGCCTTTAGCGAAAGAACCGTAGAGAAAGGCCGTTTGAATACGGTCTTTCAATCCTGAAAGAGCTTGCCGGAGGACATCGCCCGCGCCAGCTGTTTTAACTACTAGGATTTTTAATTCCTTGAAGACGGGAGACTCTTGATTTGCTTGATAGAAAACCTGGTGCCCTTGCCTGCGCCTTAAAAGAAGCCCCGCTTCTGTGAGGTGCTGCAATTCCCGCTGTACCGCTCCCTGGCCCAGTCCCCCCGAACGTACAATCTGGCGAAGATAAAAGGATTCTTGGGGATTAGTCAGGAGAAGCGCCAGAATGGCGCGCCGTGTTTTACCGAACAATACAGACGTAAGCTGGTCCGACAATTCTTCCGAACTCATAATGGGTTCAATTGTAACCATTTTGGGTTCAGTGTCAAGCATATTTCTTACAAAAATTTCAGCAGCTCCTATGACAACTCAATTGTCGGCGGTCGCCGACAATTGGAACGAGGCGCTGGTTTGTATGTTACAATAACCGCCCTTATGACCGAGTCCAAACTGTCCGTTCAAGTCGAAAAAAAGGATTTCCGAGGTGCGACAGTGGTTTGTTTCGAAAGCCGCCACGCGGGCATTATGGCCGACGGCATCGCCCGTTACGGCGGAAATGCTGTCATGGCTCCTTCCATGCAGGAAGTTCCGCTTGACCGGTGCCCCGAAGCGATCGCTTTTGCGGATCGGCTGCTTCGCGGTGAGATCGACATGGTCGTGTTTATGACCGGAGTAGGCACACGGTATCTGGTCGAAGCCGCGGCAACCCGCTTTCCTAGGGAACAGGTGCTTGAGGCGTTGCGGCATGTCACGACCGTGGCAAGAGGCCCCAAACCCGTTCGGGCTCTTCGCGAACTTCACATTCCGGTTTCGATCACCATTCCTGAACCCAATACATGGCGGGAAATTTTAGAGACCCTTGACTTAAGTGAGCGGGGGATCTCCCTTGAGGGCTGTACCGTTGCACTTCAAGAATACGGCATTCCAAATGAAGATTTGGTTCAGGCGCTGAAGAAACGAAAAGCAAATGTTGTGCAAGTTCCCATCTACCGCTGGGCGCTTCCGAGCGACACGCGTCCGCTCCGCTCCGCACTTGAGAAAATCATGGACGGCGAGGTTGATTTTGCTTTGTTCACAAGTGCGGCGCAAATCAGGCACGTCCTGCGGTTTGCGTCGGAACAGGGTTTTGAAGCCAGATTTCGCGAGGCGTTTAAAAGAGTTGTGATTGCTTCTGTCGGGCCCACTTCAAGCGAAGCCATTCAGGCGTGCGGTTTCCGGGTAGATTTCGAGCCGAGCCACCCCAAAATGGGCCATCTCATTCAAGAAACGGCGGAACACGCTCAGGATTTGCTTCGCGAACGCCGCGGCGAATCCAACAAGCTTTCCGCTCACGTGACGTTGCCCGTGGCGTCTGTTTCGTGTGACGCGCCGAATTCAGGAAGAAAAACGGTCAAGGATTCAGTGTTTCTCAAAGCGTGCCGCAGGGAACCCACTTCCGTGACGCCCGTTTGGCTCATGCGTCAAGCCGGACGTTATCTCGCCGATTATCGCCGCATTCGAAACAGAATTCCATTTTTGGAACTTTGCAAAAATAAGGATCTAGCGGCCGAAGTAACGATTTCTGCCCAACAAAAAATCAAGGCAGACGCAGCCATTATTTTTTCCGACCTCTTGCTCATCGTTGAACCTCTGGGGTTTGGACTCGAGTACACTGCGAGTGACGGTCCCGTCATTTCGGCAGATGTGCAAAGCGGTTCAGACGTCAAGCGGCTCCCCGAGATCGAACCGTGCGAGTCACTCTCGTACGTTTTCGACGCGATCAAACTTACCAAATCGAACTTGAAGCCCGATATTCCGCTGATCGGTTTTAGCGCCGCACCGTTCACACTTGCGGCATACATTTTGGAAGGAGGGGGCTCTCGGACGTTTGTGCGGACGAAACAATTCATGCATGAAGAGACCTCCGCGTGGCACCTGCTCATGGAAAAAATCAGCCGCGCGCTTGCAAAGTATCTGAACGGTCAAATCGAAGCGGGGGCGGATGCCCTTCAGCTGTTCGACAGCTGGGTGGGGTGCCTGAATGCCCGCGACTACAGAACCTTTGTGTTGCCCCACAGCCGTTTTGTTCTTGAGTCGCTTCGAGGGAAAGTTCCCGTCATTCACTTCGGAACCGATACCGCAGCGATTTTAAGTGACTTGCGCGATGCCGGCGGCGATGTCATCGGAGTAGATTTTCGAGTCGAGCTGGACCGCGCGTGGAGCGAAATTGGCTACGATGTCGGCATTCAAGGGAATCTGGATCCAGCCGTTTTGTGCACTTCCCCCAAGCAAATTCGGTCAGAGGTAGCTCACATCTTAAAGCAGGCAGACGCACGACCGGGGCATATTTTTAATCTAGGGCACGGCGTGCTTCCTCAAACTCCGGAAGAAAACGTGATTGCTTTGATCGAGATGGTTCATGAGATGAGCCGGAGATAAAGAAGCGAATATGAATTCCAAGCGAATCGTTGTAATCGGCGGCGGCATTTCAGGTCTTGCGCTGGCCCATCGAATTTCAGAATTGAGCCGGGAGCTCGGAATTCCCGCCCGTGTTACCGTTCTTGAGGCAGGACCTCGATTGGGCGGCGTGATTTGCTCGCAGAAGAAAGGAGAGTTTCTGTTCGAGCTCGGCCCCGACTCCTTTATTTCCGAGAAACCAGAAGTCACCCGCCTTGCAAAGCGGCTTGGGTTTGAGAATCAACTCATTTCCACTCAAGACGAGTACAGGCAAAGCTACATTGTACGCTCCGGAAAACTTATTCCAGTTCCGAAAGGTCTTTATTTGCTCGCCCCGACAGACTTAAAAGCGTTTCTCGCATCTCCCCTCGTTAGTTGGGCCGGTAAATTGCGAATGGCTTCAGAATACTTGATTCCTTCTAAGACTGATTTGGAAGACGAAAGTCTCGGCCAATTTGTGCGGCGCCGGTTCGGTCGGGAAGCTCTCCGGTGGATCGGAGAGCCCATGGTGGCCGGCATTTATTCGGCAGACCCCGAGCGTTTAAGTTTGGAAGCTACGTTTCCCCGGTTTCGCGAGATGGAGCGGGAATACGGAAGTATTTTGCGCGGCTTTCAGAAAAAGTTAAGTGAATCGGCTAAAACCAAGAGCCCGATCCGCCAAATCCTCAGCGAGGCGAGCGGCCCTCGATACAGTTTGTTTCTTTCATTCCGGGACGGCATGAGCACGCTCGTCGATCAATTGGTGCGGCATTCGCAAGCGGTTTCCTTTCGATTGAACACGCGTGTGGAATTAATCCGGCGCAGTGATGAAGTTTGGAACATTGGCCTTGAAAGCAAAGAGACGTTGCAAGCAGATTCGGTGTGTTTGGCGCTGCCTGCTCATCAGGCGGGACTTTTGGTTTCTTCATTCGATGCCGGTTTAAGTCAATTGTTAAACGACATTCCGTATGAATCGGTTGCGACCGTGAATGTGGCGGTTCGGCGGGATGCGATCCGACGCCCGATTCGCGGCTTTGGTTTTGTGGTTCCGAGGGCGGAAAAGCGGCGCTTGATTGGGTGCACGTTTTCGAACATGAAATTTGGGGGCCGGGCTCCGGAGTCGCATATGATTTTGCGGGCCTTCGTCGGTGGAGTATTTCAACGAGAACTGCTTCAGAAAAGCGATCAGGCGATTGAGAGCGCCGTCTTTCGTGATTTGAGCGAGCTGCTTGAGATTGACGGCGAGCCGGAAGATGTTGTGATCCGGCGCGCTCCAAAATCAATGCCTCAATACGAGGTGGGGCATCTAGCACGAGTAGCTCGCATTGAGGAAAAGGCAAGACGTCATCCCCATTTTTATTTAACCGGAAACGCGTTTCACGGAATCGGTCTTCCGGATTGTGTCCGAGAGGCCGAGAAAACGGCCGAACTGGTAATGGCACAATCGGTTGAGGATCCGGCCACGCCCTCGCTTGAATCTCGGAGTTTCGCGTGAATGCGGATCATGTGTTGGTCATCGGTTTCGGCGGTCCCACGACACGTGACGAAGTGAAACCTTTTCTTCTCGAAGTAGCAAGGGGCCGGTCGCTTGGTCCCGGCCGCCTGCGCGAAGTAGCTCGTCACTACGATGCGATCGGCGGCAGCTCTCCCTATCACGATCGTGTGATTCATTTTTCCGAAACGCTCGAGAAGCGTTTGCGCAAAGCCAACATCAATCTGCCCGTTTTTGTCGGGATGAGGAATTGGCATCCGTTTCTCAAGGATGCGCTGGTTCAGATCAAACAACGGGGCGGTCAGAAGGGAATCGGTCTTGTTCTTGCGCCTCATCGGTCTCCGGCAAGTTTTGATCGGTACGTGGATGACGTTACGCGTGCCGGTACACGTTCGGAGAAGAACGTCAAGTTCTTCCCGAACAGTACTCCGCGCATCGGCGCGAGTGCACGTTCGGGAGCTGAAGACATTGCCTACGAGTACGTGAATGCTTGGCACGACCACCCCCTGTGGATTCGTGCGCAGGTGGAAGAAATTCAGAAAATCGTACAGACGATGACAGCGGAGGATGCCCCGGGCTTGCCCGGAGTTTCCGGAGCAGTACCTGCCCGTGGTTTCATACCACGAGCAGGTGGCCGAGCGAAGCGAGGTCCCTTGACTCAAGAAGAACGGAACGCCACACACGTTGTGTTCACGGCCCATTCCATTCCGACTGCAATGGCGAAGCGGTGCCGGTATGAAGACGACGTTCGTTTGTCGTGCGAACTCACTGCAAACGCGTTTCAAGGGATGAGCTGGAGCACGGCGTATCAATCCCGAAGCGGAAATCCAAACGAACCTTGGTTGGGTCCGGATGTAGTCAGCACGATCCCCAAACTTGCCGCCGAAGGGATTCAAACAATTCTCGTTGTGCCCATCGGATTTATGTGTGACAACGCCGAAGTCTTGTATGACCTTGATATCGAAGTCCGTCAGGCGGTTGAGAAAAAGAATTTGCATTATCGGCGTACGGCAACAGTTCTGGAAAATGAGAATGTGATTCGCATGTTTGTTGAATTGATCAGTGACAAGATTTATTCCGGCCAGCCGAGAGCGATTCATCGCGGCTTATGAGTGAGCGGTTGCCAAGAGTCCTCATTGCGGGATGCGGATACGTGGGTTTGGCGCTCGCCCGTCATCTCGCTCAAAACGGTTTTGAAGTGTTCGGGCTCAGGCGGAACCCGAAAACGAAGAGCGTTTTAAAAGCGAACGGAGCGTCGCCCGTTTTTGCGGATTTAACCAAACCTGAAACGCTGCGTTCACTGCCTCAAGTCGATTATGTCGTGTCGTGTCAAGCTCCGCGCCAACCGCGCGGCACCGTTCGAACGAGCGCCCGACCGGCGCTTAACCAAACGGCCCCGGACGATGGAACTTCCGACGATTATCGCTCCACTTATTTGAACGCTGCAGAATATCTCGTGAGCGCTCTTGCATCGAAACCGCCTC
>MHFO01000070.1:649-3479 GCA_001804225.1 Omnitrophica bacterium RIFCSPLOWO2_01_FULL_50_24 | reverse complement strand
TCCGGTGCTTGGGTGGATGAATCGACCGAGCCGTGTCCCAATACAGAGAAAGGACGGATCCTGCTTGAAGCTGAGAAGATCGTGCTCGCCGCGCCTTTTCCCTCCCTCGTTCTGAGATTCGGCGGCATTTACGGACCCGGAAGAAACCGGCTTTCTTTGCTCGAACAGGGGATGGTTTCCGCGCGCGATCCGGGATACATCAATCACATCCATGTGGAAGACGCGGTCCGATTGATTCATTTCTTGCTCGAACGGGGTGAGCCAAGGCACATTTATTTGGGTGTGGACCACCAGCCCGTGCTTCGATCTGAATTTTACGGGTGGCTGGCCGGACAATTTGGCGTTAACGCGCCGGAACCGGCGGGATCAAACGCCGCTTGCAGAACGCTTGCGAGCAAACGTTGCTCAAGTCAAAAGGTCAGAGACCTTGGCTTTACCTTTAAGTACCCCTCGTACCGCGCCAACCGCGCTGCACCAAACGGTACCGTGAGGGATTTTTAACCGCAGTCGCAGGAAACGTTCCGTAGACGTTCTTGCGAATTCGTCGAGAAACCATATAATGAGGTACTATGTCTCAACCACCGACTCAGGAATCACCTGCTAAAGAAGCGTTGGATGTTCGAGAAAAAGGCGCGGGCTTGAAACGGAGCGATGTCCGCCTCTATTGCCAGCTTCAGGTGTTCAACGGCTGTTCGGACCTTGGGCCTCTCGCCGAAGCGTTTGTGAAAAGCGGTTTGGAAGGCGTGCTTTATGCCGATGCGCTCGACCCCAAGGGTGTCGGAGTGCTCATCATGAGCGAGACGCCCGACACCTTTGTCACCGAGGCAAGAACATTCTTTCAAAGTCAGCCGTTTCGCGGTTTCGCCCGCAAGCCGGAGCTTACGATGTTCGGAAGAACTTATGCGACGGGCAGGGAACAGGATTTGGAGGATTGGCTGCTCGCTCGTCCGCGCCGGACGGCACTCAACCACGCGTGGACGTGGGCCATTTGGTATCCCTTACGACGCAAACCTGAATTTTCTTTGCTCCCAAAAGCTGAACAGGGCAAAATTTTAATGGAGCACGCCATAATCGGAATGGCGTACGGGGATGCTGACTTGGCGCACGACGTCCGGCTCGCGTGTCACGGATTGGATGCGGGAGACAACGAATTTGTGATCGGCCTTGTCGGCAAGGACTTGCATCCCTTGTCGCGGATCGTTCAAGACATGCGTCTCACCCAGCAAACCGCCAGATACATCGAATCTCTCGGCCCCTTTTTTGTCGGGAAGGTGTTCCTCCACAACAAAAAGTAGGGGCGGGCTTTGTGCCCGCCCGCAATGGGGCGACCACAAGGGTCGCCCCTACAAAACGTTGGGAGAATTGCCGGCCGCGCACAAAAAAAAGTGCCAGGCACTTTTGCAGCGAAGCAGCACTGCGGCATAACCGCATGTGTTCTACCATGGAAACCGAAACCGCCGCAGCTTTAAAACTGGTTCGTGATCGACTCCTGCGCGCCCGAAAGGTGGTTGCCTTTAGCGGCGCCGGAATTTCAGAGGAAAGCGGAATCCCCACGTTTCGCGGAAGCGGCGGACTTTGGAATTCCCACCCCATCGAAGAAGTGGCTACTCCACAAGCATTCCAGCGGAATCCGAAACTGGTGTGGGATTTTTATTTGGAGCGCCGCCGCGATGCGCTGCGGGCCAAGCCCAACCCCGCTCACGTTGCGATTGCCGGCTGGCAGGAACGGTTCTCCTTTTGCGGCGTGGTGACTCAAAATGTGGACGGGCTTCATCGGGCGGCGGGAAGCCGGAACATTCAAGAGCTTCACGGAAATCTTTGGCAATCCCGATGCACACAGTGTGAGCGAGTGAGTGAGGACCGCGCTTTGGAAGCGCGCGATCTAGCGCCTTGCACCGATTGCGGCGGTTTGATGAGACCCCACATTGTTTGGTTTGGGGAGAGTCTCGATCCGGAAGTTTTAGCAACATCGGCGCGCTGGATGCGTGACGCCGACATGGTGTTCGTGATCGGAACATCCGGAGTCGTGGAACCGGCGGCGAGTCTGGTCCGGGACGCAAAACGGTGCGCCGTATTTACCGTGGAACTCAATCTTTCGAAGACTGCGTTGACGCCCGTGGTCGATGTCTCTTTGTTTGGGAAATGCGGAGTCATTTTTTCCCGTGCGGATGGCTCGGGACTGCTCGAACAAGCGCCCAACCGGCGCCGAACCAAGCTGTCCCGATGGCTTCGCGATTGATTCATTTTGTAGTTGCGTTACCTGCCGAAGCAAAACCGATCGTGAGCCATTTTCGTTTAAAGCCGATCGATCTTGAATCTCCCTTTAAACTTTATGCTTCTGAAAATCGGTTCTTGATCGTCTCGGGCACTGGCGAAAGACGGTCTGCGGAAGCCGTCCGCTTTCTTCATTCATTTACATCGCGCCCATCGGCGGTTCTTAACGGTGAAAGGGAAGAAGGGATCTGGCTCAACGTCGGTATCGGGGGTCATGCGACGCGTGACTTGGGAGAAGGCGTGCTTGCCAACAAGGTGACGCGGCAAACTGACGGGAAGAGCTGGTATCCGCCGCGTGTTTTTGATGCACCCTGTTCTACAGGATCTATTTTGACGGTTGCGAGAGCGGAGCACTCCTACCCGGGGGATTGGATTTATGATATGGAAGCAGCCGGATTTTATAATGTCGCGGCCCGCTTTTCGACTTCTGAATTGATCCAGTGTTTCAAGGTGATCTCGGACAACCGAACTTCTTCGTCCCGGCTCGTATCCGCCAAGCTCATCACGCAGTGGATCGAGCGCGCGATGCCGGTTGTCGAGCATTTGGAGCAAGTTC
>MHFO01000070.1:0-601 GCA_001804225.1 Omnitrophica bacterium RIFCSPLOWO2_01_FULL_50_24 | reverse complement strand
CTTCCTTCCCAAGCATTGAACCCGCCCCGGCTCGGTGAATTTCTGGATCGGTGGCATTTTACGGTTACTGAAACGCGCAAACTCAAACGCTTGCTGGCACGCCGGGCAGTGCTGGCGGCGCAGCCCGAATTTGGAATTCGGGAGTTTCTCAAAGACCATTCGGAACGTCTGCCCAAACAGGCACGTGACGTGCTCGGCTGCCTTGAAAGCGATATTTCATCCGTTTTTCTCAAGCCAATTGTCGCCGTGCGGCGACAATTGGTCGTAACTCCTTGCCCTGTCTCAAAGAAGGGGGAGAAATCTGTGCTCACTTGATACCGGACGCGCGTCCGGTATTTGTTCATATGATCGACACGATTTATATTGAAGAGTCCGTTGCCCAGCACGAACGCACGCTTGCGGTGTGTAAACGATTTCCGAATGCCGATCGGGTACTCTGCGGGCGTTACGGCGAGGTGTTTAATCCCAAGGCACAGAACTTCCGGCTGCAAAAACGGCGTCCGGCGCTCATCTTGGCTCGGAAGTTTGACCACTTTGTACTCAAGTCGCCTGAAGGGTGCGGACTCGGCTTCAAGCGGAATTTTTATTTTTCTCACATGCT
>MHFO01000069.1:126-5776 GCA_001804225.1 Omnitrophica bacterium RIFCSPLOWO2_01_FULL_50_24 | reverse complement strand
ATGTTATCACAATCTAAGGCAAAAAGTATCGTTCCTGTATCAAAAACTAAACTTCAGACAATTCGAACTAACCAAAGGTCGCAAACTGCTAATCTCAATCATTGACATTATCACTCTCGGACTCTTCAGAGCCAGAGAAAACATCGGGAGCAAGAAGTCGCTCGCTGAAATCTTTAATCTCTCAAAACACTACAAGACCCTTGTGGTGAACCTGAACAAGTTCGCAAAGCTGATTGCTTTCGTTATCCTCATTCTCGCCAGAAGCAATCGTGTCGGTTCCCATCCAATCAAGCACACCGACTCCACCGATATCCCCGTTTGCCTTCCCAAAAACGCTTCCCGCCACCAGACCATGAAAGCTCTGGCCGATTGGGGCAAGAACGGTAAGGGCTGGTTTTACGGCTTAAAACTTCACTTAACGAGCGATTACCGAAGGAAAGTCATGGCCGTTACTTTCACTTCGGGGAACAGAGCTGACGCTACCGTATTCCTAAAACTCAACAGAGACCTTTCCGGCATCTTCCTTGCCGACGCTGCTTACACAGGCGAGAAGCTGGCGAGAGATTTTTTCCAGGAAAACCGTCGCCTGCTCTTGGCCAAGCCCCGGAAAAACATGAGAAAGATTATGAGTGATGTTGAGTTTGCCCTCTACCAAACCCGCATGATGGTTGAATGGAACTTCCTATCGCTCAAGAAGACATTCGGCATTGTCACCTCGCTTCCCCGATCAATTGACGGCTACCTTTCCCACTATCTCTACGCGCTCTGCGCGTTCATGTTGGGTTGATTCGCGTAGATATTTACCAAGTTCGAAGACGATACTTTTTGTTCAAAAAACCGAACCCGACCAGAGATCGGGGCTGTTCAGGTTGCCCGCGCTTTCAGGCACTTTGCGTATTTCGTAATTTATAGTTACACAGACGCTTCAATCCCCCGGGAAATGAAGCGTCTTTTTTTGTGGTACACTGTAGCGTCATCCGCTCTGCCTGTGCGCCTGCCTGTGCGGCACGCAGACAGGAACGACTGTATAAAGATTCAGAGCGACACCGCGGGGCTACAGCCCATCCGAAAGCGTCCGAGTCGCTCGGAGTAGCTCGGGCTCGCCCGAATAGGGCGTTAGACCTGTGCGTGGTCGCTCCGATTACACCCTGCCTCCCTGCGGGAGGCAGGGTGTCTCTCCGGTTCGTGTGCGCTATTCTGATAATTCGTGGCTTCTTTAATTCGTGTGCCCTATTTGTAAGGGTATCTACCACTATTCGCTAAGTGTATCTACTATGAAAAGCTTTTACTTATATTCTCCCCTTATTTTACAGACCGCGCTTTGGCCGATTGTCCGGCCCCTGTTTTTGTTTTTTATTCGGCTGAACATTCGCGGCATTGAGAATCCGGAAAAGGTGGCATTTGCTCACGGCCGTGAGCAAATGCCACGAAACGGAGTAATTTTTGCCGTGAATCACTCAAGCGAACTGGACCCGATTCTCGTGCCCGCGTCCCTCCCGTTTCTCTCGCCTCTGATGCCGTTCTTTTACACTTCGCGGGAGCAGACGTTCTACAAAACGAGCGGCTGGAGACAGTTTTTCTACGGCGGTTTTCTCTTCAAGTTGTGGGGTTCGCATCCGGTTCGCTCCGGCGCGCACAACTATGAGGAATCGCTCGCGACTCACATTCGTTTGCTTGAGGCGGGGAAGAGCGTCTGTATTTTTCCCGAAGGCAGAAAGACGCGAGACGGCGCGGTCGGTACGGAAGCCCACGGCGGCGTTGCGTACCTCGCGTGGCGCACCGGAGCGTCTATTATTCCCGTGCGCATCAAAGGCGTATTCACACTGACGCTTCGCGAATTTCTTGCCCGCACGCGCTCGGTTGAGGTTATCTTCGGGACGCCGTTTTACCCCGCAGAACTTTTCTACACTAATTACCAGCGACCGCGAGACATTTGTGTAGGCAACTTTCCCCAGAATGTTTCTCCTCCGTCCCTTGCGGAAATTAAAGCCGCGGCAAACCGCGTCCTTCTGGCAATTCAGCGACTCTAAATCCGTTGCACGGTTGGTCTTTATGCATTGTTTGTAGTAACAGCATGCTTGTTAAAGAAACATTATTGAAGATAAAAAAGCTCGGTATTGAGACCGATTGGAATGATGCGTTTGCCGGAAAATCAAAAGGCAACCGGCATCTTTTCCGTGTGGTGAGATTGGCAAGATACATGGCGAAGCGACTTAGCGCGAATGTCTCCATCGTTGAAGCTGGCGCGTGGCTTCATGATTCCGCTCTCCCTTCGGGGAATGATTATGATTACAAAAAGAACAGGAGAATTGTTAAAAAACTTCTGTCTCCTTTTAATCTTTCTACAAGGGAAATAAACGCCGTTGCCGAGTGCGTTGCTGCGCATGAAGGAACCTCAAAACCGAAAACAGTGGAAGCAAAGATAGTCCATGACACTGATGTTTTGGAAAAATCGGGCATGCTCGGCATTATTCGCCATACATGGAAGATGGCAAACTCCGGTATGCTCTTACCCGGGCATATTACGAGAAAAGATGCCGCAAAAATCTTGAATCATTTACAGTGGCGTTCAAAAAAGTTGCAGACATCTCTAGGTAAAAAAATACATTCGTATGTAACAATTCCCATTACACAAGCAAAAGCACAGGAAATCATCTCTTTTGTTGCGGAAAAAGCCGTTACGGGCATTGTGACGGAAAAAATCGCCCACTTAATCTACAAGAAATTGACTGCGATACAACAAAAAAGACTGAAAGAGCAGATGAATCAAGATTACCTGAGACGATTTTAACTCCTCCCGACGCACACCTTGCAACTCTCCACGCCTCCCCCAAACCTCTGAAAAACAAGGCTCTAGGCAGATTGCTAAAAAAACGGCAATTTGCTATAATCCCTGATATATGATTGTTTTTAGGCGTCATTTGGAAAGCAGAATTCGCGAGCGGCTCTTCAAACAGAGAGCGGTTCTCATCTTCGGACCTCGTCAAGCGGGAAAGACCACCTTGGCGCACAGATTGCTCCTGCCGTTTGGGAAAGACGGGGCGTATTTTAACTGCGAGCTCGCCGAGGTGCGAAATCATTTTATTTCTCGGTCAGCCGACAGAATTAAAAGCGCTTGTCCGCACATCTCGTATCGCGGTCTTTGACGAAGCGCAGACCATACAGGACATCGGTGCCATTCTGAAAGCATTCATTGACACATATCCGGAAACGCAGATTATCGCCACGGGTTCGTCATCATTTGACTTGGCGAATAAAATCAATGAACCGCTTACCGGTCGGGCGTTTGAGTTCACTTTGCATCCGCTGTCGCTTTCCGAAATACGGAATGCGATTCCCGATTTCTCCCTGTCGTCTCTGTATGAACTATTGCGCCTCGGTTCATATCCGGCTGTTGTCGCGGAAAAGGATGTTCGCACCAAGGAAGACCTGCTGAAGAATCTTGCCACGAATTATTTGTATAAAGATGTGTACACCTATGAGTCAATAAAAAATCCGCGCATTTTTGAATCCCTTATCAAATTGCTTGCGTTTCAGATTGGCTCGCTCGTATCGGTCAACGAATTGGCGCAGTCGCTTGGCATCAGCCGCGCCACAGTAGAGAAATATCTGCGGCTGCTGGAGCAGTCGTACATCATCAAAATTGTCCGGCCGTTTTCGCGCAATCAACGGAATGAAATCAAAAAAGCGTTTAAGGTCTACTTTCTTGATGTGGGAGTCCGTAATGCCGTTATCGGCGATGTATCCGCATTGCCGGAGCGCGCCGACCGCGGGTTTATCTTTGAGAATTTCTTTGCGGCTGAACGGCTCAAAACATTGTCTCTAGAAACATTTTCGCCCCCGCTTATGTTTTGGCGTACCCGTTCCGGCGATGAAGTTGATTTTGTGGAAGCGCAAGGCGACAGCATGCGCGCGTATGAGTGCAAATGGAGCGATACGGATGGCGCGCGTTTCGCCGCGTTTTCCCGTATGTATCCGCAGGCAAAGACCATTTTTGTTTCGCCGGAGAACCTGCTCGCTTCTTGAGAATACGAACTACGAATCCGCCGCGGCGGACGAAAGTACGAAAGAGGAACGCCCTGTACTTGCCTGCCCGTGTGTGTCCCTGCCCGACGAGAGTACTCGCGCAGGCGAGCGCACGCAAGCGGGTGCGCAGGGTGCAATCGGAGCGACCACGCACAGGTCTAACCTGCCTGTGCCGCGAGACGCCCGCCCGCATGCTCCTCGCGGGCAGGTGCGGCAGGCAGGCGTCCTGCGGTGTCGCTCTGAATCTTTACTGAACCAACAACACGCAACGGATTATCAGAAACATCTGTCGCTCTCATATTTCATCTGCGAGCCATTGATGTCTCGTATTTTTCCGTAAAACTCGGCGATCTTGACCGAGAAACCTTTGTGTCTCTGAAAAAACAGGCACATCGTCTTATCGGATAAATAACGGCATAAAAAAGTTAAATTGTGCACAAAGTCTTTGCAAAATCCTCCCGCACCGAGGACGCAAGCAAAGCAAACATCAAAGGCACCGGGCTCGGGCTCTCTGTGGCGCGCCAACTCATTGAAGCGCAACGCGAGCAGGTCTGGGCGGAATCGGAAGGCGCAGGCACAGGCGCGGCGTTTTTTGTGGAGTTACCATTAAAAACTTCATAAAGTTGAAAGTTTGCGACATTTCCAGAGTAAGAAACAAGATTTAGCTCTGAATTTCCTGTCACGCCTTTTGCTCTCGCTCGGGCAAAAGTAAAAATAAAACTCCCGGCGCGCAACCCCAAGGGGAGCTACGAGACGGGAGCGATGGACGTCTAAGACATCTTCAGACTTCCTTGAGAACATCCTCAATGGTCATTTCAACCATCTTGCCAGTTCGGCGATTTCTAAGTTCGACGATGCCTTCAGGGGCGCGACGACCGATGGTCACACGCCACGGACAGCCGATGAGGTCGGCGTCCGTGAATTTCACGCCGGCCTGAACGACTCGGTCGTCAAGCAGTACAGACACATTTCGTATCCGCAAGCTTTCATACGGGGTATCGGCGAGCTTCTTCTGGTCAAGGGCGTCATACTTCAACGGTACAACCTCGACACAAAACGGAGCAACCGATTCGGGCCAAATGATTCCCTTCTCGTCGCGATTCTGTTCGGTAATCGCTTGAAGCAGGCGGGTGGTACCGATGCCGTAGCATCCCATCCATGCGGGATACGCCTTTCCATCCTCACCGTGATACATTGCTCCCATTTTCTGAGAGTAGGTTGTCTGCAGCATAAAGATGTGCCCGACTTCGATGCCGCGACTCTCGCGGAGCAGACCGACCCTGCATTCGGGACATCCGTGACCCGACACCGCGCGGTGCAAATCGTAGTAACGGCTAGGAAGATTTTTGCAGGAGAAAGTGCAAAAAGGGAATAAACTGTATTTTGTCGCCTCTCTGCCCTTCGGCGCGTCTACTTCTACCGAATCCACTTTTCATCTTGGTATTTGGAGTTTTGGAAGGAAAACGATACACGGCAACTTCGCTTTAAGTTTGGATTTTGTAGAAGAAGGAATTGACACGGCAAATTACAAGATTGTTTCTTTCGGCGCGGCGGGGGATTTTTGGTTCATTGCTCATTCTGACGATGGTTCAATTTCTAAAACAAATGATGTCGCAACCTATGA
>MHFO01000069.1:0-120 GCA_001804225.1 Omnitrophica bacterium RIFCSPLOWO2_01_FULL_50_24 | reverse complement strand
CTCTATTTACGAGACGCAAATCTGGAATCCCGGAGGAAGTTCAATTCTGAAAAAACTGCTTGGCGTTACCGTTAATTTTGCTCCTCTGCCTTCTGGCGCAACCGTAACCGTGAAATACAA
>MHFO01000068.1:8447-28368 GCA_001804225.1 Omnitrophica bacterium RIFCSPLOWO2_01_FULL_50_24 | reverse complement strand
AGGCGGCCGCCATACCCCCTTCTTTACGGGCTACCGGCCTCAGTTTTACTTTAGAACCACCGACGTCACCGGTGTGATGACCCTTCCCAAAGGGGTTGAAATGGTGATGCCCGGAGACAACGTGGCTGTGGAAGCAGAACTCATTTCCCCCGTGGCGATGGAAAAAGAAGTTCGCTTCGCCATCCGCGAAGGCGGGAAGACCGTAGGCGCCGGAGTCGTCAGTGAGATTGTGAGTTAAGGCGGAAGGAAAAATGACCAAAGAAAAAGTTCGCATTCGACTAAGAGCTTATGATCACCGGTTGTTGGACCAATCGGTTCAAGAGATCGTTAACACGGTGAAGTTGACGGGCGCTCGAGTAGTAGGCCCGATACCGCTTCCGACCGAAATCTGGAAGACCACTGTGTTAAGAGGGCCGACGATCGATAAAAAAGCCCGTGAGCAATTCGAAATGAGAACGTTTAAACGTCTTCTTGAAATTATGGAACCGACCGCGCGGACCGTTGACGCTCTGATGAAGCTTGCGTTACCGGCCGGTGTCGATGTCGAAATTAAATTGTAAAGGAACGCTGGGAAAAATGATCGGGTTAGTGGGTAAAAAAGTTGGAATGACTCAGGTGTTTGATCAAGACGGGCATCGGGTTCCTGTCACGGTTCTGGAGGTTGGTCCGTGTTCTGTTTTGCAGCTTAAAACAAAAGAAACAGACGGCTATCAATCCGTTCAGCTGGGGTTTGACCCTAAGAAGGAATCGCGGACGAATCGGTCGGCTTTGGGACATTTTAAGAAATACAAAGTTGAGCCAAAGAAAATCATAAAAGAAATTCGCACGGAAACTCTTGAGGGGCTTGAAACGGGAAAACAAGTGCTCGTGAATAACTTTGCGGTCGGTGATTTTGTGGATGTGATCGGGACCTCCATCGGCCGCGGTTTTCAAGGTGTTGTCAAAAGGCACAACTTCAAAGGCGGTGAACGTGGCCACGGTTCTATGTTTGGCCGCGTACCCGGTTCTATCGGTCAATCCTCGTTCCCGTCGCGCGTACTTAAGGGCGTGAAATTACCGGGCCACATGGGTGCAAAACAGGCGACTGTTCAGAACCTTCGGGTTGAGAGCATTGATTTGGAACACCATGTGATGGCAGTGCGCGGCGCGGTTCCCGGTCCCAGGAATGGCTATCTCGTTGTACGGGAAGCAGTGAAACACCGCCGTCCCCGGAAATGGCGTTCGCCGGAAGAGGGTTTAGAGGAACTTAAATTGCCCGAGAAAAAAGAACCGCCCAAGCCCTCTAAGAAGAAACCTGTCGCAAAAACGGCGGCAAAGAAAACCGGAAAGTAAGTCAAAGGTCTTATGAGCAAAGCTACCTTATATGAAAAAACAGGAAAAGCCGGCGGCGAGATCGAATTGAACGATGCTGTTTTTGGTTCACGCGTCAACCGGCACCTTCTTGATTTTGTAGTCGTTCGGCTTGGCGGAAATTTAAGGCGCGGAACGCACAGCACCAAAACGCGTGGAGAAGTTCGCGGCGGGGGTAAGAAACCGTGGCGTCAAAAAGGTACGGGCCGTGCACGTCACGGTTCCCGAAGATCCCCGATTTGGCGCGGAGGCGGCACCGTTTTTGGACCGCACCCCAGGAGTTACTATACCCGCTTGTCCAGCGGAATGAAACGGAGCGCTTTGATTTCGGCTTTAAGTCTGAAAAACAAGGAGAACAACATCGTTTTCTTGAAAGATGCCGCACTCAAAGAGGCAAAAACAAAAGAACTTTTCAGCATTCTCAAGATGCTCAAACTGGTCGACACGCCGACTCTGTTTGTCGTTAAGTCGGTCGATGAAAAATTAAAGCGGGCATCACAAAATCTTCACGATACGTTTTCAGTCAAGCTGGCAAGCGACGTCAACGCCTATCACATTGTCCGGCGTTCCAAGGTGCTCATCGAGAAAAATGCCCTTGCCACCATTGAACGCAGAGCGCTTGCAGTACCCGAAGAGGCAGCGCCTGGCAAATCCTCGGAAACAGAGGTCCGAGCATGAACGTTTACGACGTTATCCGCGAGCCGTTACTGACGGAAAAAGGATCGAAACAGGCCGAACATCGGAAATATTATTTTCATGTCGCTAAAAATGCTCAGAAACACGAAATCCGAGAAGCGGTTGAGCGGCTTTTTAACGTTAAGGTCGAGAAGGTAAATACCATGTGCGTCGGCGGAAAATGGAAACGGGTACGTTATCAGCCCGGAATGACTTCAGATTGGAAAAAAGCAGTAGTGACCTTAAAAGAAGGCCAAAAAATCGATTTGACTTAGGAGAAAACCTGTGCCGCTTATTAAATTTAAACCCACAACACCAACGCGCCGATTCGGAAGCGTTTCCGACTTTTCGGAAATCACGACCGACCGGCCTTTTAAACCGCTTACGATCATCAAAAAGCGGACGGGCGGCCGGAATCTGTATGGCCATCTGACATCGTATCACCGCGGCGGCGGTCACAAGCGGCGGATCCGGCTTGTTGATTTCAAACGTTCTCGGCATGACGCGGAAGCGACCGTGCTTACGGTTGAGTATGATCCGAACCGAACGTGCCGCATCTCGCTGATTCAATATCCGAACGGGGAAAAAAGTTATATGCTGGCGCCGGACGGATTAAGGGTAGGTCAAACGGTCGCAAGCGGTGCAAACGTTGAGGTGAAAATCGGTAATCACCTGCCGCTCCGCAACATTCCGGAAGGGATTTCCATTCACAACATAGAGTTGGAACCCGGCCGCGGCGGGAAAATGGTTCGTTCCGCAGGCGGTTCAGCGCGTATCTTGGCGAAAGAAAATGAATATGCTCATGTGAAACTTCCGTCGGGCGAAGTGCGAATGGTGAAGTTGGATGCATTTGCCACCATCGGTCAGTGTTCCAACAAGGATCACGAAAATATATCGTATGGGAAGGCCGGCCGCAAAAGGTGGTTGGGCGTCAGACCCAACGTGCGCGGGGTTGCCATGAATCCAGTCGATCATCCGCTCGGCGGCGGAGAAGGTAAATCGTCCGGCGGACGTCATCCGTGCAGCGCATGGGGTCAGCTTTCCAAAGGGTTAAAGACGAGGAAACGGAGCAAGACCAGCAGCCGCTTCATTGTTAAGGATAGGAGAACTTAAAACGTGGGCCGCTCAGCGTATAAGGGTGCATTTGTAGATGAGAAATTACTCATCAAAGCTCAAAAGGCGCAGCAAGCCAGAGACCGCAAGCCGATTAAAACGTGGTCCAGGCGCTCAACCATTCCGCCCGATTTTGTCGGCTTAACCTTTGCGGTGCATAACGGTAGGATTTTTAACAACGTTTATATCACTGAAAACATGGTGGGCCATAAATTGGGCGAGTTTGTCGCTACGCGGACCTTTAGGAAACACAGCGCGGCGCAAGATAAGGCGAAGGAATTAGCCGCGTCAACGCCGGCGACGTAACATGGAAGCGCGAGCCGTTACCAAATACATCCGGATTGCCCCGAGAAAAATGCGCTTGGTCATCAATCAAGTGCGTTTCAAACCGGTGAAGCGCGCCCTTGACACGCTGGCTCGTTTGAATAAGAAGGCAGCGCGTTTGGTTGAAAAAACATTAAAAAGTGCTGAAGCCAATGCCAAGGATTTGAAGATGGACGAGAGTCGTCTGTTCGTGCGCGACATTCGAGCGGACGGAGGCCCCAGTCTTAAACGGTATATGTCTCGATCTATGGGCCGCGCAGATGTAATTTTGAAACGCTCGACACATTTGCGTGTGGTTTTGGGTGAGCGGGAAGTTCGAGTCCAAGCTCCGGAAAGCACCAAAGAAACGAAACCGTCTAAAGCGGAAAGTCCGAAGTCTGTAAAGAAACCGAGAGTACAACGGAAAGCAGCCGGAGCATCTAAGTGATGAATCATTTGAGCCGCAGGGTACGAATTTTGAAGTGGACGGTAAGCTGAGAGGAGTTTTTTCGTGGGTCAAAAATCGCATCCATACGGTTTGAGGTTGGGATACATTAAGGATTGGAAGGGAAAGTGGTTTGCGCGCAAGGGCTTCGGCGATTTACTTCACGAGGACCTTCGAATTCGAAAATTTCTGAAGAATAGGTTGAAAATGGCGGGCGTTTCCGACATTACGATTGAGCGGTCTGTCGGAAAACTTCGAATCTGGATTTATACGGCAAGGCCAGGCATCGTCATCGGCCGCGGCGGGCAGGAAATCAATTCCGTGCGCGAAGAAGTTTCGAAGTTAACCGGTTCCGAAGTGTTTCTTGATATCAAGGAAGTCAAAGTTCCGCAAATCGATGCGCAATTGGTTTCCGAAAATATCGCGTTGCAACTGGAAAAGCGCGTTGCCTTTAGGAAAGCTATGAAGAAAGCTCTCTCAAGCGCAATGTCCCGCGGCGCCGGCGGAGTGAAAATTCGCTGCAAGGGCCGACTGGGCGGATCTGAGATCGCGAGAACCGAAGGTTATAAACAGGGAAAAGTTCCTCTTGGAACCTTTCGGGCAAATGTGACTTATGGTTTTTCAGAGGCATTTACGACGTACGGAACTATTGGTGTGAAGGTTTGGATTTACCTCGGCGATGTTTTGGTCAAGCGCGAGGAAGCGGAGCGTGTTAAGAAGCTGGAGAAACGGCACCTTCAAAAAGTAGAAGCGCAACAGGTTCTAGCGGATAAAGCAAAACAAACGGTCCCGAGTGACCATGTAGATCTAATCAGCCCACATGCAACTTCCGAATCGGCGAAAGAGAGTCTAACGGTACATGAACTGCCAGGCGAACCGAAAGGTACTGCGTAAGCGCTATGTCACTAATGCCGAAGAGGGTCAAATTTCGAAAGCATCACCGCGGGAAGATGAGGGGAATCTCGGCAGGGGCTCTTCATGTTCATTTTGGGGACTTTGGATTAAAAGCAATTGGGCACGGTTGGCTCACTGCCATTCAACTTGAGGCGTCGCGGGTAGCACTCACGCGTCACGTCAAACGCGGCGGAAAAATTTGGATGCGGGTTTTTCCCGATAAACCATTTTCAAAAAAACCGGCGGAAACTCGTATGGGAAAAGGCAAAGGAGCTCCAGAATATTACGTGGCTGTTGTCAAACCAGGACGGGTTTTATTTGAAATGGGCGGTGTCCCCGAAACGTTAGCGCGATCTGCATTTAGATTGTGCGCACACAAGCTGCCGTTTCGGACAAAGTTTGTTAAACGATTAGGCACATAACACATGGCATTGTTGAAAGCTAAAGAGTTAAGGTCACTTTCGTTGGACGAATTAAAAGACAAGGCAGAGAGTCTGAAGAAGGAGCTTTATGACCTTCGTTTTCAGGTGAAGCTCGCGAAATTAGAAAATTTTTCCAAAATCAAATATACTCGGAGAAGTTTGGCAAAAGTATTGACAGTCCAAAAGGAACTGCGATCAAAAGACCATGGCTGAGCATCAGAGGAAACAAGCAATCGGGATTGTAGTGAGCAACAAAATGGAGAAAACGGCTATTGTTGAGGTGACGCGACGAGTCCAACATCCCGTGTACCAGAAGGTGATGACCCGCCGCAAGAAATATGTTGCGCACGACGAGCAAAAAGCCGCCAAGATCGGCGATAAGGTCTTGATGGTCGAAAGCAAACCTATTTCGAAAACGAAACGATGGCGCATCGTTCAGATTTTGAGTACCGCGTCGTAACCAGGGGATTTTCGTCATGATTCAAATGCGCTCTATTTTGGAAATCGCTGATAACACAGGCGCGAAACGCGTCGCGATGATCGGTGTACTGCATCGCCGGAGCAAGGCAACGGCTGAAATCGGAGATATTATTACCGCTTCCGTTAAAGAAGCCACTCCGGATGCGATTGTGAAAGCCGGAGAGGTGGTCAAGGCAGTGGTGGTTCGGACTCGGAATCCCGTTCGCCGGTCGGACGGTTCCACGGTGCGGTTTAATTCTAATGCGATCGTGATTATCGACAATCAACAGAATCCGCGCGGAACCCGAATTTTTGGGCCCGTGGCCCGCGAGCTGCGCGAGTTGAACTTTACGAAGATTATTTCATTGGCGCCGGAGGTAGTGTAACCATGTCGGTGAGGGTGAAAAAAGGAGATTACGTGACCGTTCGGACGGGGAAAGACCGCGGAAAGAAGGGAAAAATTCTAAAGGTTTTCCCTTCCGAAAATCGCGTGCTTGTGGAAGCGCTTAATTATATGACGTCTTATGTCCGGCCGAGCCAACAGAACCCCAAAGGGGGGCTCCATAAAGTGGAAGGCCGGATCGACCGGTCAAACGTTCAATTGATTTGCCCTCGTTGTTCGAAACCAACCCGCGTGGGCTATCAGTTTTTGGCGGACAAGACAAAACAACGCGTTTGTAAAAAGTGTCACGAGATTATTTAAAATGGCAGAACAAGCAACTCAGCGTACCTCAGCTAGAAAAACGCCAAAACTCTTAGAAGTTTATCGTGCGACGGTTGTCCCCGCGCTGATTAAAGAATTTAGTTATAAAAGTCCGCTCGTGGCGCCGCGAATCCAAAAAGTGGTGATCAACATGGGAGTTAAAGAGGGTGCCCAAGACGCAAAGGTGTTAGAGCGGTTGAGTCAGGAGCTGGCTTTGATTACGGGGCAAAAGCCCGTTTACAGAAAGGCAAAAAAATCGATCTCCGCCTTTAAATTAAGAGAAGGCGCTCCGATTGGTCTCAAGGTAACACTCCGCGGAAATAGAATGTATGAGTTTGTGGAACGATTGTTTCAGGTAGCGATGCCGCGTATTCGTGACTTTCGCGGCTTCCCGGATTCAAGCTTTGACGGTCAGGCCAACCTTTCCATCGGGCTTCAAGAACAAAGTATCTTTCCGGAGGTTGAACTCGATAAAGTAGTGAAAATACAGGGAATGGACATCACGTTTGTAACGTCCACTTCTAAAAAAGAAGACGTAAAACGGATGTTTGAATTAATGGGATTTCCATTTCGAAAATAACGGTTCGGAGAATGTCCTAGATGGCCAAGACATGTTTGATTGTTAAACAAAGGCGAAAGCCAAAATTTAAAGTGAGAGGTTATCACCGCTGTCAATCCTGCGGGAGACCCAGAGGGTATATCAGGAAATTTAAATTGTGCCGAATCTGTTTTCGCGAATTTGCAAATCAAGGGGTTATCCCGGGCGTCACCAAGTCAAGTTGGTAGCCCCACTAGTAAAAAGAGGCGGATATGGGAGCAGTCACTGATCCGGTAGCGGATTACTTAACTCGAATTCGAAATGCGTCGCGTGCACTCAAAGAGACCGTAACGGTCCGGGGTTCAAAACTTACGGTTACGATGACGGAAATTTTGAAAAAAGAAGGTTTCATCAGGAATTTTAAAGTCATCGAAGAAAATCCCAGGAAGTTAATCCGTATTCATCTGAAGTATCGCGGCGGTAAAAAGCCCGCGATTCAATCGATAGTTCGTGTGTCAAAACCAGGCTTGCGTCATTATGTTCCCACCAGCGAAATTCCTCGGGTGCTGGGGGGGTTGGGAATCGGAATACTTTCCACTTCGAAAGGTCTGATGACGGATCGAGCAGCCAGGACGGAACGAATCGGAGGAGAACTTCTCTGTAAGGTCTGGTGACCGGGGAGAAGACTATACTTATATGTCGCGGATCGGAAAATTACCAGTGAGCGTTCCTAAAGGGGTTCAGGTTCAAATCACGGGTCAGAAGGTTCATGTCGAGGGTCCGAAAGGGAAACTGGATTTGAATGTTCATCCTCGGATGAAAGTTGCTTTTGACAAGGATCAAATTACCGTGAACCGTCCCACAAACGCATCTCGCGATCGGTCGCTGCACGGATTAACTCGGTCTCTCATTTTCAATATGGTCAAAGGGGTTACAGAGGAATTTTCAAAATCGCTGGAAATTGAAGGAGTTGGATTCCGCGCCGAGTTAAAAGGGAAAATACTGCAATTGTCTTTAGGATTCTCTCATCCGATTCACTATCACATTCCGGAAGGGATTAAGATTGAGGTTCCGAAACCTACCCTGCTTACCGTGACAGGTTTTGACAAAGCGCTGGTGGGGCAATCGGCGGCGGAGATACGCGGTTTTTATGAGCCGGAGCCGTACAAAGGCAAAGGCGTGCGTTACGCCGGAGAGCAAATTAGAAGGAAAGCTGGAAAAGCTGCAGGGTGATCCGGTGTTAGTTGAAGAGAAGATAGAAAAAAATCGTAAACGCCACAAACGGAGCCGAAAGAAAATATCGGGCACAGCCGAACGGCCCAGATTAAGCATATTTAGATCGAGCCGTCATTTGTATGCTCAGGCCATTAACGACTTGGAAGACCGTACGCTCTTGGGCGTATCCACGTTGAGTCCCGGTTTTCAAAAAAAGTCTAGGAAAAACTCAGGCAACGTCCAAGCAGCGAAAGAATTCGGGGCCTATTTGGCCGAAGCACTCAAAAAGAAGAAGTTAATACAGATTGTATTCGATCGCGGCGGACACCCTTATCACGGCAGACTCAAGGCACTGGCCGAAGCGCTTCGGGAAAATGGGATTCAACTTTAAACGGTAAGGAGTTTTCAGCATTGACCGACTCTGAAAAAGCAACACAAAGTAGTTTTCAATCCAACGACCTGCAAAGGAAACCGCCCGCGGCGAGCAAAAGCGTTCGACCGGAACAAGCGGCCGCTTCCGGCGAAACGGCTCAAATTGAAAAAGTAGTTCAAATCAACCGAATTGCGAAGGTGGTAAAGGGCGGCCGGCGGTTTCATTTTAGTGCCTTGGTGGTGATCGGAAACGGCCGGGGAAAAGTGGGGTATGCATTGGAAAAAGCCGCCGAAGTCGCTGACGCGATACGAAAATCAATGGGAGCGGCTCGGAAAAGCCAGATCGAGATACCGCTTCGCGACACGACGATCCCCCATGAAGTGATCGGTGTCTATGGCGCCGCAAGAGTGTTATTGAAGCCCGCCTTAGAAGGAACGGGGATTATTGCAGGAGGCGCTGTCCGCGCAGTCTGCGAATGCGCCGGTATTCGAAATATTTTGACAAAAAGTCTCGGGAGCGACAACTCCATCAATGTTTTAAAGGCGACGCTTGTCGGCCTTCAAAGTATGAAAACCCGGGCGGAATCAGCGGAACAGGACGAGGAAACGCAATCCAGTGAAGAGCAAGAAACCGTATCATAAGAGAATTAAAAGAATCGGCCGGGGTCCCGGTTCCGGTCACGGCAAAACTTCGACCAGGGGACATAAAGGACAGCGCGCAAGGTCCGGGTTTACCATGCGGCCGGGTTTCGAAGGGGGCCAAACGCCGTTCTATCTTCGGGTTGCAAAGAGAGGTTTTAATGCTCCGCGTCATAGGTTATTTGCTGTCGTGAATTTAGATCAATTAAATTTGATGAACGTTCCGGAAGTATCGCCCGAGTTACTCATCGAAAAGAAGATCATTAAACGTTTAGAGAGCGGCCTCAAAATTCTCGGACGCGGAGAGCTTAAGAAAAAATTAGTGGTCCGCGCCCATAAATTTAGTTCGCACGCCAAAGAAGCCATTGAACGTGCGGGCGGGCAAGCTGTTCTTCTAAAGAGCAAGCAACCGTCCTAGACTGATGCTACGGGCACTTGGGAACATATTTAAAGTTCCGGAACTTAAACGAAAAGTTCTGTTTACGCTCTTTATCATAGCCATTTATCGGGTGGGTGCTCATCTTCCGACGCCCGGAGTCGACGGAAATGCGCTGAGCGTTTTTTTTCAGCGGCTGGCAGGAACGTCCGGCGGCAATCTGTTTGGGATTATGGCGTTGTTTTCCGGCGGCGCGCTTCAACGCGCAACCGTTTTTGCTTTGGGGATCATGCCGTATATTTCCGCCTCGATTATTTTGCAGCTTTTGACCGTAGTCGTTCCTCATTTGGAACGTTTGGCCAAAGAGGGGGGTGAAGAAGGTCGAAGGACGCTGATTCAATATACGCGGTACGGAACGTTGATTCTGGCTCTGATTCAAACCTTTTTTATTTCGCTTTGGCTTGAGAACCCCAATGCGTTCCAGGGTACGGTGATTGTTCCCAATCCAGGCTGGTCCTTTCGGTTGATGACCATTTTGACGTTAACCGCAGGCACTGTGTTTATTATGTGGCTGGGCGAACAAATTGACGAGCACGGAATCGGCAACGGGATGTCGATTCTGATTACGGCCGGTATTATTGAGGCAGTTCCAACGGCGATTGTTCAAACCGGTTCTTTGATTCGATTCGGACAGTTGGCGTATTGGAAACTTGCGTTAATGGCGGTTTTGTTTGTGTTTACCGTTGTGACCGTAATTTTAATTATCCAAGGTCAACGGAAAATTCCGGTTCAATACGCCAAACAAATCAGGGGACATCGCGTCTACGGCGGTCAGAGCACTTATTTGCCGCTCAAGGTGAATCAAGCGGGAGTCATCCCGATTATTTTTGCGCAGTCGATTATTTTATTTCCGGCAACCATCGCCGGTTTTTTTCCCTCTCAGGGGATCGTGCGGTCGATTGCAACGGGTCTCGCGCCCGGTTCGGTGGTGTACACGAGCTTGACGGCATTTTTGATTGTCTTTTTTACGTTTTTCTATACGGCGATTACGTTTAATCCCATTGACGTGGCAAACAATCTTCAAAAATACGGCGGTTTTATTCCGGGGATTCGGCCGGGGAAAAACACAGCGGAACATTTGGATTATTTAATGACTCGGGTGGCATTTAGCGGCGCGGTGTTCTTGGCGCTCATCGCCATTTTCCCGAGCATGATCAATTCGCCGAGAGTGTTGAACATTCCTTTTTTGGTTGCGAGTTTCTTTGGCGGAACGGGGCTGCTCATCATCGTGGGCGTCATCTTAGATACGATGAAAACAATCGAATCGCAGCTCTTGATGCGTCATTACGAAGGGTTTATCAAGAAGGGCAAGTTGAAGGCCAGAATTCGTTAGCATGGCTCGCGATGTCGTATTGTTAGGTCCTCCGGGAGCGGGGAAGGGAACGCACGCAAGGATATTGAGCGAGCGGTATCGAGTGCCGCACATTGCGGCGGGAGACCTGCTGCGGTCAAATATCAAGGAAGGCACCCCTCTTGGGAAACGTGCTAAGTCGTTCGTTGAAAATGGAAAATTGGTTCCCGACCAGCTCGTGATTGAGATGATCGAAAAGCGGCTCCAAGATTCCGACGTTGCTCAAGGATCTTTGTTGGACGGTTTTCCGCGAACCGTAGAGCAGGCCAAGGCCTTGGATCAAATGCTTTCGGAAAAGCATCGAAAGGTACGCATCGCGGTTGAATTTAATACCTCAGAGCGGAAATTGATCGAACGGCTTTCCGGAAGGCAAACGTGCCCGAACTGCGGTGCCAACTATCACGTGCGCAACATTCCGCCGAAACGGGAAGGGATTTGCGACCTGTGCGGAACTGCGTTGACCGTTCGAACCGACGACCGTCCGGATACGATTCATGAACGGTTTACCGTGTATCAAAATGAAACCGCGCCGCTCATCGATTTTTATAAGGCACGCGGCGTCTTGCGCGTCATTGACGGTGATTTGGACATCGAACCCGTCCAGAAAGAGTTGGCTAAGTTTTTCGTGTCGTCATGATTTCGTTGAAGTCGAAACGGGAAATCGAAATCATGCGTGAAGCCGCGCGCCGATTGAGTATAGTGATCCAAAAGTTGAAACGGTCGGTTCGCGTCGGCATGACCACTTACGAACTTGACCAAAAGGCGGAGCAGTTGATTCGGGCCGAGGACGCGCAACCGGCATTTAAAGGATACCGGGGTTTTCCGGCCACCGTTTGCACGTCGGTCAATCAAGTGGTGGTTCATGGGATTCCGTCAAAACGTTGTAAGCTACAGACCGGCGACATTTTAAGCGTCGACCTGGGTTTGATTTATGAGGGATATTACAGCGATGCGGCCAGAACTTGGCCGATCGGCCGCGTCTCAAGCGGAGCTGTTGAATTGATGGAAGCAGCGCGGCGGGCACTTTTTGTCGGAATGGCCGAGATGAAAACGGGCAATCGGATCGGTGACATCTCTTATGCGATTCAAACTTATGTAGAGTCGCAGGGGTTTTCGGTGGTTCGGGATTTTGTGGGTCACGGAATCGGCCGTGCGCTTCATGAAGATCCTCAAGTCCCCAATTTCGGAAAAGCCGGCAAGGGATCAAAGCTGGAGGCAGGAATGGTACTTGCGATAGAACCGATGGTGACAGCCGGGGGACACGAGGTCGAGATCTTAGATGATTCTTGGACCGTGGTTACACGGGATCACGAGCTGGCTGCGCATTATGAAGATACGATTGCTTTAACCGAACAGGGTCCTATAAACCTTACGGGGCCGCAGGAGTGCAAGGGGTCGTCGGAGTAAACAGATGGCAAAAGAAGAAGCGATTGATGTAGAGGGAACCGTGGTCGAGCCGCTTCCCAACGCGATGTTTCGAGTGAAACTTGATAATGGGCACCTCGTGCTCGCGCATATTTCAGGGAAAATGAGGATGCATTACATTCGTATTATTTCCGGTGACCGCGTCAAAGTTGAATTATCGCCTTACGATTTAGCGCGGGGCCGGATTACGTATCGTGTCTAAGGGGGACGTTCAATGAAAGTGCGCACTTCTGTGAAGAAAATTTGTGAACATTGCAAAGTGGTACGCCGGAAACGCGTCGTTTTCGTGATTTGCCAAAATCCAAAACACAAGCAGAGGCAAGGTTAAAACATGCCGAGAATTTTAGGAGTGGATATTCCAAGCGAGAAACGTATTGAAGTGGCGCTGACCTATCTGTACGGAGTGGGTTGGCCCTTGTCCAACCGAATCTTAAAAGAAGCTCAAATCAATCCGAACAAGCGCGCTAAGGAACTGTCCGAGAAGGAAGTGGCTCAGATTACCTCCATTATCCAGAAATCAAATTACAAGGTGGAGGGAGAACTGCGCCGAGAAATCCAAAAGAACATTAAGCGTCTGATCGATATCAAATCTTATCGCGGCATGAGGCATGTGAGAGGTTTGCCGGTCCGGGGGCAGCGGACTCATACGAATGCGAGAACCCGAAAAGGCAAGCGTAAAACGGTCGGCGGACTTTCCAAGAAAGCTCCTGCCCCGAAGTGATGATTTTAGAAGTAGCTTCATAAGTTCTACATTAAATAGGAAAGGTTAAAAAGAATGGCGAAAAAGAAAACAAAACAAGTCCCCAAAGGGATTGTTCATATCTTGGCTTCCTTTAATAACACGATTGTGACCGTTACGGATCCTGCCGGAAATACGGTGTGTTGGGCAAGTGCCGGCAGCACGGGTTTTAAGGGCTCGAAAAAGTCTACTCCTTATGCGGCTCAAGTAGCTTCCCAGGAAGCGGCGAAAAAAGCTGTGGAAAATGGCATGAAAGAAGTTGAAGTTTATGTGAGCGGTCCTGGTTCCGGACGCGAATCTGCCGTTCGCGCTCTTCAAACGGCCGGGATACAGGTGACAGCCATTAAAGACGTAACGCCGGTGCCTCATAATGGGTGTCGGCCTCCAAAGCGGAGGAGGGTTTAATTCATGGCGCGTTACACAGGTCCTGTTTTTCGCTTGTCGAGGCGCGAAGGAGTCGACCTTTTTTTAAAAGGCGGTCATCGGCGCAATGAAAAACTTGAAAAACGTTTAACTCAAACGCCGGGCACCGCAAAAAGCAGAAGAATGAAGCTGTCCGATTATGGTCTCCAGCTTCGTGAAAAACAGAAACTGAAAAGGATTTACGGTGTTTTGGAACGGCAATTTCGTGTTTTCTTCAACCGGGCAGCTCTTAAAACCGGAGTCACGGGCGAGACCTTGATTCAACTTTTGGAACGTCGTCTGGACAATGTGGTGTTTCGACTATTTTTTGCAACGAGCCGGAGAGAAGCGCGTCAGTTAGTCAACCACGGGCATATTTTCGTGAACGGGAAGTGCGTGAACATTCCGTCCTATACGGTAAAGTCCGGAGATAAGATTACCCCCAGAAGCAAAGAAGCAAATGTGAGTCGGATTAAAGCACGGCTTGAAATGTTTAAAGATTTAGTAGTACCCAGCTGGTTGTCGCTCGATCGAAATCAACTTGAGGGGATCATCCTGCGTTACCCAACGAAAGCAGATGCGGCTTTGCCGGTTGAGGAATCGTTAATTGTTGAATTGTATTCCAAGTAAGTCATCAGCTATTTTGAAGGAGGAGAACCATTATGGGAATTAGGTGGAAAACGTTTGAGATGCCAAAGCGGCTTGAAGTAGATCAGGCATCGCTCACACCGGCGTACGGCAAGTTTTCGGCGGAGCCTTTTGAGCGGGGTTATGGTGCTACGATCGGAAACGGTTTACGGCGTGTTTTGATTTCATCCATTGAAGGCGCCGCCGTCACCAGTATTAAGATTGACAACGTCCTTCATGAATTTTCGTCCATAGAGGGTGTTGTGGAAGATGTACCGCAGATTGTCCTGAATGTGAAAAAGCTGGTTTTGAAGTATCACGGCAAACAGCCGAAGAAGATATCGATCGACGTCAATCGAAAGGGCGACGTGATCGCTAAAGACATCCAGGCAGACGAAACAGTTGAAGTCGTCAATCCCGATTTAAAAATCGCTACCTTGACGAAAGCCATCCGGTTTCGGATGGAAATGGAAGTTGCCCGCGGCCGGGGGTATGTACCTGCCGAGCGGAACAAACAAGAAGGAAGTCCGATCGGAACCATTTTTGTCGACTCTCTCTTTTCACCGGTAGAAAAGGTGAATTTTTTCGTTGAGGACAGCCGAGTGGGGCAAGTTACCGATTACGACCGCCTCGTCATTGAAGTTTGGACGAATGGCGCGATGATCCCTGAAGAAGCACTGCTTTACGCTTCAAACATTTATCAGCGGCATCTCGACATTTTCGTCAATTACGGGGAACTTCCCGAAGAAGAGGAAGAGGAAGAAGAGGAAGATACGGAGTTTTTAGAGCTCATCCGGAAACCGATCACCGAACTCGAGCTTTCCGTTCGGAGCGCCAATTGCTTGGAGGCGGCGAACATTAAAACGATCGGTGACCTCGTGCAAAAAGTGGAAGGAGAAATGTTGAAGTACAAGAATTTCGGGAAAAAATCTCTTTCCGAAATACAAACTATCCTGGCCAATATGGGGCTCCACTTGGGGATGAATATCGCAGAACGAATGAAAAAAAAGAAAACGCCTGTCGCTTGACGGTTAGGTTTTAAGCTATGAGACACGGACGAAAACATAAACGACTTGGGCTTACGCATGAGCATCGGCGCGCGCTCTTGAGGAATCTGGCGCGAAGTCTGATTGGACGTCAGCAAGTGGTGACCACGCATGCCAGTGCAAAAGAAGCGGCCCGCTTCGTGGATCAGTTGGTGACGATTGCAAAGCAGAACACGCTTCATGCACGACGCCATTTGATCCAGGAGCTTGGTTCCGGTTCGGAAGCGCTTGCCCAACGCATGTTGAATACGATCGCTCCCAAGTTCAAAGATCGCAAGGGCGGCTACACCCGAGTGCTTCATTACCGAGTTCGTCCCGGCGACGGCGCATCCGTTTCTCTCCTTGAATTTACGATACCGATCGAAGAAGCGAAACCCAAGAAGCCCAAGAAAGAGAAAAGTCCAAAACTTACGGCGCCCGAAAAGGCAAAAGAAGAAAAGAAACCCGAAAAGCGCCAGGCAGCCAAAGAAACGAAAGAAGAAATTTCGAAAAAAGAAACTGCTAAGAAGGGCGGGTTTTTGAGTTCATTGCGTCGTTTTCTGAAAGGGGACGACGAGGATCTTAAAAAGAAAAAATAATAGGTACCCGACCGGCGCCGTCCCTTGACGAACGACCATGAATCTATCCAAACGAATTAAGCAAGTTACCCCGTCTGCTACCCTCGATATTACCGCAAAAGCGAAACAGCTGAAGCAAGAAGGCGTAGATGTCATTTCTCTCTCGGCCGGCGAGCCCGATTTTGACACTCCGCAAGCCGTAAAAAGTGCCGCCATCCAAGCTTTGAACGAGGGGTTTACCAAGTACACCCCCGTTTCCGGAATTCCCGAACTTAAGAAAGCGTTGTCACGCGAACTGGCGCGCGCCAACCATCTTTCGTATGAGCCCGATCAAATCGTCGTAACGTGCGGAGCCAAACACGCGGTGTACAACGCACTTCAAGTCCTCGTTGACGAAGGAGACGAAGTGATTATTCCGTCTCCTTATTGGTTAAGTTATCCGGAAATGGTTACCCTCGCGGGCGGCAAACCCGTGATTTTAAGGACCGGATCAAAGGACGGTTATACCTTTACCGCGAAGCAGCTTGAGAAACTGATCACCAAAAGGACAAAAGGGATCATTATCAATTCTCCTTCCAATCCGACCGGCGCTGTATTTTCGAAGACGTTATTAGAAGAGATCGGCCGAATCGTCAAGGATCGTTCTTTATTTGTCATCAGCGATGAAATATACGGCGAGCTTGTCTACGACGGCGTTAAACACTATTCGATCGGAGCATTGGATCCGGATGTTCTTGCCCGAACGGTGACCGTAGGAGGAGCCAGTAAATCCTATGCGATGACGGGATGGCGGCTTGGATTTCTTGCGGCGCCAAAGTCCGTTGCATCTGCCTCGACGGCTCTCCAAAGTCATTCAACCTCTAATCCGACCTCGTTCGCCCAACGGGGTTATCTGGAAGCGCTCAGAAGCGGTGCTGCGGATGTCGAAAAAATGCGGAAGCGTTTCGAGGAACGGCGGAATCTGATTTATCGGATCGTGAACGAAATACCGAAGCTGACGCCGTTTAAGCCCAGCGGGGCGTTTTATCTTTTTGTCGACATTTCCAAGACCAAGTTAAAATCGATCGATTTTGCAAATCGTCTCCTCGATCAGGCCAAAGTGGCCGTGGTTCCCGGCGCCGCATTCGGTGACGACAATGCGGTTCGGCTTAGTTTTGCCGCTTCGGAACAAGACATCGAATCGGGCATCGATCGCATTCGTGAATGGCTGCACAAGATTTAACCTTAGCCGTCGTACGCTTTCGCGTGGGCGACCTTATTTCCCGCACCGAACTTCTTAAACAATTTCATTCCCTGAATTATCACGAAACCAAAACCGTAGAAGAGCCCGGAGAGCATTCCGTCCGGGGCGGAACGGTTGACGTTTATCCGCTTTCCTACCGCGCTCCCGTGCGAATCCAGTTCCAATTAGATCGGATTGAGTCGATTCGGGACTATTCCCTCCACGAGGGAAAGAGCTTGACCACCTTTGAGGAGATTTTTCTGTTGCCGGTCTCGGAAGCGTTTTTAAGGAAGCGCGATCGTTTGCGAAGCCAGTACGGCGACTATGAACCCTTGGCGGGACTTGAAGACATTCGTCCCGGTGATTTTGTGGTGCATGTGGAATACGGGATCGCTCAGTTTTTAGGCACCAAGGCATTAAAAATTTCGGGCAGCACCAAACGGTGCCTCGCTTTAGAATTTGACCGCGGGGAAATTTTGTACCTGCCGTTTGATCAGCACCAGTTGCTGGAGCGGTTTATCGGGGTTGAAGGCAAGAAGCCCAAACTCACACGGCTTCACAGCAAAGAATGGAGCCGCGCCAAAGAGCGCACGCGGCGCGCGGTCAAAGGGTTTGCGCACGATGTGGTGGAACTTCAGGCAAAACGTGAAGTGCTTCCGGGTTTTGCATTTCCAAAACACGAAGCACTCGCGCGTGAATTCGAGAGTTCATTTCCATTTCAGGAAACACCCGATCAACGGCGGGCAACCGATGATGTCTTCCGGGATATGGAAAGCGAAAAATCGATGGACCGGCTGATTTCGGGCGATGTCGGGTACGGAAAAACGGAAGTCGCAGTTCGCGCCGCGTACAAAGCGGTCCTCGGCGGGAAACAGGCAGCATTTTTTGTTCCTACCACGTTGCTGGCGGAACAACATTACTTGACTCTCAAACGGCGGTTGGACGGAACCGGATGCACGACGGAACTCTTGAGTCGGTATCGAACACAAGGGGCACAGAAGAAGGTGATTGAACGGCTGAAGGCGGGGAAAGTCGACATCATTATCGGAACCCACCGGCTTTTGTCCCGCGATGTTGAGTTTAAGGACTTGGGTTTGCTTGTGATTGATGAGGAGCAGCGCTTCGGCGTGCGTCATAAAGAACGGTTGAAACTCATGCGCGAAACGATCGATGTGCTCACGCTGACGGCAACTCCGATTCCGAGGACCCTCTATATGTCGCTCATGGGAGTGCGGGATATGTCGACGCTTGAAACGCCGCCCCAACAAAGACTTCCGGTCCGGACCGAAATTCTTGAGCATGACGATGAACGCGTGAAACAAGCGGTTGAACATGAACTTGCCCGGAAAGGTCAGGTTTATTTTGTGCACAATCGAGTTCAATCGATCGAGAAGATTCACGCTCACTTAACCCGCCTCGTACCTCACGCGTCGTTTTGCGTGGCGCACGGCCAGATGCAAGCTCCGGCGCTGGAGCGGGTGATGAGCGACTTTATCGACGGCAAAGTGAATTGTCTTATCTCCACCAATATCATCGAATCGGGGATTGATATTCCGAACGTCAATACGATCATTGTGAATCGCGCCGACATGTTTGGACTTGCCGATTTGTACCAGCTCCGGGGCCGCGTGGGCCGCTATCCGACGGTTCGCCAGGCCTACGCTTATTTTCTGGTGCCGAGAAACTGGGTGATGACTCAAGATGCGGAGAAACGACTTGCCGCCATTGAGCGTTTTAGTGATTTGGGATCTGGATTTAAAATTGCGCTGCAAGATTTAGAAATCCGCGGAGCCGGCAATATTCTCGGCCACGAACAAAGCGGTTTCATTCATCGGGTTGGGTTTGATCTCTACTGCCGAATGCTTAAAGATGCCGTCAGCGAAGAAAAAAAATCAAAAACGAGGTGATTATGAAAACGTTTAAAAAGGGAATGATGATTAAAGCTAAAACAACTGTCAAGAAAGTATCCCCTTCCGCCAAAGGGTTAACGGCGGGTAAGCCCTCCAAACAGACGGCGGGCAAGCCGCCGCGTTCGTACAAGGAACTGCTTGAGCGTGTCCGCGAGACACTTGCCAGAGGCCGCGCGCGTGCCCAAAAAGCGCTTGAGGAAATCCAGACCCGGATGTTCTGGGAGACAGGCCGTTGGATCCACCTCTATCTCAAACACGAAAAGAAAACACCCGGCCGGGCGCCTTACGGTGACAAGGTGATCCCAAAGCTCGCAAATGATTTAAATCACGATAAGAACTATCTTTACGATGCTTTGAGTGTGTATCGAAATAACCCAATTTTCCCAACGTTGGGAAAATTGACGGTCAGCCACCACCGGGCACTTTTGGAAGTTAAAGACGCAGAAGCGAGAAAGACCCTCGCAGCCGAAGCGCTCAAAGAAGGTTGGACGGTCCGAGAGCTTGCCCAAAGAATCCGCGGGCAAGCCCTCCAAACAGACGGCGGGCAAGCAGCACTTACGGACGGCAGAAAACCGGCATTTGCGCCCGGTTCTTACATCCTCCGCGGCCGAAAGGGGAAACTGAACCACTGCCGCGTGGTCGAGCGGGACGGCCGCTTGTTTCTTGATCTTGGATTCCGGGATTTTCGCGAGCTCACTGGATCCAACAAAGGCAATCTTAAGAACGGAGACATTGTGGAGGGTACGTCACTTGATCAACTTGCAGCCAAACCTGCTGCCACCAAGGCCGATCTCTACACCTACCGGGCTAAGGTCCAGCATTTTCCGGACGCGGACACGTATTGGCTTTTTATCGACAAGGGCTTCGGCGGTTTTCGAGATGATAAAATCCGCCTGAAAGGAATTGATGCACCTGAGATCGATACTCCTGAAGGCCGCGCGGCCCGGGACTTTGTTGAATCGCTTTTAGCGCTTCCTTCAGCGGAAAAAGGCAAAGGCCCGTACAGGGACGTATTGATTGCTACGACCAAGACTCCGGACAAATGGGACCGCTACCTTGTGGATCTTTATTTTGAAAA
>MHFO01000068.1:0-8386 GCA_001804225.1 Omnitrophica bacterium RIFCSPLOWO2_01_FULL_50_24 | reverse complement strand
TCCAGAGGGAGACGTTGTAACCTCTCCCCGCGGACGGCGTCCCGTTTCTTGAAAAAACGATTCATCTATGATAACTTAAGCCCTCCCATGAAAGTTATATTCCTGTCCTTGATCTTAGTGTTGGTTTCATTTCAAGCGGCCCGCGGCGCAGATCGAGCGGTAGTCGATCAAGTGCTCGCTGTGGTCAACCACGACGTGATTACTCAAAGTGAATTTGACGCTATTTTCCGGCCTGTATATGAAAAAATAAAAGAGTCGATCGGAGAAGCGGCCACAGAGTCGCAGCTGCGAGAGATTCGCCTTAAGCTGCTCAATCAGATGATTGAAGACAAGCTCGTGTATCAAGAATCCATAAAATTGGGGATTGAGGTTTCGGATGTTGAAGTGGAAGAGGAGTTTGGCGCGTTCAAAAAGCAATTTCAGGATGAAGAAACGTTTGAGAAAGAATTGAAGTTATCCGGAGTTTCCGTCTCTGACCTCAAGCAGCAATTTCGGGAGCGGACAGCCATTACGCGGCTCCATCAACACGTCATCCGCGGGAAAGTGGTCGTGTCCCCCGAAGAAGTTGCCAAGTACTATGCGGAACATTCCGGCGACTTTGTCCAGAAAGATCAAGTGGAATTGTGGTGCATTACCGTTCGGAAGAATCAAGAAGCGATTCAAAAAGGACTGATGGACGAGACGGCCAAGGAAAAAGTGGAAGGTATCCTTGCGAAACTGAAAAAGGGCGCCGATTTTGATAAGCTTGCGAAAGCGCATTCGGATGATGCGAGCGGCGCGCAGGGAGGATCTTTGGGATGGATGGGCCGAGGAGACATGATCGGGGGGATCGACAGCGTGATCTTTTCGCTTCCCGAGGGAGCGCTTTCCGACGTGCTTGAAACCGAACGCGGTTATCATATTTTTAAGGTCGGCAAACGAACGGTGGGCGTTACCAAAACGTTTGACGACGTCCGCGACCAGATTCGGGACGTCCTATTCCGCCAAAAAGCACACCTGCGGTTTCTTGCGTGGATGGAAGACTTAAAGAAGCAGTCCTACGTTTCCATCCGATAACGCGAGTACCGAGTACCGGACGCCGTCCAAAGGGAGACGTTGCAAGGGTATAATGGAAGCTGGAACAATATGTAGAGTGCTAACCTCTCCCCGCGGACGGCGTCCGGTTTCATTTATTGGCATTACGATGGGAGATCCCGGCGGGATCGGCCCTGAAATTATTCTCAAGTCGCTCGCAAAATTCCGGCCGCATCACGCCGGACTTTTGATCATTGGCTGCGAGAACGTGTTCCGCCAAACAGCCCGCCGTCTTCGTCTGAGTTTTTCGCCGCGCCTCGTTTCTTCCGAGAATCTTTCCGTACTCAAACGCGGCCGTACGTATTTTCTAGATACGACGAGCGAAGCGGAACAAATGTACGCCCGTCGTTTTGGCCAAGAACCCAAACGGGGAGCCATCATTACCGTCGGGCGGGAATCAAGATGGAATGCGTGCCTTGCGTTGAGCGCGATACAAGCAGCGGCCCGCTGCGCGGCTCAGAAATGGATACAGGGAATCGTGACCGCGCCGGTTCATAAAGGCGCCCTACATTTGGTTGATCCTGATTTTGTGGGACACACAGAGTACTTGGCGCACGCCGACGGCACGCGAAAATTTGCGATGATGTTTGTAAGTGCGAAACTCCGGGTAACCCTCGTGACCATTCACATTCCTTTGGCGGCTGTTCCGCGTTCCCTTAAAATGAATGACATCGTAACGAAGATTCGGCTGACGCACGAGTTTCTTGCGAAAAGACTTCGGATTCGATCTCCGCGGATTGCGGTTACCGCTTTAAATCCGCACGGGAGTGAATTTGGCACGGAAGAGAAAACGGTAATCAAACCTGCCGTCACCAAGGCGCTTAAAACCGGAATGTGCGTAACAGGACCGCTTTCGGGAGATCAGGTGTTTTTCGATGCGTACGAGGGAAGATATGATGCGGTGGTCGCGATGTACCACGATCAAGGACTAGCGCCGTTTAAGACGATTGCTTTTCGCGAAGGTGTCAACGTAACACTTGGGCTTTCTTATTTAAGAACCTCGCCGGACCACGGAACCGCGTTTGATATCGCCCGAAAGAACAAAGCGTGTCCCGCGGCCTTTATGAACTCTCTTCGTTTGATTGATCAAACCCTCGCTTAAGCGCTCTTAAATGGCATAAAAAAACGGATGTTCCTTTTTGGAACATCCGTTTTTTTGTTCGATCGCCCGATCGGTTGTTACGATCCGAAATCGGTTCCGCCTTCCGGAAGCGGAACATCGATGTGCGGGCAGGGAAACGTGACAAAATGAAGGACGCCGCCGACGGTATCGATAATTCCGTTAAATAACCCTTCACCGATTCCGGCAACCACGTTGCTCCCTTTTGCTTCATAAGGTTCCGTCAAAATTTCGGTCCAGCCCAGGAACATATTTTTGAGACCGAACTCGAATTTAGCCCGAGCTTTTTCACTGTTCGTTGCTTTGGTGGTCCACGGACTCGCCGGCAAATCGGCATAGGCAGCGGTTGCTGTAAACAAGATGGCTAAAGCAAGCAGTGCCGCGCCAACCGCGCGGTACCGCTGCTCCATGCGCCCGACCGGCGCTTGACCAAGCAGTGCGATTCCCATTTTTTTGGCCATTGGAAGACCCCCCTCGTTTCCTTGTGGTTTCATCAGTTTGTCACCCCCGCGGAAGCGGGGGTCTACTTCACTGGATTCCCGCTTTCGCGGGAATGACAGGGAAGTTCATAAACAGAACTTATAAAATGACTTCCAAACTCTTGAATCTTGCGATCATTGTACACATTCGCCGGTGGCGCTCAAGAAGATTTTCAGGTTTAAAATGCCCGTGCTAAGTCAAATTACTATTTCGTACATCAACGCGCCGGGATTCCAGTATTGCTAAAATGTTCCCCCGTTGTCTTTTTGTTTTAGGGTCGCCCGCAGGAGTTTTTTGCGTACGAATTCGAGCCCGCCTTTCAAATTTCCGATCCATTCCGCACGCGTCTTCTTCTCAAGTGGGATGAGGAGGAGATAGGCCGCGGGGACTACATAGAGTGTAAACAGGGTGGAGACCGTGATGCCTCCGATCACGGCAACTGCCATCGGGATGCGCGTTTCCGCACCGGGCCCAAGAGCGAGGGCGGGAGGGACAGCTGCCGCAATCGTGGAGACCGACGTCATCAGAACCGGCCGGAGCCGGATTGGGCAGGCTGTCGTGAGCGCTTTGACGGGATTTAAGCCGCGCTCGCGCATTTGGTTCGTGAACTCTACCAGCAGGATCGAATTTTTCTTGACGATTCCGAGGAGCAGAATGAGTCCGATCAAGCTGAACATGTTGATCGATTGATTGCTGATCCAAAGCGCGACAAATGCGCCTGAGGCGCTGAACGGGAGCGCCAGAAGAACGGTGAAAGGATGCACCAGATGGTTGAATTGCGACGCGAGCACCATGTAGGAGACGATGACGCCGAGCCAGAGTGCGAACATGAGACTTGAGGTGGACTCCTTGAAGGTTTCGCTTGTCCCGCCGAAAACGATGCGGTAGCTGTCGGGCAAAATTGAATTTGTGATCTGACGTACCTGTTCTATGGCTTTCGCCTGTGATTTACCGCGCCCCACGTTTGAGAAAACGCTGATTGCGCGTTCCCGTCCCCGGCGCGTAATGGTCATCAAACTCGGTTTTTCTTCGATCCGGATCACGTCTTTAAGCCGGACGATTTCGCCGCGGTTGTTCCACAACTGGAGCTGCTCGATGTCCTCCGGCTTTGTCCTCCGGTCGGGCGTCACCTGAACGCGTACGTCATAGCGCCGCCCGCCTTTCGTGTATTTGGCGACGCGCTCGCCGCCGATCATGGCATTGATCGTGCGGGCAATTGTCTTCACGCTTACGTCGTATTCGAAGGCCTTCGCGCGGTCCGGATAAATTTTGATTTCGGGCATGTTTTCCAGATAATCGGTATCGGCATCCCGGAACAAATCGCTTTCCTGCATTTTCTTTTGTATGGCGGTTGAATATTCCACAAGCTTGTTCCAATCGGGCCCCCGCACGGTGAATTCGACCGGGAAACCCCGCTGGGCGGAGAAGCCGCGCATCGAAAGGTCCTGAAAAAACACCTTGAGGTTCTGGATTTTCTTGAATTCACCTCGGAAATATTCCATGAGTTCTTCCTGGCTCAGGCGTTTCTTTTTGACCGGATCTTTCGGGCGTTCGTGTGGCTGTTTCAAACTAAAAAACAAAATGCCGTTGTTCACCTCGCCGCCGCCGAGCCCCCCTACCGCACCGAAGTAACGCCTCAATTCAGGCCGGTTCATGATGATTGCTTCCGCTTCTTTGAAGCGCTCGCTTGTGTATTCAAGGGAAGAGCCGATCGGCGTCTGGAGCCGCGCAAGAAACATGCTTTGGTCCTGGGGTGGAATCAATTCCTTGCGGAGAAGCGGGACAATTCCGAGGGAGACCAAAAAAAGTCCGGCCGAGACCGCAAGCACTGTCTTTTTATGCCGCAGGGCGATTGTCAGGGAGCGTCCGTAGAGTTCGATCAGCCGTTTGATCATCTGTTCAAAGCGTCTGCCAAGTGCGGTGGCGCGTTCGCCCGTCTCCAAAAATTGCGAGCAGCGCATCGGGGCAAAGGTGAGCGCTTCAAACAGGGAGAGCGCCACTGCGACCGAAATCGTGACCCCAAATTCAAAAAAGAACCGCCCGATAATTCCTTTCATGTAGGCGACTGGGAGAAAAATGGCGATGATGGCGATGGTGGTTGCAAGTGCCGCAAACGAGACTTCTTTGGCGCCGGTCAGGGCTGCGCTGCGTTGGCTTTCTCCTTTCTCCCGGTGACGTACGATGTTTTCGAGCACCATGATTGCGTCGTCCACCACGATGCCGATGGCAAGCGACAGGCCGAGCAGCGTAAACGTGTTGAGCGTGAAATTGGAAAATTTGAGCACGATGAAAGTGCCCAGAATTGAAGTGGGAATAGCCAGCAGGATATTGAACGTGCTCGACCAAGAGCCGAGAAATAAATAGCAGACCAGGGATGTCAGAAGTGCCGACAGGATGAGCGTGAACACAAGTTCGTTGATCGAATCTTCGATGAATTTCGTGCTGTCGAAATTGATGCCTATTTCAAAACCTTTGGGAAGCGACGGCTCGAGTGCCGCCACTTTCTTTCTGGCCGCTTTGGCGACGGCAACGGCGTTGGCGCCCCGTTGTTTCCTCAAACCCAGGCCGATTGCCCGTTTGCCCATGACGCGCGAAATACGTCTAAGATCGGCAAGTCCGTCTTCAATTTTGGCAACTTCCGCGAGGGGAATGGGCTTGTAAATCGGCTGCCCGCCCCGCTTGTGAATCAGGATTTTCCCGAAATCTTCTACCGTGTGTGCTTCGCCCATGGCCCGGATGCGGATTTCGCGCTCGCTCGTTTCAAGCCGTCCCGCCGGCATTTCTACGTGCTCGTCCTGAATTGCTTGGACTATGTCCTCAACGGTGAGCTGATAGGATTCCAGTTTTTCGGGATCGATCCAGATCCGCAAGTTCCGGTCCGAGAAGCCGCTCAAGAAAACTTCTCCCACGCCCGGAATAATTTTGAACTGGTCTTTCAAGGTGTTGTCCACATATTCGATGAGTTCCCGGAAGGGCTTGTTGCTGGTGACCGCTATCCACATGATCGGCTGGTCCTGCGGGTTTGTCTTGCGGATGATCGGTGGGTCAATGTCCGTCGGGAGCCGGCGCTGGGCCTCCGAGATTTTGCTTTGCACTTCCTGGAGTGCGACGTCGATGTCGCGGTTCAATTCGAATTCAAGCGTGATGTCTGCCTGCCCCTGCTTTGTGCTCGAGGCAACTTCTTTGAGTCCCTGCACGCCTGTCAGGGCATCTTCAACGATGTCCACCACGTCACTTTCCATTACTTCGGGGGCAGCGCCTTCCCATGTGATGTCTACCGAAAGGACCGGGAAATCCACGTCGGGCATCTGGCTTACACCCATACCCTTGAAGCTAAGAAGCCCGAACAGCATGAACCCGGCCATGAGCATCCAGGCAAAGACAGGGTTCTTGATCGAGACTTCAGATAAGTTCACGAAGCACCCCTGCGGCGACCACAAGCTGCCAGTAGTCTTTTTTCATCTCGTAGTAAATTTCGTTGGCCTGCCGCTTCGTGTTGTAAAGTTCTTCGAGCGCCTCTAAAACGTCCAGATTGGAGACGAGACTCCGGGCGTAGTCTTCCTTCTGGAAATCAAAGTTTTTTTGGGACGTTTCCACTGCCTTCCGAAGCGCTTCGAATTCTTCGCGGGAAGCGTGCCAATTTTGGTAGGCCTGTTTGATTTCAAGATTCGCTTGGCGTTTCGAGAGCACATAGGAATATTTCGTTTTTTTCCACGTGCTGACCGCCTGCTTTAAATTTCCGAGGTTTTCGCCGCCACGGGAGAGAGGAATGTTGATTTTAAACAAAATGTCCCAGTCGATGTCTTTTTGAAATCCCTCGCGTTTGTGATACACGTTGCTGTCTAGGGTGATTTCAGGCCAAAATCCGCTTTGAACGTCGATCACGCCGCTTCGCGCGGTTTTGACGGCCTGTTTTGCGGCTTCCACGTCTGATCTTTTCTCCGCCGATTCGAGAAATATTTCCAACTTGGGAGCGCTTTCCGGAGGGGCGCGGTCTTGCATCTGCGAAAAATAAACGGGCATTCCGGTCAGGAATTCCAAGATGTATTCGGAGACCACGAGTGCGCCATTTGCGCGCGCGAGCTTAGACTTGGCGATTTGCATGCGGGAGGTGGCGGTGGCCACCTCGCCCGGCCTCGACCGTCCGATCCTTTCCCGTTCGTTGAGCTCTTCGATCCGTTCCTCATAGGATTTCAAAATAGCCTCGATCGTTTCCACGTCGCGTTGACGGTAGAGCACGTCATAAAAGGCCTGCGCTACGTCGATGAAAAGAAGTTCCTCGGCCCTTTTCCATTCTGCTTTGCGTTGTTTTTTCAAGCTTCCCGCCGCTGTGAGCGCGGCAAAGGATTTGAATCCCTGAAAAAGCGGCTGGCTGATCACAAGTTTTCGCTCCCGCCGGTCATACGCAGTCGATGCCCTCTCGATTCCGCTGCTGGCTGAGCTGCCGGTCCGCGGCGCATCCTGCCGGAAATCCGTGATGAGAAAGTCGACATCGCCCAAGACCTGGCCGCTTGCTTTCAGAATTTCCGCCTCGGCCGATTCAATTTCCTCTTTGCGGATGGCGAGCGTTTCGCTGCGTTTCAGAGCGAGCTCGAAACAATCCTTAAGAGTGAACATACGGATGTCGAGGGGTACGACCGGGGAAATTTGATCTTGCGCCGGTTGGACGCTCGTTTGCTTCGACGGTTCGCTCCCCGTGGCAAAGGCAGGGCGCAACCCCGTTATGAGGAGGAACACGGATAAAACGTACAATCTTACGTTTTTGTGCCGCATGGTTCGAACAAGACCTCATCTATGGTTTTGGAGATGAGCGCATAGAAGCGCACAAGCGACTTGCGTTCAGCCGCGTTCAATTGATCAAACGTTTTCAACAGGAATTTCAGAATTTCCGATTGAATTTCGCGGACGATTTTTTCACCCTTGGGTTGAATTTCAAGCAGGTAAACGCGCCGGTCTTTAGGATGCGCGACGCGTTTGATCATTTTTTTCTTTTCAAGGCGGTCGACCAAATTGGTGACCGCGGGTTTTGAGACGTGAAGCTTGCAACTGATTTCAGTCATCGGGCCGCCCGAAACCGCAAGCTGGTTGAGCAGGGCATATTGGGAAATAGAGAGGTCCATTTCGTTCAAGGCGCGGGCATAGAAGCGGGAAAATTTAGGCTGCATTTCCCAGAAGAGGTTAAGAAATTGTTCGCGTTCGGACACAGTTCTTTTTAGTTTCAAGGGTTAATAGTTAATAGTATTAACTAACTGAATTATAGAGGAGTCCCCCGGTTTTACAAGTAAAACCTGTGCAGAAAATTTTACGCCGATTGCCTTTTTAAAATGCCCGTGTTAAAGTCAGACATGCATCAAATCCAGCTGCTCAAAAAATACGGTCTTTCGGTGCGCGGCGCCCGAGGTCAGCATCTTTTGGTCGATGAAAATGTTCAAAGGAAATTGATTGCGTGTGTCAAACCCCGACCGAACGAACCCGTGATTGAAATCGGCCCCGGTTTGGGAGCGCTCACCGAGCTTTTACTGGCTGCCGGAGCTTGTGTCACCGCGATTGAACAAGACGAACGGTTTATTCAGATCTTGAATGGGGAACTGGGCGGCGCTTATCACCATTTAAAGTTAGTGCACGGAGACATCTTAAAAATTGATTTGGCAAAATATGTGAAACGGGGAACTCGGGTCAAAGTGATCGGTAACATTCCTTATTACATTACAT
>MHFO01000067.1 GCA_001804225.1 Omnitrophica bacterium RIFCSPLOWO2_01_FULL_50_24 | reverse complement strand
ATCAATGAAGAAAACTTGAAAGCGGTTGGGAAACGCCAAAACCATACGAGCTGTTTTAAAGAGCTGATCGATGAGTATCATCAAGCAGGAATTGTGACCCATTTGGCCTATATCGTTGGTTTTCCCGGAGACACCGAAGCGTCTGTCCAGCAGGATGTTCTTCGTCTTCAAACGGAACTGGGCGCCGAACAAGCGTCCTTCTTTATGATGACGCCTCTTCCGGGTTCTGTGGATTACCGTCATTTAGTGGATCGGGGTACTATTTTGGATGCGGACCTCAATAACTACGATTCGACTCACGAAACGGTACGCCACGCACACATGAAGCCGGGCGAATGGTTTCAGGCCTATCAAAATGCGTGGAAGAGTTTTTATTCCGTTCAAAATATGAAGGCCATTTTAAAGAAGGTAAGACCAAAAAGTTATTGGGGCGTTTTTCTCAATTTCGTTTGGTATAAGAATGCGATTCAAGCAGAAGGCGGGCACCCGATGCTCCACGGTTTTTTGAGGATGAAGGGCCGCCGGGATCGTCGTGCGACGTTTTCGTTGGAACCCCGGTGGGCATACTTCAAACGGCGCGTTCAAGATGTATGGCACATGTTGAAAGAGTGGGTTCGATTGGCCTTGGAAATGGAAGAAGTGTGGCTCGCCACTCGATCTCGAACTCCTCTTGAGACGCGTGTGTTGGACGAGCTCGGCAAAGTCAGAAGGCGCGTGATCGAGTGGAGGAGTTTTGGTCTCGCCGAATTACAAGAAGCATACCGAAGAGCCGCGTTTGCTTTGAAAATGTCGGGCCCTTCAAAGGTTGCTTTGCCCATTCGAGTTCCTTCTCGTTTTGGTTTGTGGTTGAGGAAGTGGGATGTATTTTCGGATTCGCTTACGATGACTCGCTTGCCGATGACGAGATTTTGGAGGAAGGCGTTACGACATTTTAAGTCGGGAAGGTTTTTTGAGATTCGCATTCCCGAAGTTGTTTTTATGACGTTCAGGGAAAGCATCCTTTTGATTCGGTTCTTTCTCTGCGTGTTGAGACAGACGCGCATCTTTGCATTTAAAAAGTAGGGATACAACGAGAAGTTGCGATGCTTCAAGTGAGCCGCCCCAAAAAAGTTCAATCTGCCACACCTCCTGTTGCAAAGCTCGTCGGATTTCGTCTTGTCAAAACAGGGAAGGGAACCGCTGTGTGTGAACTGCGGACCAGAAAAGAACATGAGAACACGATCGGGCTGGTTCACGGCGGGATTCTGTGTGATCTTTCTGACGCGGCGATGGGTTTTGCTTTTCTAACCCTTTTGCCCGAAAACCGGCAGGGTGTTACCGTGGAATTTAAAATTAATTTTCTGAAACCCGCATATCGAGGAGACCGTTTACGAGCGGCCGCCAAAGCGCTCTCGTCTGGCAAGAGCATCTCTTATCTTGAGTGTGAAATTCGTAATTCTTCCGGTCAATTGGTAGCAAAAGCTGCGAGTACGTGTAAAATTTCACAGCAATTTGCTTGACACGGATTTACTTAGTTTATACTATATTTAGTGTTTTAAGGAACAGTCGATACTATATGTAGGCCGATCTGAATCGCAAGCCAATCTCGTTCGGTTAAAAATATGGAAAGAATCAAGTGGTTTGGCACGTCGGAAGAAACGCATTTCTGTTTACGATCCCCATTCAACTAAATAGTTTAGTTTTGTCAACGAGGAGCAGCTGCCATGTTTAAAGACATACAAAAGCGAGACGGAAGGATCGTTCCATTTGTTCCTGAAAAAATAACCCGCGCCATTACAAGTGCCGGCGAAGCAACCGGTGAATTCGGAGAAGACGTAGCTCACCGGATGATGCAACGAGTTCTTGGACTTGCCGAAGAACGCATCCATCAAAAAGTGGCCCATGTTGAGGAACTGCAAGATCTGGTGGAAGAAGCCCTTCTCTACTCCCCCTATAAGAAAACGGCCAAGGCATACATTCTCTATCGCGAACAACATGCAAAAATTCGGGAGCTCGTGTCAAAGGCAAAAACAGATTTAGTGGACGACTATCTTGAAAAACTGGATTGGCAAGTCCGTGAAAACAGCAACATGTCCTATTCGATGCAGGGCTTAAATCACTATCTTTCTTCCGAAATCAGTAAAATCTATTGGTTGAAAAAAATTTATCCGGTGGAAATCGCGAATGCGCATCTCCGCGGCGATTTTCACATTCATGATCTCAGCTTCCTTTCCGTTTATTGTGTCGGATGGGATTTGCAAGCGTTGCTTCAAAAAGGATTTCGGGGTGCTCCGGGAAAAGCAGAAAGCAACCCCGCCAAGCATTTAAGAAGTGCGTTTGGACAGGTGGTCAATTTCTTTTATACCCTTCAAGGAGAAGCAGCCGGCGCTCAGGCGTTTTCGAGTTTTGATACGCTTCTTGCGCCGTTCATACGGTTTGACGGCTTGAGCTATCCGGAAGTTCGTCAGGCCATGCAGGAGTTCATTTTTAACATCAATGTCCCGACGCGAGCCGGTTTTCAAACGCCCTTTACCAACATCACCATGGATCTTCAGGCACCCCGCACGCTGGCGCAGGTTCCGGTTGTCATCGGAGGCGAGCCCCGGAAAGAAACCTACGGCGAGTTTCAAGAAGAAATGGATATGTTGAACAAGGCATTTCTTGAAGTCATGATTGAAGGGGATGCGAAGGGGAGGGTGTTTACGTTTCCGATTCCGACGTACAACATCAGCAAGGATTTTAATTGGGATCACCCAAATCTCGATCTGCTTTGGCGCGTTACCGCCAAATATGGAGTCCCCTATTTCGCCAATTTTGTTAATTCGAGCATGTCTCCGGAAGACGCACGGTCCATGTGCTGCCGCCTCAGATTGGATTTAAGAAACCTTGAAAAACGCGGCGGCGGTCTTTTTGGAGCCAATCCGCTCACGGGCTCAATCGGCGTGGTAACCATTAATCTTCCTCGGCTGGGGTACCTGGCTCACGACAGAGACGATTTTTTTGCGCGTCTGGAACACATGATGCTTTTTGCGCAGGAAAGTTTAGAAATCAAGCGCAAGGTGTTGGAACAATTAACGGAAAAAGATCTGTATCCTTACTCCAGATTTTACCTCGAGGACGTTAAACAGCGGTTCGGCAAATACTGGACCAATCATTTTTCAACGATTGGGATTGTGGGGATGAACGAGGCGTGCCTGAATTTCTTGGGTGTGAACATCGCAGATGAAAAAGGCCACGCGTTTGCGTGCGAAGTCTTGGATTTTATGCGGAACAAAATTTTAGGGTTCCAAACGGAGACGGGTCAAATGTACAACTTGGAAGCAACTCCTGCCGAAGGAACTGCGTACCGATTGGCCAAGATTGATAAGAATGCTTACCCCAACATCATTTGCGCCAATGAGGAGAAATTTCAAAAGGGAGCGAAACCCTTTTATACCAATTCAACTCATCTGCCGGTTCATTTCACAGACGACCTTTTTGAGGCCCTGGATCTTCAAGATCCTCTTCAGACGCGGTACACCGGGGGAACGGTGTTGCACGGGTTCCTCGGCGAAAGTATGCCGTCGCCTGAATCGACAAAACGGTTGGTTAAAAAAGTAGTTGAGAATTATCGGTTGCCGTACTTCACCATAACACCGACGTTTAGCATTTGCCCGTCGCACGGTTATTTGGCGGGCGAACACGAGTACTGTCCAAAATGTGACGAGGAGGTAGGGTATGTCAGCGCAGAAGCTAACGGAAAGTAAGAAGCGGCAGGTATGTGAGGTTTATTCTCGAGTGGTCGGGTATCTTCGTCCCGTTGCTCAGTGGAATGAGGGAAAACAGGAAGAGTATTCCGAACGCAAAGAATACAATCAGCAATTACAGGAAAAGTCCTTTGTTCATGTCGCGTGCTCGTAAACATGAAGCTTGGCGGATTTCAAAAAGTAAGTTTATTGGATTTTCCGAATAGGATTTCGACCGTCGTCTTTACATCAGGGTGCGCATTTCGGTGCGGCTATTGCTTTAATCCGAAGCTGGCGCTGGCGTGTCCCGAAACCCGTATTGACGAAGAAGACCTGTTTACTTATTTGAGAAAGCGGAAAGGTCTTCTTGAAGGCGTTGTCGTCTCGGGAGGCGAACCTACGTTGCAGCCGGGCCTCTGTGAGTTCATCCGCAAGGTAAAAGAACTGGGATTTGAGGTAAAGCTGGATACGTGCGGTTATTTTCCGGACGCGCTCGAAACCATTCTGGATTCCGGCTTGATCGACTACGTGGCGATGGATATTAAAGCTCCGATCGAGAAATATTCGTCTGTCACAAACGTTCCGGTGAGCTCGGAAAAAATCAGGGAAAGCATCAGGGTTATTTTTCATTCCGGAGTTCCGTACGAATTCCGCTCCACCTTAATCGACGGTGTGCACACCCGAAACGATGTGATCGAGATGGCGAAGATGATCGCTGGCGCGCGCGCCTATTATTTGCAGCGGTTTCGGTTTACGTCAGATTTGCTCGATCCTTCTTTTCGGGCAAAGCGCGCACCTTCCGAATCATTTTTAAGCGACGTTCAGAAGGAATGCGGGTCTTACGTGGACTTGTGCGAGGTCAGGTAGATTCCGCACGCAAGAACTTTTGGCATTAACCATCCAAGGATCGGTATGCACGTGAAATCAACAAATCAAAAACCAGCTGACTTTGTGCTTGATGAAGTGGTCGAGCTGAAAGGTTTTCTTTTTAAAATAGTCCTGATCGATGCGTTTACCGGAAAGATCGGCCTCAAACAAATTTCTAAGGAAGAAGCCGAGCTCCTCAACCGTAAGTCCTCCGAGAGCACGCCCCAAGAGTAGGAAGATCTTCATCGCCGGTATTTTTTAATTTCCCCGCCATCTCTTTAGATCTTCATCCGTTCCTATCAATAGTGACTGGTGTCACAGCCGTCTTGCTTTGCATAGGATATCTTTTTGCGAGAAAGCGAGAAGATCCAATGCTGCGAGCGGCAAAAAAAGGAAACGTTCAATTTCTCGACGCCGGCTACGATGCGATTTTCAGCTCCGCCAATCGCTTTCGTTCAATGCTCACAAAACTCCGCCTTGGGGAAGCAGCTGCATTTCGAAAACGGATAAGAGAAGCCCGAAAAATCCTCACAAGATTCAAACGAGAATGGCATTGGTATGCCGGTTCGAAGGAAAAAATCATCCACCATTTTTTAAAAATTCATGTGCCGAAACTGGGACTGCCCATCCGTTTTTTCAACTTGGAGCATCATGATTTAGAGCGGCAAACCGATCAAATGGATGGCTTGTTGAAACGACTGAGTCGGGACACATCGAACGCAGCCAGAGCCGCTTGTCTGTCTCAAGTTCAAGATATGGCTACGTATTGGTTTTGTGTTTTGAACTATCACATGAGGGTGGAACAGAACATTTTAGGGATTGCAATCAAGAAAGACCTCAAGGTGAGTGAGAGGAACAGATTGAAAAAATTAATGGGAACCCACGCTTCCGGAGGACGCGATTAAGATGAAAATCCAAATGTGTACCTTCTGTTAGATTCCTTCTGTTTTCCTGTCCGTTTCCCGGCCAACACTACTATTTTAAGGGATGACATTAAAGATGAAAAAGGATAGAATACGCCACTTTTTCGTCTTGCACAGAAAGGATTGATAGTTAAAGGGTTAGAAATGAAACTTAAGATTGCATTACCCAAAGGAAGTTTAGAGAAAGCCACCTACCATCTCTTCCAGAAGGCAGGGTTCAATATCGTTGTGGGCGCACGTTCTTATTATCCCACGGTGGACGATCCGGAACTTGAAATCGTTTTATATCGGCCGCAGGAAATGCCTCGCTACGTTCAGGACGGAGTTGTGGATTGCGGTCTGACGGGTCATGATTGGGTGGTGGAAAATGATGCGGATGTCGAGGAAATTCTCGAGCTCAAGTATTCGAAAGCAACCAACCGGCCCGTGCGCTGGGTCCTTGCGGTGCACAATGACTCAAAATTCAAATCGGTTCAAGATCTTCAAGGCAAGAAAATTGCCACTGAACTTGTTTCGGTAACGAAACGGTACCTTGAAAAAAAGAAGGTGAAGGCAGAGGTTGAATTTTCTTGGGGGGTGACCGAAGCCAAACCGCCGCGGCTTGCCGATGCGATCGTTGAGGCGACGGAAACCGGTTCGAGTCTCGTTGCCAATCAACTTCGGATTATTGATACGGTGCTCGTTTCTACCACACGCTTCATCGTCAACAAGAAAAGTTTAAAGAATCCGGAAAAAAAGCGGAAACTGGATCAACTGGCCATTTTGTTTGAGGGAGCGATCAATGCTCAAAACAAAGTCGGTTTAAAACTTAATGTGTCCCAAGCGAACCTAAAAAAAGTTTTGAAACTGCTTCCCGCGCTCAAGAAACCCACGGTTTCGAGCCTTTCCGGCGGCGGTTGGTACGATGTGGATACGATTATTGATGAAGCGGTTGTCCGCGATTTAATTCCAGGTTTGCGAAAAGCAGGCGCCGAGGGAATTATCGAGTATCCCCTCAATAAAGTGATTTACTGATTTTAAGACCACCACCATCTCAATAGGAGAAACCAAATGCCTTGTGGACGAAAACGCAAGAAGCGCAAAATGAACAAGCACAAACGTAAGAAAAAATTGCGCAAGAATCGTCATAAAAAGAAAGTTTGGTCGTAATTTATCCAACCGACAAAATGAGAAAAGGGGCGGCTACCAGCCGTCCCTTTTCTCTCTTTTCAATCTCATGAACGCGTTGACCGTCTCCTCACCCGCAAAGGTGAATCTTTATCTTGAAGTCTTGGGCCGGCGCCATGATGGTTACCATGAGATTGCGACGCTGTTTCATAGAATTTCTCTTTGTGACCGCTTGATTTTAAGAAAAACAAAACGGCCAGGTTTTTACCTCTCTTCCGACCATCCAAAACTAAAAAATAAAACACAAAACTTGGTCTATAAAGCGTACCGATTATTGTCTCAAACCGTCTCGTGGACCGGCGGGGTTCGGGTTTGGCTCAAGAAGCGAGTTCCCGTGTCGGCGGGCATGGGAGGCGGTTCCAGTAATGCCGCACACTTTCTTTTAGGGATGAATCAGTTGTTTCAATTGGGTTTGCCCATAAAAACGCTCGTGCGCATCGGTGTTCAATTAGGAGCAGATGTCCCCTTTTTCTTGTCAGGTGTGAATCAAGCTTGGGGCTTTGGAAAGGGAGAGGTGATTCAACCGCTCCCCACTCGTAAGCGGCTTTGGTTTGTACTGGTAGTGCCCCCATTTGGTCTTTCAACCCGATCGGTTTATGCACGGTTAAATGCCCCCAGGTTGACAAGAATAAGTCGTTCTGCTACAATCACTTCCGCTTTTTTTCACCGTCTTAAATCAAGTCGATTTTCAGTGCGACTTCGCAATGATCTTAGCTTAGCAAGTTTTTCGCTTCGACCTCGACTTAAGCAAATTGACGCGCTTTTTGACGAATTGGCTGTTCCAAAAAGACTGATGTCGGGAAGCGGTCCGACTTTCTTCAGCATCCATCATTCGAAAAAAGAAGCCCGGCAACTTGCTTGCAAGATACGCGATCGGAGACCAAATCT
>MHFO01000066.1 GCA_001804225.1 Omnitrophica bacterium RIFCSPLOWO2_01_FULL_50_24 | reverse complement strand
TTTTGGGCTCTCGAGGACACTGGTAACGTCCTCCTGAAGAATTCCTTCATGCAAGAGAAACCGATGAAAAAGTTTAACTGCTACCAAAGCGCGGGCGATAGAGGAGGCCTCTTGCTTGCGCTCTTTTTCATGAAACAAAAATTCCGTAATGTAACTCCGATTAACTTGATTTGGATGACGCAATTTTTTTGTGGCGAGAAAACCGGTGTATTTTTTAAGATCAGCTTCATAGGCAAGCAGCGTGTTTTTAGCAAGTCCCTTCTCAACGGAAAGATAACTGATGAATTCCCGAACAAGAGCTAGAAACGCCGATTCCCCTTCTGATTCTCTGCGTTTGCCTGATGCAGAATGAGTGGTCGGCACCGGCGTTTTGCGTTTCATGTTGCTTGCTTCACCATATTTTGAAATTGATGTTCGTCAATGACGTGGATGCCGAGGGCTTTTGCCTTGTCATACTTGGAGCCCGATTCATCACCCAGAACCAGAAAATCGGTTTTTTTGGAAATGCTTGAGATCGCCGAACCGCCGAATTTCCGAATCAACTGTTCCGCTTCACTTCGGGAATAATGTTTTAACGTTCCCGTAATGACAAATGTTTTGCCTGCAAAGGCCGTTCCCAACTTTTTGGATTCGACGACGTCAAAGCGGACACCTGATTTTTTCATTTTCTCAAGCGTCGACCGAGTTCCGGCATCTTTAAAAAAATCGACCACCGAGTCGGCCGTGGTCGGACCGATCCCGGGAATCGCCTGAAGCTCTTCGGCAGTAGAACGCGTCAACCGATCTAAATGTTTAAACCGATCTGCTAAAATTTGGGCGGCGTGTTCGCCTGCGTTCGGAATGCCGAGGCCAAAAATAAGTCGATACAGCTCTTTGGATTTGCTTTTCTCGATCCCATCAAACAAATTTTGTGCAGATTTTTCCCCCATCCGTTCAAGACCGGCAACCTGATCAAAAGCAAGCTCATATAAATCGGCAAGGCCCTTCACCAATTTTTTCTCGACCAATTGTTCGATCAGTGCCTCACCCATGCCTTCGATATCCAATGCGTCGCGCATCGCAAAATGTTTGATCCGTCCCTTGAGCTGAGCCGGACACGCAAGACTGACACATCGAACGACCACTTCGTCCCCGCTCCTCGTGGCTCGACCGCCGCAAACGGGACAACGATCTGGAAATTTGAATTTCCGTACGCCGGTGCCTCGTTTTGAGACCTCGACCGCAACCACTTTTGGAATAATTTCACCGCTCTTTTCAACACGCACAAAGTCGCCGACTCGAACATCAAGACGCTCGATTTCATCCCGATTGTGCAGACTTGCCCGCGACACCGTCGTCCCCGAAAGCCGCACTGGTTTTAAAAGTGCCACAGGCGTAAGAGCTCCCGTACGGCCCACGCTGATCTCGATATCTTCTAATTCCGTTACCGCTTGTTCCGCCGGATACTTGTAGGCAATCATCCACCTCGGCGCTTTGCTCGTAGCGCCCAACCGGTCCCGCGCTTTAAAGTCGTTGACCTTGACCACCAGTCCATCAACATTGTAACCCAAGCGGTCTTTTTTCTTCTTAAACGATTCCACAAATTCAATAACCGATTCAATATCCTTGACCTCTTTTGCGTTCGGGATGGTGGGAAAACCAAGCTCGCGGAGCTGCTCGAAAAACTCAGACTGGCTGCGAACCGCACTGCCCTCTCCGCTTCGCTTCGAGGACTGCCCGTGGAAATTGGGACTGCCCTCGATCTGCCCGAGGCCGTGGCAAAAGAGATTTAACTTTCGCTTCCGTACAATCTTCGGATCAAGCAGTTTCAGAGTGCCCGCACACGCATTTCTCGGATTTTTAAAAAGCTCCTCTCCCGCCTTTTCCTTTTCACGATTGATCGCTTCGAAACTTTTGTGCGCAAGATATACTTCGCCGCGAACCTCAAGCACTGCAGGAGCTTTTCCCCGAAATTGAAGCGGAATATCATCAATCGTTTTTAAATTTTCCGTCACATCGTCCCCTAAACGGCCGTCTCCCCTCGTCGCACCGAGAACAAATACGCCATCCCGGTAGAGAAGCGAAATGGAAACGCCGTCGATCTTTTCCTCAACAAAATAGTCAACGTCTTTGGCATCTAAACCTTTTTTGACGCGCTCATCAAATTCGCGCAATTCGTCGTAGGAATACGTGTTGTCCATGCTCATCATCGGAATCTTATGACGAACCGTGCGAAATTCCTTAAGGGGAGCTCCGCCCACGCGTTCGCTCGGGGAATCCGGCGTTTTGAGATCGGGAAACTCCTTCTCCAAATCAATCAACTCGCGCATAAGCGCGTCAAACTCCTGGTCCGAAATGACGGGCTTCGCTTCCACGTAATACTTTCGGTTGTGGCGTTCAAGGTCGCGCCGCAATTTTTCAATTTTCTTCTTCGTTTCCGTTTTATTCATTCCTCACCACATTCAAGATCGGCTTAAATTCGAAACCGGGCACTTCCTGAGCTTACAACAAGCGATCCGCCAGATATGAAGGTAATCCCGCTTTTCTGATCTTTGCCGCGGCCTTACGGTTGTCATAGTCGAGCCGTACAATTTCAAACGTGCGGTCGTCCGAATCAAACACGCCGAAACTGAGTTTCGGATTTTTGTCGCGCGGCTGGCCCACGCTCCCCGGATTTAACAAGAACCGATCTCCCTTGGGCAACGAAACAACGCCCTCGCTTAAGCGGCGCACTCCTCCCGTCTTTTCGGAAAAGAGGGACGGAATGTGGGTGTGACCAAAAAAACAGAAATCGGTTTCCGAAAGTTTAAACGAAGGACGCGCATCCGAGTCGCTAAAAAGATAATGATACTCGTTGGGTTCGTCGAGACTCGCGTGCATCCACGTTGCGCCGGCCTTTTGGTCAATCACGAGCGGAGGAAACCCGAGGATCATCTTTTTTTCGGCATTGCTTAAAACTCCTGCCGTCCACTCGATCGCGGTACGCGCCCAATCCACAAAGCGATCTCTGAGCGGCACGTCAAACACGGCCCGGTCGTGATTTCCCATGACCACGACGCTTGCTGCCTCGCACACATTTTTTAAACATTCGGAAGGATTGGCCCCGTATCCCACGACATCGCCCAAACAAATGAGTTGATCCGCGCGGCGCTTTTGAATTTCAGCGAGGGCAGTTTCGAGCGCTTCTAAATTTGAGTGGACGTCGGAAATAACCGCATACTTCATTCGGAGGATCGATGAAGTTTTGCAGTCTGCTCGAGCCAAAGACAAAATTCACACGTTGAGCGGACTGAAGGCATGGGTCCTTTCAGGACCGCCAACGCTTCGGCGAATACGTTTCGAGCGCGTTTCGTATCCGTTCCGACTTTGATCGCCTGAATTTCAAAAGTGACCCGGCCGTCGCTTTCCACGCGGCGCGGCGAATAATAAAGCAAAAAAGCATGGTCTTCGGGCGGACATTGATTTGCCTCCAAAAGAAAGGCGTAACAATCCAATTGATTTTGGTAATACCGGACGGCATCTTCTTGAGTCGTCACGGACCCTTTTGTTTTATAGTCAAAAGGAATGTACCGTTCCCCTTTGACAAGCAAATCATCGAGTGCGCCCGTCAAGACCGCGCCTTCACTGGAATCTTCATACCTGAGACCCGTTCTCCAATCGCGCCACAAATCAAGCTGGCGCTGATCCCTGAAAAGATTCACACCCTTAAAATCGGAACCGGTAAGCTCGGGGGGCAAAATTAAGTCCTGCCGAAAACGATCAAAGTAGTTTTTGATGGCCCGGTCCATTCCGCCCGGAAGCGAAGGAAAAATACCGCGGGGTCGTTTTACCTTTTTCACCTTCTCAAGCCAAAAGCAGCGCGGACACTGCAAAAAGAGGTTCAGTGCCGAAGGCGATAAAGTGATTTGGCGTTTCGTTGATTGCGGCATGAACGTTTTAGGATGGAGTTCCCAACAAAAATCCTTGGCCGTACGGCACGCCAAGTTCCTTGAGCACTTCCAAATCCTCCTCGAGCTCAATCCCTTCGGCAATCACTTCCGCGCCCAGGGCTTCTGACATGTTGAGAAGACGCTTTAACGACCGTTTCCGAACCGAATCCCGGGAGATCCCGTGAATCCAACGCTTGTCGATTTTCACAATGTCCGGTTCGAGAAGGATCAGGTTTTCAACGCAACTGCGGCCAAAACCGACGTCGTCGATCGCCACTCTGATGCCTGCCTGTTTCAGTTCATTGACCGCATTCGATAAATACGAAGGATCGCCGATGATTTGTTGTTCGCTAATTTCAATGCAGTACACGGATTTAGATTTCCCGTTTGGAATAACGTCCAGCAGATGCCGGATGGGAATATCGAGAAGGGTGGACGGAAACAGATTCAAGTGCCGTGAAAGATTCTGAGGAAGAGATCTGCCCGCCGCAATGCAAATTTTAAAACACTGATGGTCGACTAAGGTCAGCATGTTGTCTTCCTGGCAAACGCGGAAAAAGTCATCCGGGAGTTCGAACACTTCGATTGAGGAACGGCTTAAAAATTCGTAACCGACCTCGCTCAAATCTCTCAGATTCACGATCGGTTGTTTAACGCTGCGAAATCGCTCTCCCGTCTTCATTGCCTGTAAAATGTGCGCAAGCGAATACCGCTCTTCTCCCCCGCCGTCGTGTTCCAATCGGTCAAAGCACACCCGGTTTTTCCCGTCGTTTTTACTTTGGATGAGCGCCGCATGAGTCTTAGTCAAAAGTTCGTCGATCGATGGACTCGTCTGCGAAACCAAGATGCCCCCAATGCTTGCCGTAATCGTGACGGCTGAGCCCGATGAAAGCGAAATGGACGACGACGAAATCGCAAGTCGGACGGCTTCAGCAAGCCGGCGGCTATTTTCCGCCTCCATTCCGGTGACAAGCACCATGAATTGATTTCCTCCGATCCGGCCTAAGAATCCCCTGCCGCGCAAAACAGCCCGAAGTTTGGCGGTGACTTCTTTCAACACCACGTCTCCCGAAACATGTCCCCACGTCTCGTTCACTCTCCGAAAGTCGTCCAAATCAATTAAGAGAACCGCCAGATTCATCGGTTGAGTTCCTAAGAGCTGGATTTTTCCGGAAAGAATCTGTTGCAATCCCTGTCGATTCAAGAGTCCGGTCAACGAATCTCTATTTTCGAGACTCCTCAACTGAATTCTTGCTTCTTCAAGCTCGCCCGCCAACGACTGAAGTTCCTTGGCCGAAACCTTTTGGCGCTCTACCGCCCGTTTCAGCCGGAGCTCGACCTCGGCTGCCGGAACCGACGCGATATCAATCCAGTCCTGAGCGCCGCCCCGCATGGCTTTAAGAACGATGGTTTCGTCAACGATTTTTCCGAACACCACGAGGGGGCAGCTTAAAGAATGAGCGCGTAACTTAAAGAACAGATCAAAATTACGACCGGCAAGAAAGGAACTGCTGAACAGAATTAAGTCTAAAACATCTGTCTTGATTTGTTCGAGGGCTTCTCCTACAGAAAAAACGTGGCTGAAGGTCAAGGATGGGCTGTCGGGAAACTCGGACCACTCCTGGATAAACTGAACCTCTTCGGACGTTCCTCCGACAACCAAAATTCGAACATCTCTTGCCTTCGGCTTTTCTTTAGGTATTGGCGCCGGTTTCGGTTGGCTCATATAGCATATCCTATTCTCGAACGGAACCCACCACCTGAGGGGCCGTGCTTAACAGGAGATTATTATACGATATCCTCAGTTGTTCGCTAATGGTTTTTGCCGCCGCCGATGCGGCAGTACTCATCGCGGCGACTAAGGAAGTCGCCTACGATTATGTGCCGGCGGCTGGAAACGCGACGGAGGACTAGAGTGCGTGGCGGTCTCGGCTTAAATTGGCGATTCTTTGTTTCGCTTCGTCGTGGCACTGCTCAAAGTTTTCCTGTCCC
>MHFO01000065.1:5137-5517 GCA_001804225.1 Omnitrophica bacterium RIFCSPLOWO2_01_FULL_50_24 | reverse complement strand
GATTTTGAAAAGGTTTGTGAGAAAAGTTCAGAATGAGAACCATGGGACTACCTATCTTTTGACCGGAAATGAGCCGGAAAAGAAGCGAGCGTTAGCGGTCGCATTTGCCAAAGCGTTGAATTGCTGCGAAAAGAAAACTCAGGTCTCTTGCCATTGCGATACGTGTCAGCGAATCGAGTCGGGTGTTTACCCAGACGTTAAGTGGATCGGCGAGGACGCGGAAATTAAATCGTTGAAACTTGCGGACGTCAGATCATTTTTGAGCACACTCGCACTCAGGCCTTTTGAGGGAAGAACAAAGGTTTTTGTCTTTCAAGGAGCGGAACGCCTTACTCCTGAATCGCAGAACGCTTTGCTCAAGAGTTTAGAAGAGCCGCCTC
>MHFO01000065.1:0-5126 GCA_001804225.1 Omnitrophica bacterium RIFCSPLOWO2_01_FULL_50_24 | reverse complement strand
ATTTTTCTTTTGGTCCGCGATGCTGTTTCGCTTTTTCCCACGATCGTTTCACGAGCTATCGAGATCAAGGTACCTCCTTTCGATGTTGCGCACGTGAGGGGTGTGTTGATTCAAGATGGGGCAACCCAAGAAGAGGCGGAGGTGTTGGCTCGTCATTCGCAGGGAGCGCTCGGCCGTGCCCGGCAGGAGTTTCAGGACCGTTGGTTCGAAAAGAAAAATAAGTGGTTCGACTCTTTTTTCCAAAATGCCGCTCAGTGTGTCGAAGAGTTGCACAACGCAAAACGGATCGATGTGGAACCCTTTTTTGGATTGCTGGGTGAATGGGCACGGGATCTGGTGGTGTTCAAGGTGATGCGGGAAGGCACATACGTGGTTCATGTCGATCGCGTCGGTGCATTAGAAAAGCAAACGGAGCAGCGCGCGCTGGATCAAATCTTGGAGTTATTCGATTCCGTGAAGGAAATCGAAAAGGTTTTTCGTGCTTACGGCAATCAGAAATTGGCGCTGACTCAAATGCAAATTCTGTTTGAACGTTTTCTCAATTTATGACTTCTCCAAGTGGTTGCCGAGGGATGAGTGATCAGAAATGAATAAACCGTTTTATATCACGACGCCCCTTTATTATGTGAACGCACGACCGCATATCGGCCATGCGTACACGACGATTTTGTGCGACACCTTTGCGCGATTCCATCGATTTCTGGGTGAAGAGGTTTTTTTCATGACGGGGACGGATGAACACGGCACCAAAATTGATCAAGCAGCCAAAGCTCAAGGGAAAGAAGCCAAGCTCTATGTGGATGAAATGGTTCCCGTGTTTAAAAAACTTTGGGACATAATCGGCATTCGTTATGATCATTTCATTCGAACCACCGACCCGAGCCATCAAGAAATAGTTCAAACTATTCTGAAACGACTGGAATCGAAAAGGGATATCTATAAGGGAAATTACAAGGGGTGGTACTGTACGCCGTGTGAGTCGTTTTGGACGCAGCTGCAACTGGCAGGAGGGAAGTGCCCCGACTGCCGTCGTGACGTTCAAGAGCTTTGCGAAGAAAATTATTTCTTTAAACTTTCGAACTACCAGTTGTGGTTGGTTGATTACATCGGGAAACATCCCGGATTTGTTTTGCCGAAGACACGGCAAAACGAAATTTTGACTTTTCTGGAACAACCTTTGGAAGATCTTTGCATTACGCGTCCCCGTTCGCGCTTAAGCTGGGGGATTTCATATCCCGAATCGCCGGAGTACGTCGTTTATGTTTGGTTTGACGCGCTGATCAATTATGTAAGCGGCATTGAATACTCGCTTGCGACGCAGAAATTTTCCAGCTTTTGGCCAGCCGATGTTCACATGGTGGGAAAAGACATCTTGCGCCAACATGCGGTTTATTGGCCCATTATGTTGAAGGCCTTGGACATTGAAATGCCCCAAACCGTTTTGGCCCACGGGTGGTGGACGATAGAAGGTTCGAAGGTTTCCAAATCAAGAGGGAATACGGTTGATCCGTTTGAGATTGTGAACCGGTACGGCGTCGATGCATTGCGTTATTATCTGCTGCACGAGGTGAAGCTGGGTTTTGACGGGTCTTATTCGGAGGATTTGCTCGTTGAACGGTTCAACAGCGACCTTGCCAATGATCTGGGCAATTTGGTGCTTCGCGCCACGTCCATGTTGGATCGGTATTTTAAGGGAAAAATTCCAAGCACCGCCGGTCAAGACCACTCGCCTTTGAAGAAAAAAGTTTCCGAGATGTTGGAAATAGTTCGAAACCAGATGCGTGATTTTCAACCCGAAGGAGCCATCGACGCCATTTGGTCGGTGGTGCGCGAGGCAAATCGTTTTGTGGAGCAGAAAAAACCCTGGGTGCTTGCCAGAGAACGTCAACAAGATGAATTGGGCAACGTGTTGATCGAACTTCTCGAAACCGTTCGACTGCTCGGAGTTATTTTGTTTCCGTTTCTTCCGATGTCGTCACGGAAAATATTACAGCTTTTTGGAATGAAAGACGATCCGACCGTAAAAGAATTTAAATGGGGTACCCTCAAACCCAATACTCAGATTGACAAGGGCGAACCCTTATTTCCAAAAGTTGAGTAATGACACTCGTTGATACGCACGTTCACCTCCATTTTCCGGATTTCCAATCCGACGTCGATCAAGTCATTGAACGGGCTCGAGAAGGGGGAGTCCGTTTTTTTGTCAATGTGGGGACGGATGTCGAATCGTCCAGAGCTGCTGTTCAACTCAGCGAACGGTATGATTTTGTGTACGCAACCGTTGGGGTTCATCCCCATGATGCCAAAAACGTTACTCCTGACGGGATGAGGGAACTGAAAGAATTAGCGAAACATCCAAAAGTCGTGGCGATCGGGGAAGTGGGTCTTGATTTTTACCGGAACCTTTCACCTGAACATATCCAGAGAGACGTAGTCATTCAGTTTTTCGAACTTGCGAAGGAAATGAAATTGCCGCTTGTGTTACATCTCCGCGACGCCCATGAAGCAGCCCTCCGGCTTTTAGAAGCGCACTTCAAGCCGCCCATTCGGGCGGTCAGTCATTGTTTTTCCGGATCACGCGAAATCATGGAAAGGTTCATTTCTTTGGGTTTGTACATTTCATTTGCAGGCCCCGTTTCGTATAAGAAAAACGATGCCCTTCGTGATGCGGTGCGCGCTTGTCCGCTCGAACGGCTTTTGCTTGAAACCGATGCGCCCTATTTGGCACCGCAAGCTTATCGGGGGAAGCGAAACGAGCCCGCTTTTATGATTGAAACAGCAAAATGGGTGGCTGATCTGAAAAAAATATCGCTGGAAGAGCTTTCCGTTGCGACGACGCGAAACGCCGGGACGATATTTAGCCGGTGTTTTTCCTCCGGTGTCTGAACATGATACAGCTTTTAGTTGAAATCGCTCATTTTTTTAAAACGGAGAGAACGTACTTTTATCTCTTCGTCGTTATGATGTGCACGTATGTGGCGATCTTTGCCGTGAGACATCAGATTCACACTTCGGTGCTCACAGATCGTCAAACCGTATCGCAAGATGAGCTCAATTTGGTTCATATTCCCCAGACACCTGAGGAGATTCAAAACAAGTTTTCAAGTAAGGTGTCTCCTTCCAAAATTTTTAGATGGAGTGTGTATCTATTTGCAGGAGCTATTTTTCTCGGACTTTGGTTTAATACGGTTGATCTTTGGCGTTGGGCAGCCCACAAAGAAATGTTTCCGGCTCCTTTTCCTCTTCAAAAAAGGGTCGCGGTTTGGGGTATTGCGGAAGTGGTTAAAGTTACCCTTTTTTTCTTTGCAAGCAGCTTATGTTTAAACATCTTTTTTTCGGTGTTCGCTTTTTTGTTTACCGCCCAATCCAACCCTCCTCTTTTTCTAGTACAGACGCTCTTTCTCGATTTGGCTGCCATTTTTTTTATGATTTGGTCGGTTCGAAAATATGGAGCCGGATGGAAAGAACTTGTGGGTTCTTTTGCCGTTCGGGACAGAAGCCCGCGCGCGGCGCCGGTTGGGCGTTCGTTCGAACGGCACCGCGCGGTCGGCGCGGTGCTTTTGTTGCGCGAAGTTTGGATCGGAATCCGGACCTATTTTGTCATTTTGCCGATCTTTATTTTAATGCTGATTCTGCTGGTATGGACGGCGAACGCCTTTTCCTATGAGCCCCCGCCCCATCCTTTGGTCGTTGTTTTTTTGGAGAAGAAGGAATTGTCGCCGTGGGTAATTTTTTACGGTCTCATGCTCGCGTGCATCTTAGGTCCCCTCGTCGAAGAACTATTTTTTAGAGGTTTTTTTTATCCGGCACTTCGTAAATACTTTGGTATCACCGCATCCATGGTTGTCACCGCTTCCTTGTTCGCCGGAGTTCATGAAAGTATTTTTTCGTTTCTGCCTATTTTCTTTCTGGGTTTGGTGCTTGCGTACTTGTACGAAAAACGGCATAACATTATGTCTTGCATTTCATTGCACGTTTTACATAACGCGATTTTTATCGGGTACTTTTTCTTGGTGAAGGATGTGATGTTGAAATGACGGCAAGCAGCGTTGGGACTTGGGTCGTTGGCATTTCGATTTTTTTGATGACTGTGACGCTTCACGAAGTGGCGCACGGAGCGGTTGCCTTTGTCTTTGGTGATCTGACCGCAAAAGAACGGGGACGGCTGACGCTCAATCCGTTGAAACACATTGATTGGTTCTGGACCGTTCTCTTTCCCGTGATGCTGTTTGTATCGACGGGCGGTCGGTTCGCCATGGGAATGGCCAAACCGGTTCCGGTGGATTTTCGGAAGCTCCACCGTCCCAAACGGGACATGATTTTAGTTGCCATTGCAGGCCCGCTTGCCAATCTGGTGTTTGCCGGGTTTCTCCTTGCGGCGCTTCACGTGATTCCGCATCCGGTGTTGCTGTTGGGAGTCTATTTTAATCTCGGTTTGTGTGTCTTTAATCTATTACCGATTCCGCCGCTCGATGGCTCTCGAGTGGTGGCCGGTCTGCTGCCCGAACCGTTTGATCGCGGATATCTGGGATTGGAGCCTTACGGTTTTTTGATTGTTTTGGCGCTTTATTTTACGGGGTTGCTTTATGCGTGGTTAATCCCCGGCATTAACCTGCTTGCGAATATGCTGCATGTTCCGGAGTTGCGATTATGACGAAACACCGCACGAGTACACGCCGCTCCATTTCGTCTTGTGGCGAGTTTGGACTTATTCAACTTATTCAGAAGTGGACGTTTGGGCGATCGAAAAATCTTGTTAAAGGTATCGGAGACGATGCGGCTGTATTTCGTCTCAAACCAAACCGGAACCACGTACTGACGATGGATACAATGGTCGAGGGGGTTGATTTTAAGCGTGGGGTTACATCTCCTCAACAGATTGGTTGGAAAGCGCTGGCGATTAATCTAAGTGATATAGCAGCCATGGGTGCAACTCCCCGATTTGCCGTCGTAAGTCTAACGCTTCCCCGATCGACTTCCATTCGCTTCGTGAAGGGGTTTTATGAGGGGTTGCTGAAACTTGCCTCACGTTTTCACGTGTTGGTGGTCGGAGGTGACTTATCCCGGGGCCCTAAAGTTGTCTCTACGATCGCGTTGGCAGGCGAGTGTGTGCCGAAATACATCCT
>MHFO01000064.1:37938-39365 GCA_001804225.1 Omnitrophica bacterium RIFCSPLOWO2_01_FULL_50_24 | reverse complement strand
AAGTTCCAGCTTCCGCCCGAGGAGGGCACGGTCGAATTCGTAGATATGATGGTCCACGACTGCCGGCAGTACTTGCTGATCGCAACCGGCGAACTCAAGAACATCAGTGAGGAAGGCGAACTGGATCTTGATGATCCCACCAACGATCTCTTTAAGATCGCGATCCGCCTCAAACGTCTTAAGGAGCAGTGTATGCGGCAGGCCGGCCTCCGCCCTCTTGACTGGCAGCACGGCGGCGGTTTGGGGACGGGGGAATAAATAAGGCCGGATAAAAACTTGGAGAACGATATGGGGACACTTGAGCGAACGGCTTATCAGAAGCTGATTCGGGATATCGGCGTGATTTACGAAGACGCGCGCAAGGTCTTGGTTCACTTGGATTTGTACATTTTAAACGACGGCACCTTCTTTTCTCCTTCCCCCTTGATGGGGGAAGGTAGGGATGGGGGTGATGAAAAACGATCACCCCCCACCTTTATCTCCCTCGACTTCGCTCGGGATCCTGAGCCTGTCGAAGGACTCCCCCACAAGGGGGGAGGACAGCTTGGTGAAGCGCCGGTCGGGCGCTTGTTCGAGCAGTCCCGAGCCATCCGCACGGGACAGCGAAGCAGGGTGAAGCAATCTCACTTATTGTCATACCCGCATGCTTTAAGCGGGTATCCATGAACTATTGTCCGCCATGAATCGTGGCGGACGCTTTCGCGGGAATGACACTTCGTGTCAGATTGCTTCGACATGGCCAGGAATTCTGTCTCGCAATGACGGTAGTGGTTACACTTAGATGACTTATGAAACCGTTTCTATTCGCAAAGCTGATTTTTGGCATCATGTTGTGCATCCTTGCGGTGCTCGCGGGTTACAGCGCTAGCGAGCGAAGCGTCACGGCCGAAATGTCGGAGCGTTCAGGAGGGGAGCAGATGGAAAAAGCGATTTTTGCCGGCGGGTGTTTTTGGTGTATGGAGTCTCCGTTTGAAAAGCTCGCGGGCGTAACGGATGTGGTCTCGGGGTACGCGGGCGGTGACGGTGCGAATCCAACCTATGAGGATTATGGGGAAAAAGGCCACATCGAAGTCATTGAAGTCACCTACGACCCGTCTGAGATCACGTATCGTGAACTCCTAGACGTATTCTGGAGGCAGATTGATCCTACCGACGCGGGCGGTCAGTTTGGAGATCGGGGCCCTCAATATCGCTCAGCCATTTTTTATGCAAGCGAGACGGAACGAACGATTGCCGAGTCCTCTAAGCGTGAACTTGAAGCGTCCGGCCGATTTGAAAAACCCATCGCCACGGAATTAATTCCGGCCTCTCGATTTTATTCCGCAGAAGAGTATCATCAGGATTATGATCACAAGCATCCGGTCCGCTACAAATTCTTTCGTTCTCAATCGGGCCGTGATGGGTTTTTGAAACGCGCGTGGGGCGAG
>MHFO01000064.1:0-37899 GCA_001804225.1 Omnitrophica bacterium RIFCSPLOWO2_01_FULL_50_24 | reverse complement strand
TACCCAACATTCACGAAAGCGGAGCTCAAGAAAATGCTCACGCCGATGCAATACAAAGTGACACAGGAAAACGGTACCGAACCGGCCGGCAAGAATGAATATTGGAACCATCACGAAGAAGGGATTTACGTTGACGTTGTTTCGGGCGAGCCCCTTTTTTCCTCGCGTGATAAGTTTGATTCCGGAACCGGCTGGCCGAGCTTCTCAAAGCCCCTTGAGCATTCTCATCTTGTGGAGCGGTCTGATCGCAGCTTCTTCATGCGCCGAACGGAGGTTAGAAGCAAGCACGCGGATTCTCATCTCGGGCACGTCTTTGAGGACGGCCCGGCACCCACCGGCCACCGGTACTGCATTAATTCTGCCGCACTTCGATTTATTCCCAAGGAAGCCATAGAACAGGAAGGGTACGGCGAATTCACCGAACTTTTCTCGTAGAGTGCCAACCTCTCCCCGCGGACGGCGTCCGGTATTTTTCTACACACATTTCTGCCAAAACACCGTAGTGGTCTGAGGCAAATGCTCCGTTTCGACAGGATGAACGGAACACGACTTCGCACCGTTTGAGAGCGCGAGCCGCTGCCAAATTCCGAGATGCGAAAAGATAGTCAATCCGACGATCCGGAAAACGCACACCCTTTGCGGCATGAGTCTGGATGTACGGATTTCGGTTGTCCCATGTGATTCCCCGATCGGGACTTCTCGAATGTTCAAAGAGATCACAAAATTCCGCATTCCGAGTGATCCATTCTACCGCCGGGCTTTCCGGCACGTCGTTAAAGTCGCCGGCTAAAATAGCGGGGAGACCCTTTGTTTGAACGTACTTCAGAAGTTCTCTCACTTGTTGTGCACGCGTTCCGCCGTCCTCCGCTCTCCAAGCCAGGTGCGTGTTTGCGAGCAGAATCATTTTGCCGCCGATCTGAACTGTATTCACGAGCGCGCCGCGAATTTCGTTTTCCAATGGTGATTTCGATTGATATGTAACGTTTTCGGTTGCGATCAGCGGAAACCGCGTCACCGTAGCGAGACCGGCTTGAACCTGGTGAGCGCAGTGAAGGAGCGGCGTCGCTTTTTTAATTTGGTCGAGCAGCCTGGAATCAGTGACTTCCTGAAGCAAAAGCACGTCGGGCTTGAGTGTTTTCAGTTGCGAGATCATGCACGGCCATCGGTGTTCGTACGGGCCGTAGGTGGACCAGGTGTTGAGCGATAGAATTGTGACAAGCATGTGCTTATTGTAACATCCGAAACGTAAACCACATTTAATTTATCGCTCGTTGCGATTCAAAACCATAAAAAATTTTTTGGCTGGGCCACTATTAGTGCGACGTCGATCTCCAAAGGCCCCATCCTGTATGTTTCTCGGTTATTTTTTTTGCGCGACGTCGTTTTCATCTTGAAGGTGAATTTTATTTTTGTTATAAGTAACCCTTGCCGTGGAAGACACGCAGTAGGGTGTTCGTGAATTCATTTTCATTTTAATTGATTAGCCCGCACGCCTGTTACGTCCCCTCCCGGTCCTATAGGAAAACCTAAGCATCCATCGTGTGACAAAGCCATGACGACCGATCCTTCGGCGGAAACGTCTTTTTTTGGACGAGAAGCCGTTCTATCCATTCTCGCTAAGCGGCTCGAGGCCTTTCAAAATGGATTCCGTCAGAACATCGGAATCTTAGGGCCTCCGGCAATCGGAAAAACCTCGCTTCTTCAGGAATTTTTTCGCCGCATTCCGTACTCTGATATTCTCATCGTGCCGTTTTCGTGCCGAGAATCGGAATCGTTTGAACATTTTGCACAGCGCTGGATGTCCGAGATCTTATTCAGCTTTTACCGGTCTTCGGGGAAACCCATTCCAACCGATTTTCAATCCACCCTTCGTTCTTCGATTGATGTGATTCCAAAAACACTCCGCTTGATGAAGTCCGTCAAAAAACTATCGCAGATCTCCCGCTACTCTCAGGCCTATCGGGAGCTTTTGAATTTAAGCGAAGTGCTGTACAAAGAATGTGGGAAAAAAGTTTTGTTTTTCCTGGATGATTTCGACCGCTTGGCCGATCTTCCCGTGGACGATCCTTTTTCGCTCCTCGGCAGCGAAATTATGATCCAGAAGCAAACCATGTACGTGGTTGCAAGTTCCCGGCTTCATGAAGGCAGAAACATCTTGAGCGAAAAGATGTCTCTTCTGTTTGGTAACTTTGAAGTGATCCCGTTGGACTCTTTTGGGTTTGAAGAAGCGCGGACATTTTTGGAGAATCGGTTTCCGGATTGCTGCTTAAGTGACCAGCGAGTGCGGTACTTGCTTTGGCTCTCCGACGGCCGGCCTTTCTATTTGAGTTGTCTTACGAAAGAACGCTGCTTGTGTCCTTCCGCAAACGGCCGCGGTATTCGTGACGGACTCGTCGCAGCACTGGTCAACGAGTTATTCCGAAAAGACGGCTCGCTCCATCAGTTTTTTAAGGAAACGCTTGCCGGCGTAGCACGCGGTCGTTCACGGGCTTTTTATGGCGATGTATTGTATGCTCTTGCACTGGGCCATAAAAAGGTGACACAAATCTCCCGATTCCTCCATCGGAAAGGCAACGATGTCGCGAACGTTTTAGAACGGCTGCTTCAGGCCGAGGTCATTGAGCGTCACGGCTCGATGCACGTGGTTTCCGACGTTCTATTCCGCTTTTGGCTCGAGAAGGTTTATTACCGGAACAGGTTTCTCTCGGAGCGTGCTCCGCAGGCCGGAGAAGCGAGTTTTACCGAAGACGTTCGGCAGTCGCTTCAAGCCTGGGTGAACACCGACGGACTCGATCTCCCTAAGCGGATCGAAGAACTCTTTCGGAAATTTCATAACGACGTTCTTGTTTATGAAGGCCGCCGCTTTAAGTGCCCGCATTTTTCGGAAATCAGTTCACGTCCGAGCAACGGCCGAATGTTTCCGGTTCTCGCTCAAAACGGGAAAACACGTTGGCTGTGTCAAATCCTTTCCAACACGGTAACCGAAGACGATGTCCGCACCTACCTTCAGGATTTAAAGCGCCTCAGAAATCCAGTTCACAAGAGAATGATTGTGGGGATCGGGGGGATTGACCTCAACGCAAAACTCCTTGCGAAAGAAGCTAAAATCCAGTACCTTGATCTTCGACATCTTAATTTCTTGATGAACGTGTACGATCAGCCGAAATTCGTTCTCTAAAAGAGAACACCTCCTTTTTTCATGAACAAGCTTTGGGCGCCTTGGCGAAGGGCATACATTCTGGGTAAAAAAACAAAGGGTTGTTTTGTCTGTGCCCTCAAGCGTTCCAAACGCGATCGAGCCAATGGGGTATTGGCTCGTACCCCGCACAGCATTGCCGTCCTCAATCAGTATCCCTATAACAATGGCCATGTGATGGTTGTCCCCAAGCGTCATGTCCGGTTGCTTTCTGACCTTTCCGATGAGGAGTCACTCGATCTTCTCCGGCTCGCCAATCAAGTCATGGAGCGTATTAGGCAACGGATGAACGCGCAGGGATTTAACTGGGGGATCAATTTCGGTCAAACCGGCGGTGCCGGCCTGCCCGGGCATATTCACCTTCACATCGTTCCCAGGTGGAAGGGAGACACGAATTTTATGCCGGTGACAGCCGATACGAAAGTTATTTCCGAATCGCTTGCCAGTGCCTATCGAACCTTGGCGTTTTCGGCTCGATCAGGACGCTCAAAGAAACCATGATTGACCGTACTTGCCTTGAACAGCGTGAACGCGAGTGGCTTGCCCCCTATGCGGTTTTAAGCGAAACCTCGCGCGGGCGGAAGTATCCGGAAAAAGAACACGATTTCCGAACCGCTTTTGGGCGAGACCGCGACCGAATCGTTTACAGTACCGCCTTCCGCCGCCTTGAATATAAAACCCAAGTTTTCGTCAATCACGAAGGCGACCACTACCGAACCCGTCTCACACACACTCTGGAGATGAGTTTAATCGCGCGGACCATCGGGCGCGCCCTCAGGTTAAATGAAGATTTGATCGAAGCGGTTGCCCTCGCTCACGATTTGGGTCACGGACCGTTTGGCCACGCCGGTCAAGACGCTTTGTCCGTTTTGATGCGCGGCCACGGCAGCTTTGAGCACAATCGGCAGTGTCTGAGAATTGTTGAAGAATTGGAAGAAAGTTACTCAGGATTTCCGGGGTTAAACCTAACCGTCGAAGTGCGGGATGGGTTAAGAAAGCACGAGCGCCAACGAGTGCGGTCACTTGAAGCGGATGTGGTGGATCTTGCCGATTCGATTGCGTATCACTGTCATGATCTTGACGACGGGCTTCGGGCCGAACTTCTCGATACCCGTGACGCGCTCCGGACCGGACTCTGGAAAGAGGCGAATCGCTACATTGAGCGCAAGGTTCGTTCGGCAAGCCGCGTGGTTAAAGTGAAGATGGGGATCCGTCTTCTCATGAATCGTTTGGTCGGTGATGTCATTGGCGAAACGATGAAAAATATCCGGCGCTTTAAAATTGCCGCACCGGAAGATTATGCTCGTACCCGCACCCCCGTGGTTCAATTCTCAAAAGCTCTAAGACCCAAAGTGAATGAGTTGAAACAATTTCTGACGGAGCACTTGTATCAGCATTATCGGGTGATTCGAATGACCGAAAAAGGTCAGAGGGTCATTAAAGGGTTATTCCAAGTGTACCTTTCACAGCCCAAGCAGCTGCCGCCTTCGGTGCTGAAGCGGATTTCTCAAGATGGGCTCGAACGGGTGATCTGTGACTATGTTGCGGGGATGACGGACCGGTTTGCTCTGGACGAATACGAGCGGTTGTTTGCCCCCTACGAACGGGTTTGACGGATCAGAATATTAGGTGTTACACTGCTACGCAATTCGTGCTCCGGAGCACGAATCTTTGAGGAGCTTGAATCGGTTGTGAAGGGACCACAAAAAACAGTTTTAGAGCGGTATTTCGTGGAGAGCCGTCATTGGATAGATGGCTATCCGGGGTTTGCCTCGGTGTTCGGCAAACCCGTCGGATGGCTGTATGTTTTGGGCGAGGACGGGAACAAATTAATTCGACTCGATCGAAAGGGCGGCTGCGCGTTTCATGCGAAAGCAAATGGCAATCACGCGAAATGTGTTGCGTACCTTGAAAAACATCTTGCGCAAACTTCGCCCGATCTTGATTCGGTTCAAAAGACCCCGCGACGTTATCGGTGCGGCTGTGGTCATCCGGGCGTCATGTTCTCGTTAAGACATCTGGGACGGCTCAAGGGTTATTTTATTTTGTGTTCTATTTCGGAGAAAGAGCCGGACACAGAACGGTATCTTTCTTTGTTCGATTGTTTTTTGCAGTCAGAAGTTGAACTCGCATACCGTCGATTCGAACTTCAAAATTTTTACGAAACCGTTCATCCGCGGGCTCTGGCTCTCTCGACCATTCATTCGGTTCATCGCGTGATGGCTTCCTCCATGGGTTTGAAAGAATTGATGCCGCGCATCGGTCGTTTGTGCGCTCAAGTGCTCAAAGTGGAGCAATGTGATGTTTATTTGTTGGAACCCGACCGGCAATTTTTAACGCTTCGTTTTTCGCTCGGGGAACGCAAAGCGCGGAAAGCTCGAATCAAAGTAGGCAAGGGAATCGAGGGAGCGGTTGCCGACACCGCCGAATTTCATTTGTCGAGAACCTGCATTGCAGTTCCCTTTATAGAAGACGATGTGGTCGGGATTGTAGCGTTGAGGAATAAAATTGACGGGACCCCTTTCACCACAACAGATTTGGAAATTCTTAGGACACTAAGTGAACAAGCGGTGAGCGCCATCAAGAACGCTCAACTTTTTGAAGAGACGCAGCGCCTGACGGTCGAAAGCATTAAAACCATTAACGAATTGTTGGACTTAAGTTTTTCGGGTGATCATGTGCACTCACCGCTCTTTGGTGAAATTGCGTTTTGCATAGGCCATGATCTCGGACTCTCCAAAGAAGAACTGACTCATTTACACCGCGCGACGTTTTTAATTGATGCGGGCCAAATGGGGACTCCGGAGCGGATTCTTCATAAAAGCGAACGCCTCACCGAACTGGAATACGAGGAAGTCAAGCGGCATCCGTCACGAGGCGCCGCGATTCTCCAGCAAATCAGTTCTCTGAGGCCCGTCATTCCGATCATCCTTCATCATCACGAGAGATTTGACGGCAAGGGCTATCCCAGCAAGTTGGCGGGAGAGGAAATACCGATCGGCGGCCGAATCGTTGCCGTGGTGGATTCATTTACCGCGATGTTATCGCGCCGGCCTTATCGGAAAGTGCGTTCGATGAAGGAAGCGGTTGGGGAGATCAAAGCAAATGCGGGAACCCAATTTGATCCCAAGGTGGTAGAAAGTTTTTTACGGGTGATTGCAGAGCCGGCCTTAGCGGCGAAACTAGAAGATCTAGAAGGAAATTCGAAGGGCTTGGACGGCTATTCGGTTAAGTCAAAAGGAGATATCTAATGGATGAACTTGGCGGAGCAGGGAAATTAGGCATTAAGATTGAGCGGCCGATGTCAGAGCGCTTAGGTTTTTTTTATTATTTTTTGGTGATCGTGTCGTTCTTATTCATGGGGTTTACTGTCTGGCTGCTCGTGATTGAATGGACCGGAATGCCGTTCCCCGAGGTTTTCAGATCGCTTATTCCTTCGTAAAGTGGCGGCGTTTTTTGTGGCTTGCGGTGCCGCTCCTTCTCGCTCCCTCACTATTGGCACATCTGGTCTTGTGGCGCTTTGAAGACCATCTTCATTTGGAGGTGAACCGAAGGCCGTGGTTTTCGTTTGTCCCGGGCACCATTGACTTGAGCCGGTCGGAACTCATCTGGAAAGATCATTTTCGGGTGCGACCCGGTTCACTCAAAGTGCACTATCCGATCCTAGGAATCTTGACCGGGGAATTCCCGATTTCGGTAGAAGGAAAAGAGCTTTTGGTAACGTTCGAATCACATTTTGCTCAGTTATTCGGAGACAAAGAGTTGCGCTTTCGTCAGGTTTCCGCTCAAGTGAACCTATCTGCCTCACGAGGTTTCGAGATCAAATCTTTAGACGCCGACTCAGCGACCATCGAGTTTCACCTTCATCCCGGTTCATCCGCATGATGAGGATACCCAAGCAGACCCTTGCACTGTATGGGACTGCGACGCTCGTTTCGTTAAGCGTCCATGGCACCCTCCTTTTGATGTTGGGCATGGCGGGAACACTTTTTAACTTCCGGCCCAGCGCAGGGCGGAAAGCTGACATTGTGTTCCGATCCTCCCAAAATTCTCCGCTGCCTCTTAGAAAAAAAGAGCCCGAGGTACTTCGCGTTGTTCGGCCGGCTGTTCCCTTGCCGCCTGTTTCGGATCCGGTCGAAGACCGTGTCCATGAAGAACGTCAGATCTGGAGCGCGTTGCGCGAATCCTTTAAGGATGCTCAGGCAAACCTTGACCAGAGAATCCATAAACTTCAAAGCCATCTTGCGGTTTTGGATTCGGCGTCCGAACTTCGCCAAACACCATCTCAAGGGGTGTCGTGGGTGATTCCGGATTTGGGGAAAGTTTCGAAGACCGATCAAGAACGACTCCTGCCCGGTTATTTGCGAGTCATGCGGGAGCGGATTGCGAAAGCGTGGATTTCCAGTTTGGAGTCCGATCAAAATCGAAAATCCGGGACGGTGACGGTTCAATATCATATTGAGAGTTCCGGCGCTGTGACTCATCTGGAAACTTTGTATTTGGGAAGCAATCCGAAATTTCATCAAATGTGTTTGGATGCCGTGAGTCAGGCCGGTCCGCTTGCGCCGCTGCCGTTTCAGATCGAAGCAGATGACGGAAACCGGTTTTTAACCGTTCAACTGACTTTTTATTTTAAAGGCCCGCTATCTCTTGAACCTTGGTCAAGGGAACGAAGTGATTAACCGAAAATGTATACGGGCTCGGTGCAGCCGCTTGAGTTGAAAGGAAGGCGTTTTGAGATGTTATCCTCTATCCATCAATGGTTAGAAGGTGTTTCCTATCAGTGCCAAAAGCAAGGGGAAACGCTGCCGGCCGTAACAGGCGTTGCTTCAGATTCCAGAAAGGTGAAACGCGGGGATCTTTTTGTGGCGGTTCCCGGGAGCACCTTGGACGGACGCCGTTTTATCCCGGATGCTATTTCGCGCGGAGCAAGTGCCGTGGTTTCGGAACCGCTCGGCGACTCAAACTACTCGATCGGCGTTCCTTGTTTTATTGTTCCTCATGCGAGAAAAGCAATTGCTCAAATTGCCGCCAATGCGTTTGGCCGGCCGGCAGATCGGTTGAAATCAATCGGAGTGACGGGAACGAACGGAAAGACCACCATTTCGTTTCTGATCCAGTTTCTAGTAGGTCTTAAACACCCGACGGGCATTGTCGGAACCGTTCATTATGACGACGGAAAGAAAAAGTGTGCTGCCCATCAAACGACTCCCGGTCCGCTCGAATTGCACGAACGGCTATCTCGAATGCGCACAAACGGTTTGACTCATGTCGTCATGGAAATCTCTTCACACGCGCTCGACCAGGACCGGACGTTTGGAATCACATTTTCAGAAGCAGTCTTTACCAACCTGACGCAGGATCACTTGGATTATCATCACGATTTTGAACATTATTTCGCGGCTAAGAAAAAGTTGTTTCTTGAAGAACCAAGACCTCGCCGAGCCGTCGTGAATATCGACGATCCGTTTGGAGTGAGTTTGGTACGGGAATTAAAACGTGATCAAGTGATCACCTTTGGTATTCGTGAACCGGCTGATGTTTGCGCGAAGTCCCTCACCGTCGGTTTGACTTCCGTTGAATTCGATCTTGTGACGGACGGAATGGAGTACCGCGTCAAAGCGCCGCTCGGTCTTTCCTTGAATGTGTACAATCTCCTCGCAGCGCTGGCGGTGGCGCGTTCTGAGGGAGTTAGTCTCAAAGACGCGATCGGTGCTTTAGAGAACTTTAAAGGGGTTTGCGGACGAATGGAACGGATAGAGGAAGGACAAGATTTTCAGTTCTTCATCGATTATGCTCACACGCCGGATGCTTTAAGGAATGTCTTATCCGAAACCGGAAAACTTTCACGAAGTCGAATCATCAGCGTGTTTGGCTGCGGAGGAGACCGCGATCGGGGCAAACGGGCTTTGATGGGTGCCGTGGCCGCGCAGTATTCTGACCTTGTCATCGTCACATCGGACAACTCCAGGAGCGAGGACCCCGAGAGCATTTTTAAAGACATCCGGCAAGGGATTGACAGCAAGCACGCCGTACTTCAAATCGCCGATCGAGAAGAAGCCATTCGTCATGCCATTCAAACAGCCCAAGCAGGTGACATCGTGTTTCTATTTGGGAAAGGTCATGAACGGTATCAAATTGTAGGAAATCAATCGTACCCTTTTAGCGATCATGAAGTGGCCCGGAAATATCTGAGGAAAAAATGTTTACCCTCGAGCAAGTTGCGAACATTTGCGGCGGGAAATTAATTTCTGAACGTCCTTTGGCACGCGTGCGCTCAGTCGTGATTGACAGCCGGAGCGTTCAAGCAGGCGATTTGTTTGCCGCACTTCGCGGGGAACACCGGGACGGTCATGAATTTGCGCGCGAAGCAATAGACAAAGGCGCTCACGGCGTTTTGGCGGCTCGTGAACTGTCCGGTCTTCAGGATACCGTTGTGGTTCCGGACGTTTTGAAAGCGGTGCAGGAATTAGCGCGGTTTCATCGCAGCCGCTTTTCGATTCCAACCGTGGCGGTCACAGGCAGCGTTGGGAAAACAACCACCAAGGAATGCATTGGACGGTTGCTTGCCCAATCGCTTCGGACGTGTGTGGGGTATGGAAATTGGAACAATCATATCGGGGTGCCGCTGAACCTATTCAAAATAAAGTCGTCCGATGAATGCTTGGTTCTCGAGCTCGGAGCAAATCACCTTGGCGAGATTGCTTTTCTCGCAGAACTCACCCAACCTACGATCGGTGTCATCACTCAAATTTCACCGGCCCACCTTGAGGGTTTCGGTTCTACCGACGGTGTGTACGAGGCAAAGCTTGAACTTGCCGAAGAGGTGTTCGGTCGAGGAGGAACGATGGTTGCGAACGGAGACGATCCGGTGCTTGCGCGCAAGCTCAGTGTGTTTTCGGGCTCTGTGGTGACGTTTGGAACCCGCCGCGGCTGTGACTTTGTGCTTTCAGGCCTCGAGACAGAAAAAGGGTGGATTCAGTTTCTCGTCAACGACCGAGTGACGTTTCGATTGAAAGGGCACGGGGCGTTTAATGCGATGAATGCACTTGCCGCGATTGCGACCGCCAGTTTGTTTCGGTATGATCTTCACGAAATGAGCCGGTGGTGGCACGAGATGCCGGTTCTGGAAGGCCGCTTTTTCTGCGAGCACTGGCCGGAACGCGATCTATTCATCGTCAACGACTCGTACAACGCCAATCCCGCATCGTTTGAACACTCCCTTGCGGCGTTTAGGAACTTGGCGGGAAAACGAAGAGCTCTTGTGGTAGCAGGAGATATGTTGGAACTTGGCGATCGAGCGGTGCACTATCACGAAGCATTGGGCGAATGGCTTGCGAAATCGGGAATCGAAGTCGTCATCAGCGTTGGGGATTTATGTCAACACGCGGAGAAATCGTTTCGCAGGCTTCGTCCGGCCGGCCGTTGGTTTTCGGTTAAAGATAGTTTGTCGGCAGCCGAATGTTTGGAGAAGTACGCAAAAGACGGAGATGCGATATTGATCAAGGGGTCTCATGCGTTCGATTTAACGCGAGCGACCACAAGGGTCGCCCCCACACCATTCTGTTAAAGGGCCCAAGATGTTTTACGATTTACTCTATCCTCTCAAAGACCAATGGTTTATTTTTAACGTATTTCGCTACATCACCTTTCGGGCGGTGGGCGCAAGCGTCACGGCTTTTATGATTTCAATCGTACTCGGACCGGTATTCATTCGATGGTTGGTACGTTTGAACATGATGAACGAAGTGAAGCGAGGGTACGCGGAGAAAATTCACTCGTTTTATGCCGCGAAAGCATCCGTTCCCACCATGGGCGGTCTGTTGATTGTGGGGAGTTTGTTGCTCTCCAATCTTTTGTGGGGAAATTTGCACAACCGTTTTATGGTCATGGGATTGGTCGTGATCGCTTGGTTTGGTTTCATCGGAATGGCGGACGATTTTTTAAAGCTTAAACAAAAACAAGGAGGCCGCGGACTTTCGGGCTGCGTTAAATTGGGCGGGCAGCTCGCACTTGGTATTTTACTCGGCGTCTACCTTTATGTTGATTCTGATTTTTCCAAGTGGTTGTACGTTCCCTTTGTCAAACAGGTCGCAGTACCGCTCGGGATTTGGTTTGTTCCGTTTACGGTGCTTGTGCTGGTGGGGACAACCAACGCCCTTAATCTTACAGATGGTTTAGACGGACTCGCGGTGGGTTGCCTTGCATTTGCAGCCGGTGCGTTTTCTATTTTGACGTACGTCACCGGACATGCGACGTTTGCACACTATCTAGGAATTCCTTTTATTTCGGATGCCGGCGAGTTGACCGTGCTTTGCACTTCATTGGTAGGAGCTGCGGTGGGGTTTCTTTGGTACAACAGTTATCCGGCTACCATTATGATGGGAGATACGGGTTCGCTTGCGCTCGGCGGGGCTCTTGGTCTTGTTGCGATCGTGATCAAAAGCGAACTTGTGCTTTTAATGGTAGGAGGCATTTTTGTGTGGGAAGCTCTGTCGGTGATTCTTCAAGTGGCATCGTTTCGGTGTTTTGGGAAGCGCATTTTTCTGATGGCACCCTTTCACCATCATCTTCAACTCAAGGGATGGCCAGAATCGAAGGTAACGGTTCGGTTGTGGATTGTTGCGTTCGTTTTGGCTTTAATTGGTTTAGCAACGCTTAAACTCCGGTAAGGTTATGGAATTAAAAGGAAAGAAAGTAACCGTGTTGGGAGCAGGGGAAACGGGACTGCAAAGCGCACTTTTTCTTGCGGAACAAGGAGCGCGCGTTTATTTAAGCGAGTTAAAAACCGAGGAGAAGCTTAAACTTGAAACCGGAAGATTGTCGAAAGCAGGTATTGAGTTTGCCTTCGGCGGTCACGATTGGAACGAGATTCGCAACTCCGAGCTCGTCATTATTTCACCGGGCATCTGCCCGTCCGTCGATCTTTATCAGCACATAGTGCGCGCTCGCATTCCGATCTGGAGTGAGATCGAACTGGCCTATCGATTCTGTCCGTCCGAGATCATTGCCATTACAGGAACGAGCGGGAAGACCACCGTGTCACACTTGATCCGCAACGCGCTGCTTCAAGGCGGCCGTTTGGTGACCGTGTGCGGGAACATCGGGAATGCGTTTGTGCGCGAGGTCAATTCCCTGAGCCCTTCTGCGCTTGCCGTGGTGGAGGTCAGTTCTTTTCAACTGGTCCACATTGACCAGTTTCGCCCCCACGTTTCGGTGTTATTGAACTTAAGTGCGAATCATCTGGACTGGCACGCCGATTATGAGGAATACGCCCGTGCCAAATGCCGTATTTTTAAAAATCAGGGCCCTGATGATATTGCCGTCATCAACGGGACGGATGAGGAATGCGTGCTGCGTACGCGTGATCTGAATGTGAAAAAAGTATTCTTTGACCGCACGCAGACCGGCGATCTGAATCGGGCAGTCGTCAAAGCCGTGGCCGATCTTTATCATGTGGATGAGGCGATTACAGAGAGGGTTCTGGACGAATTCATCGGCCTGGAACATCGTTTCGAGGATTTGGGAACCTACCGGGAGGTTCGCTATATTAATGATTCCAAATCGACGACTGTTGCGTCCCTTCGTTGGGCGTTGGATCGTGCGGGCAAGGGAGTGATTCTCATTGTGGGAGGTACATATAAGGGCGGTGATTTGGCAAGTCTTAGAACGGATATTCAAAGAAAAGTCCGAGCGATGATCGCCTTGGGCGCCTCCAAACATTTGTGGAAAGATGCCTTCTCGGATTTGATTCCCATTCACATGGCTGCGTCTTTAGAAGAAGCGATGGACTGTGCGCGGCGCTTGAGCCATCCCGGCGAGACGGTTTTGTTCTCGCCCGCGTGTTCTAGCTTTGACATGTTTCGTGATTATAAGGATCGAGGAGAGCGTTTTAAGTCCATACTGGCTCAATGGCGCGAAGCGCTCGCCCCCATTTGAAGTAGTGACCAAAGAATCGAAAAGCATTGTCCTGGTCATGTATGCCCTGATCGCGATCGGGGTAGTCATGATTTATAGTGCGAGTGCCGTGTTGGCCGAACTGACTTATCGGCAAGCGGCCTATTTCCTTTGGCGGCAACTCTTTGCTATTGTAGTCGGAACTGCGGCGTTTTCCTTTTGTTCTTCGCTTCATCCCGAGCAGGCGAGACGTCATTCACGTCTTCTCATCGGAATTGCAATCATCTTTCTTGTGTTGGTATTGCTTCCCTATGTGGGTTATTCCGCCGGAGGTGCCAGACGCTGGCTTCGTTTTCCTTTTTTTTCATTTCAACCCGTTGAGTACGTTAAATTGGCCGTCTGCATTTATTTGGCGGATTATCTGACGAGAAAACGAAAAGTCATTTTGGAAGGTTCCGCAATCGTGTTTGTTCCGCCGAGCTTGTTGTTATTGACCGTAGGATGTCTCATCCTGGCTCAACCGGATTTAGGTTCTTGCTTTTTTCTGCTGATGATTTCGGGGATCATGTTTTTTTTGTCGGGGATTCGGTTTTGGTACATTGCGCTCGTAGGTATTTTTGCTGCGGCTGGGTTTGTCCTTCTCATTGTTCGAGCTCCTTACCGGCTGCATCGCGTCATCGCCTATCTCGATCCTTGGAAAGATCCGCAAGGAAATGGGTTTCAGATCATTCAATCGTTCTTGGCCTTTGGATTGGGGGGTTTTAAAGGCGTTGGATTGGGACAGAGTACGCAAAAATTATTTTATTTGCCTCAAAGCCACACCGACTTTATTTTTTCGATTATTGGTGAAGAACTGGGTTTTGTCGGAACTTCTTTTGTTGTTATTTTGTATCTGGCTTTTTTTATTTTAGGGTACCGAATGGCGAAGCGGTGCCGCGAGCCATTTTTGCGCCTGTTTGCGTTTTCCCTTGTCATGCTCGTAGTGCTGGAAGCGCTCATGAATCTTCTGGTGGCGACCGGTATGATTCCGACCAAGGGGTTGCCGCTGCCCTTCATCAGTTATGGGGGAACTGCGATTGTATTCCACATGGCAGCCGTAGGGCTTCTAGTGGCGGTCGACCGGGAAGCGAGCCGATATGCGAGGGAGTGACGTGGCAGGTCAAGGAATGACCGTGTTGGTGTGCACGGGCTCAACCGGTGGGCATTTTTTTCCGGCCTTGGCTTTTGCAGAATCAGTTCAAGAGAACCATCCAAAGGTTGCGGTTCATTTTATTCTGACCAAATCAGTTCCTTTTGCCCAGCGTGCGCTTATGGACCGCCACATCACGAGTTCCTCGATTTCTTTTTTGCCTCCTTCCGACCTTTTTTCCTATCGTTTTCTTTTTGCTTTGTTTAAGTGCATGGTTGCTTTTCTTAAATCGGCGGGTCTGGTTTGGAAACTGAAACCTTGCCTGGTGGTCGGATTCGGCAGCTACGCTTCCATTCCAGCCGTGCTGATCGCGTCTCTTTTTGGTTTGCCCGTCTTGCTCCACGAGCAGAATGTGGTTCCGGGGAGAGCCAATCTTTTTTTGTCTGTCTGGGCAAGCCGAATTGCGGTAAGCTTTCAGGAAACGTTGAACTACTTTCCGAAGGAGAAAACATGTGTAAGCGGATACCCCCTGCGCAAGAGTTTTGAGGGTTTGAGCGACAAACCAAAGCCGGCTGATGGGAGCCGTCCCTTGACCCTTTTGATTTTCGGAGGGTCTCAGGGCGCACGATCGATCAACGAAGTTTTTTTAGAAGCGATGAGTATGCTTTCGAGTGAAGAAAGGTTGAAATTTGCCGTAATACATATTACTGGCAGTAACCGCACCGCTCAGCTTCAAACGGCGTACCGAGGATTAAGCATGAAAAGTGACATCGTTGAATTTACGGATCGTATGTGGGAGTTTTTGAGTCTTTCCGATTTGGTGATTGCCCGCGCCGGCGCCGGTACCATCTTTGAACTAGCTCAACTGCGACGCGCTTCCATCTTAATTCCGTACCCATTTGCGCATCGCCATCAGGAATGGAACGGTCGTTATCTCGCTGCATGCGGGGCAGCACGCGTGATTTTGGAACGTGAGCTGACTCCCAAAGGTCTCAAAGACGCCGTGATGGAACTTGCGTTCAACGCGCAAGATCGAAACCTCATGGGACAAGCGATCGGGCGTTTTTCAAAACCGAACGTTGCAGAAACATTGGCTGAATCGGCATGGAGTTTATGCGATGCAAAAGTCCGTTAACGATTTGATTCTTGCAAATAAAAAAGCGTTTTTGATTGGGATCGGCGGTGTGGGCATGAGCGGCCTTGCCCGCATTCTTGCGGCAAGGGGACTTCAGGTATCAGGTTCCGATGCCAAAAGAAGTAAAACAACATCGAAACTGGAAAAAGAAGGGATTGCCGTTGAAGTCGGTCATCGCGGCGATTTTAAAGAAAGACCGGATTTTATCGTGTTTTCGTCCGCCATTCAGGAAACTAATCCGGATTTATTGTCTGCGCGCGCTTCCGGGATTCCAACCTTTCATCGGGCTGAAGTGTTATCTTCGATCATCAATCCCGGCATTTCCGCGGTGGTGACCGGCACGCATGGGAAATCGACCACCTCTGCGCTCACCAGTTTTTTGATGACGGAAGCAGGATTGCGGCCGACGTGTGCGGTCGGCGGTGAAATGTTGAATTTCGGCTCGAACGTCGTATTGGGACATTCACATTTTTTTGTCGTGGAAGTAGATGAAAGCGATCGAAGTCATTTGCGTTTTTCACCCGACGTCGCCCTGATTACCGGTATAGAAGCAGAGCATTTGAACGTTTATAAAGATTTCGAAGATTTGAAACATTCTTTTCAATGTTTCATCGAGAAAGTTCAAAAAACAGGGCAAACGATTTACTGCGCGGACGATTTGGGGATAAAAGAAGTGGTCAAGGAACATCCGGTGAAAGCGACTACCTACGGACTTTCCGCAACGGCTGATTTTTGCGCGACCGACATTGAGTTAAACGGTTTTACGTCCACGTACGATTTGCACGAACGGGGAAGAAAGATTGACACGGTGTCGCTCAAGGTGCCGGGGCAGCACAACGTTGTCAATTCCTTGGGCGCCATTGCGATCTTACGTCATTTCGGAGTGGGTTATAACCGGCTGCTTCGTCCGCTTTCAGAATTTCGTGGAGTAGGAAGAAGACTCGAGGTAAAATTAAATCGGCCGGATATTTTGGTGATCGATGATTACGCACATCACCCGACGGAAATCGTTGCAAGTTTGTCGGCTATCCAAGGCCTAAGGAAAAAGATGACTGTTTTTTTTCAGCCGCATCGATTTACGAGAACGGCACAATTTGCGAAGGAATTTGCGCAGTCATTTTATTTAGCGGATCGCGTTTTCGTGACGGAAATTTACGGGGCCGGCGAAGAAAACACCGCTCAAGTCAGTTCCGAAATGATTTGTGAGGCGGTTAATCAAAACCGACACCCGGAAATACAGACCATCAAGCGAAGCGAAATCATTTCGTTTCTTTCGTCGCAATCAACGGAAGAAGAAACCATCGTCTTTATGGGCGCTGGCGATATCGGAGACATTGCTGATGAATTTGCAGGCCAGTTTGAAAGCGCCTATTTACACTGATGTTTCATTAAAGCTCTACACGACGTTTAAGATTGGCGGATGCTCAAAATATTTTGCAGAACCCCGCACGCGATCTGAACTTCTCTCCGCTTTAGAGTTTCGCGAAGAACGCGGCGTCCCGCTTCTGATATTGGGGCGGGGATCTAACCTTTTGTTCTCCGATGCCGGTTATCCCGGCTTGGTTTTATCCACGAGAAAATTAGAGATCGGCCAAATGACGAACTTGGGCCGCGGACGGATACGAGTTCCGGCCGGCTTGGGGCTCATCCGGCTCAATTTATATTGTAAAGACCAAGGTTTAAGCGGAGCTGAATTCTTATGTCATATTCCCGGAACGGTCGGCGGAGCGGTGGTGATGAACGCGGGTTTTAGAAGACGCGGGGCACTGTGGCATGAGATGAAAGATATCATCGAATCGGTGACGGTCATGTCGTTTGGAGGAACCTTGCGCGAACTCACACACCGAGACATTCGCTTTGACTATCGGAAAACCAATCTTGGCGGCGAGGATATTATCACAGAGGTAACGTTACACCTCGAGTCCGCGGAACGTCAAAAAATTGACGATGAGATTAAAGCTAATTTCTCGTATCGCAATTCCGTTCAAGATCTTCGTTATCCGAGCGCGGGCTCCGTTTTTAAGAATCCGGTTGGGTCAAGTCTGACAAGCGGTCAGATGTTGGAACGGGTCCGGATGAAAGGAATGCGTGTGGGCGATGCCATGGTGTCTACTAAGCACGCCAATTTCATCTTGAATGTGGGTCAGGCGAAGTCGAGCGATGTTCTCGAGCTGATGTCCATCGCAAAAAAACGGGTTTTGGAACAATTTGGAATTGAGCTTGAACCCGAAATTCGGTATGTTCCGAGTGAGATCGATGAAACAGTCAACTGAGGTTTTTGCGTCTGAGATCGGAAAAATCGGTATTTTCCTGGGAGGCCGGTCCCAAGAACGGGCCGTTTCTTTACGCTCCGGCAACGCCATCTATCGAGCCCTTGCAAACGCTGGATTTCATGTTTCAAAAATCGATACCTCAAACGGTTTCTTAAAAACACTCAAGTCGAAGGACATTGACTTTGGATTTCCGGCACTCCATGGTACCGGCGGGGAAGACGGTGCTCTTCAGCGCATTTTGGATCGGCATCGCATACCTTATGTGGGTTCGGGTGTCCGGGCGAGTTGGAATGCCTTTAATAAATGGAACGCAAAAAAACGTTTTGTACGTCTGGGGATTCCCACGCCTGAGTTTCGATTGGTCACGAGACGAAATTTTAAACGTCTTCTGCAGACGTGCCCGCCTCCTTACGTGCTCAAGCCGCTCACTCAAGGATCGAGTATTGACGTGGTGATGATTCATACCGCGCGTGAGGGTCAAGCACACCTTCGAAAGTTGCTTCACAAGTATTCAAAGGTACTCATGGAACAGAAAATTGTCGGCCGCGAACTTACCGTCGCCATTTTAGGCAAGCGAGCACTGCCCGTCATCGAAATCAAATCGAAAAGGCAATTTTACGACTATCGGGCAAAGTATGAAAAAGGATTTACGGACTATCTGGTTCCGGCTCCCCTACCGCCGGCTCTCACCAAGCAAGTGAAATGGATCGCGCTTCGTGTGCATCGGTGCCTGGGGTTGCGTGATTTTTCCCGAGTTGACATGATCGTGGACCCATCGGGCCGTCCGTACGTTCTGGAGGTAAATTCGATTCCCGGTTTTACCGAAACAAGCCTGCTCCCCAAAGCGGCAGATTCGGCCGGATTGAATTTTACGGATTTGTGCGTTTATCTTTTAAAAACGGCGTATGAACGCACGCAAAAGAAATTCTAGCACCGCGTCAATCTTGACTGCGCACTGGGAGCATTGGTGGCAAGGAAAGGGATCGGAAAAGCAAGCCGGAAGGTAGTCATCAACGGAGTCAAAAAAGGATTTCGTTTTCTTTGGACCGGCATCCCATTTGTCATCTTTTTTTTCACCCTTTGGCTGGTTTCGTTTGGAGTCAAGCACATGCTGCATGCGGATCCGTATTTTCAAATCTCACGCGTGACCGTGTTTCCGAGCAGTATCTTAACCCACTCCGAATACCGCTACCTTGACGAAGTCACACGTGGAAAAAGTTTGGTCGAAGTGAATATAGAACACATTTCTCGGGTTTTGGAGCGAAACGCGAAGGTGGAACGCGCGGAAGTTCGCCGTCAGTTTCCTAAAGAGCTCGAGGTGGTGATTACCGAGCGGAAACCGTGGATTTTGGTTCGGTTTAAGAAATCGGGCTCATGGTATGCGGTAGGAAACGATCAGATCGTTACCGGCGTTCTCCGGGAACCGATCTCGGGTTTGCTTGTCTTGGACGATGAAGTAGGAAAACAACACAACCTTTCACCCGGCGGCCTTTATGAAAATCCGTACTTTGGGGATTTGACTCAACTTTTCAAGATGATCCGATCGGAATCTGCTCTCCGTCGTGAAACCGTATCGCGGATGAACGTAGATCGGCTTGGACATTGGACTCTGGTTTTGAAAGATGCACTTGAAGTACACATCGGACGCCCGACGTTGCTTGCGCCGGCAAAAAGCGCAGTGTTGAAAGCGATCCTTGAATCTAAGGAACGGGATTCTTTGGCCTATGTGGACACGCGGTATCCGGACATCGTGGTAAAAAAGAAGAAATAGAGGACTTATGTATCTTGCGTATATCGGTTCAACCAAAGTAGCTTTTTTAAAAGCCAAGTATCTGCCAACACAACAAGTGGAAATAGAAGCTTTGAGCGCTCGCTTAGCGGGCGGTTTTGAGGGGGGGATGGTGAAACATCTGGGGGAGGCAAGCGAAACCTTGTCCGCCGTGGTCAAAGATGTGATTTCTGAAGATTCCAAGGAAGTCATTTCTTGCCGCGCCGTGGTTTCAAACTCCAATTTGAAAAGCTACCTGTTTGAAAGCTCGATCTATTTTCACGGAGATGCCCACGCCATTACGTTAAAAGACGTGCGCGATGTGATTGCCCAAACGAGAAGTGTCGCGACCGTTCCTTTAAAAGAAGTGATTGTCCAAGCTATTCCTCAGGAGTTTTTAGTGGACGACTTGGCGGGCGTTCAAAATCCCATCGGACTTGAAGCCAGCCGGCTTGGTGTCACCTTGCGATTGTTGACCCTTTCCTTTTCAGAGCACAACAACTTGGCCCGAGTGTTTGAGCGTTGTGAACTGGATGTGACAGAAATGATCCCCAGTGTTTTGGCGGCCGGGAACAGCGTTCTCCATCCCGATGAGAAACAAGAAGGCGTTGTGCTTGTCGTCGTGGGCGGAACCGCGACGCAGTTCGCTGTTTATAGGAATTCGGTTTTGGCGGATGTCCGAACGATTCCGACGGGGTCCGATTGCATTACAGAGGTGCTTGAAAAAAATTTGAGCATCAGCTATTTAGACGCACAGCGTGTTAAAGAAGCATTTGGGTCCGCAATTCCCAAGACTGAATTTGAAGATGAGTTGATTCCGATTCCAGACCCCGAAGGGAAAACAAAATATCATATCAACCGACGCGAATTTGAGTCTCATATCCAAACGGGTTTGACCCGTTTTTTTGAAGCACTTTTGAGCGAAATTTCGAATCTGAGATTGGAAGGTTCTTTACCGAATCAGTTTGTATTTTCGGGCGGCGGCGTTCAGATGGACGGTTTTTTGGAACGGCTCAAAGAGGCGGTGTCTCCCGCCGTTCGAATCGGAATCCCGATCGGGTATTTGGGACCTGAGTCGTTAATGGGAAAACCCGCATTTTCAGCGGCGATCGGCGGTGTTAATTTTACAAGCAAGATTTCCAATGGCAGCTTACCCTTGTTCGGGGAACAGCACTGGGCCGGCCGTCTTGTCCACGCTGTTCGAAGCTGGATTTTTGAATATTTTTGATTTTATCCAAAACCAAATTCCCCCCGTTGAATAATCGAATTCCTAATCTTTATTTAGCATCTCAATCCCTTCGGCGAGCGCAAATTCTGAGACGAATGAATGTTCCGTTCCGCGTGGTGCGTTCTGCGTATCGAGAAAAAAGATTAGGAAGAAACCGTCCCGAACTCGTAGCCATCCGGCATGCATGCGGCAAAGCCCTCCAAGCCATTGTCCCGAAAGGCGCACGCTTGATCGTAGGTGCCGATACGGTTGTTTGGTGCCGAGGCAGGATTTTTGGAAAACCTTTGTCGCACCAAGCAGCTCATCAAATGCTTTTTACCCTTTCCGGAAGAGTGCACCGCGTTTATACTGGGGTTGTTTTGTGGGACCGAGCCGAGAAGCGGTTAAGAATAGGTGCGGCTGAAAGCAGAGTCAAAATCAAACGTTTGTCTCCGAAGCTGATTAAGGAATATCTTGCTCGGATCAACCCGTTTGATAAAGCGGGCAGTTATGCGATTCAACTGGGGCCGAAGATTGTGGAACGTATCGAGGGTTCGTACACCAATGTCATGGGCTTGCCGCGCGAGCTCGTTCGGGCTATGTTGAAGGATTGGTGCCGTGAAACGAGTTAAACGTAAAGACCATTTGGTTTGGATTGATTTGGAGATGACCGGGCTTGACCCCGATCGCGACCGAATTATCGAAATCGCTTCGTTCGTGACAGATGGAGATTTAAAACTGATTGCCTACGGACCGTGCCTTGTGATCCATCAGCCGCCTAAGGTTTTGAACACCATGGATCAGTGGAACCAAAAGCAACACCGGAAATCAGGCCTTTTAGAGGAAGTGAAGCGATCTCATTTCAGTGTGAAGGATGCCGAATCACTCACTCTGGAATTTCTACGAAGCACGTGTTTTCCTAAAGCGTCGCCTTTGTGCGGGAACGCAGTTCACCACGATCGGCGTTTCTTAATAAAGTATATGCCTCGGGTTCATCAATTCTTGCATTATCGGCACATCGACGTGAGCACCGTAAAAAGTTTAATACATCGGTGGTTTCCAAAAGGGAAAAAGTTTCTGAAGAAGAAAACAGTTTCGCATCGTGCGCTGCCCGATATTTTAGATTCCGTTGAGGAGCTCAAATTTTATCGGAAGGTTTATTTTAAATCGTTGCCAACGGAGCGGACGTAAACTCTCGAATCAGTTGCTCAAGTGAGTGCGCGGATTGAGTTCGGTTGATCCGGTTTCGAAGTTCGTGGCTTCCGGGATCATTTTTAAAGTACCAACACATGATTCTTCGCGATTTTAGAACGGCAACGCGCTCGCCCTCCATATCGCATTCGAGTTTTAGATGCATGAGTGCGGCTTTTTTTCTGTCCTCTAGAGAAGGGGATGGGGACGGCGGAACCCGATTTTCAAGTCGGGCGTCAATCGATTGATAAATCCACGGATTCCCGAGGCCGCCGCGCCCAACCATGATGCCGTCACAGCCGCTCACGTCTCTTAAACGTTTTGCATCTTCGCCGCTCAGAACATCTCCGTTACCGAATACGGGAATGTGTACGGCCTCTTTTACTTTTCGAATCGAATCCCAGTCTGCGGCTCCAGAATATCCTTGCACGCGAGTTCGACCGTGAATGGTGACCGCTGAAATACCGGAATCTTCGGCGATTTTGGCGATCCGGATCGCTTCCTGAGCGGAAGGATCTTGAAATCCTTTCCGCATTTTAACCGTGACCGGTATGCGCTTGATACGAGATACGACTCTTTGGAAAATTTTTTTCGCTGTTTCCGGTTCTGCCAAAAGTGCGGAACCACCACCGGGAGCCACCACTTTGGAGACAGGGCATCCGAGGTTAATATCGAGCAAATCGAAACCCATTCCTTCTATGATTTGGGCGGCTTCTCCCATCAATTCCGGTGAACATCCGACGAGTTGAGCACCCAGGGGCGAATCAAGCGCTGTTCGTTTGAGCATTCTTAGTGTTTTCGGAGTCATGCGGATTAATGGCTCTGCTGCGACCATTTCGAGAAATGCAAATTTCATTCCGTACGATCGAGACACCAGCCGGAACGCAAGGTCTGTACATCCGGCCATGGGAGACTGGATCACGTTCGTTTTTAAAGATAATGATTTAAGGCAAATCATGATTGCGCTAGTATATGATACGATTTGCATTCATGTCTCCATCAAAATAGTCGTACGAGTGGGAAACCATGTCTCGAACGCTTAAAGGGCTGAGTTTGTTTTTGCTGATGGCCTTCGCTGCTCCTTTAACCGGCGTAGCGAATGATGTTAAGGGAAACAATCTTCAGGCCGGCGAAACCTATGACCTCATTATTGATGCAATGCCCCGATCCGTTAACTTGATTGATACGGGAAGTTTTGCCAACGCCGCAGAAAGCGTTAAAGACATGGATCAATTGGAAGCGATTGTATCGTTTAGAGTCATAAACGTAATTCAGGAACCAAAACCAAAAAGGAAAGCATTGCCATCGCTTGACTTAAGTCGAGCGGTCAACGCGATCGTGGCCTTTAAACCAAAACAAATTTTTAAACGCGATTGGATGAGCGGCAAAGAGGATTTAACGGAACGTTGGTTTCGAATCGCGGTCAAAGATGTTTATAAGGCGTTTGGCATCGTTTCGTGGGATGAAATTGAACCAGTCACGTTCCGAATTTATCTGGAACAAACGGGAGATAAACAGGGAACCTATTTGATGGTCAAAAGCGAAAAGCTTGTTTGATTTGGGCGCTTGAGAATAAAGTCTTGTATGACCGCGGTGTCTTCCTCGATTGACATCAGATTAGACTTCCAGTAAAATTTTGAATTCGGTATTTAAGAACAGTTTCGAGAGTAACTATAACCTATTATAATATAATGACTTATAACATTTCTCTTTTGAAGCGCTCGAGAACTTTTCTCGCTTTATCAGTTTTGTTCAGCGCGTGGATGATAGTTTCATCTCTGCCGTCCGTTTTTGCGGACGAACCACAGTTGTTTGCGTCCTTGGACAAACCCACTGCTGAAATTGACGAGGAAATACATTTGAACGTTAAAATCACAGGAGTTCAAGGGTCCATCCAAGCTCCTGTTCTTCCGCCGCTCGAAGGATTTGAAGTTTTTTATTCCGGAAGAGGATCGCGCTTCAGCTTCATCAACGGTCGGAGCGAATCGCTCACCGAATTTAATTATGTTCTCATTCCAAGGATGCCAGGTCGCTTTGTCATCGATCCGATCGAAGTAAGACTCAACGGAAAAATCTACCGAACGAGCCAGTTGGAACTTTTTATCGCAGAGGTGAACCAATCCTTGCCGTCACCGCCGAAAACTGTTTCTCCGATGAGCCGGACGCCGCTTTCACAGGGACCCGGTTCTCAAGGACTTGCCCCTCTGCCGGCGCAGGGAGCACCTCGGCCTCAAGCTGTTCCACAGACGGCATTCAGCGACGAAGAAATGGATAAAAACATTTTTCTTCGTGTTGTGCCCAGCAGGGTGTCCGTTTACACGAATGAGCAGATGATTTTATCGTATTCGATTTTTACTCGTTACGACACACGTTACGAAGGCTTTGAAGAAGAACCCTCCACGAGCGGGTTTTGGATCGAAGAGTTTCCCCTGGATTACAAAAATTTGGGACGCGACACCGAACTGATAGGAGGAAGGAAGTACGTCCGTGCAGATATCAAAAAGCTGGCGTTGTTTCCAACCGCACCGGGAAGTTATACGATTCAACCGGGCCGGATTAAGACTTCAGTTCAAATTCAGGAGCGGACCTCTACTATGTTTGATCAAATCTTTAACGATAGTTTTTTCAGCGGTTCCGGCTTATTTACGAGGCGAAAGGTTAAGTATCTGACAGGAGCTCCCATTCAAGTTGTGGTCAAGCCGCTTCCGGAAGCAGACAAGCCGAAAAGCTTCAAGGGGGCGGTAGGGGATTTTCGGATGTCCACGGTACTTGATAAACGAGTGGTCAATCAAAACGAAGCCATCACGCTGAAGATCAAAATTGAAGGCGAAGGGAATATCGAAACGTTATCTCTTCCGGAGTTACCGAACTTAGCCGGCACCAAAATTTATGAATCCGACACCTATTCGGAGTTTTACCGCCACGAGCAGGTGATCGCTGGAAGTAAAACGTTCGAAGTCATCTTTATTCCGGGCGAAGTCGGAGAACTCGTCATTCCCGGAATCGAGTTTGGTTTTTTTAATCCAAGATCCGAACGTTACATCACATTGGTCTCCGATTCGTACAAAATTCAGGTGAATCCTTCCAAGGCGGCACCGGTGGTTCTTCCTGAAGGTTTGTCCGAAACCGTAACGTCTGTCAGTAAGAAACAGATCCAACGCGAATCGGAGGACATTTATTACATTAAAGAGGAAATCAAAGAAGAACCCTGGATCACATCGCCGCACGTGCTTTTCGGTTTGGCGACGTTTGACGGACTGCTCACTTTGGCCTTGATCGGAATCGGTATTCATAGACAGCGGCTCCTTTATTTAGAACAAAACGTGTCGCTCAAACGGAATCTTTCCGCAAAAAGGGCCGGAAGACGAGGATTAAAACGTCTTGAGCATTTGTCCAAGGTGCCCGATCGCGATACGGAACGAGTCAGATTGTTCTTTGATGAGGGTGCCAAGGTATTAAACCAATATCTTTCCGGCAAACTTAATTTATCCGCACATGGGATGACACGAAACGTGGTGGAGCGCGAATTAATTTCTCGAAGTGTGAATCCGGAAATCGTTAAAACCGTGCACCATTGTTTTGATTTATGCGACCAAGCTCGATTTGGTCAAATGAGTCTCGGCGCTGCGACCCGAAAAGAACTGATCGAGTCTATTGCGGCCATCATCAATGTGATGGAGCGAATGTGAACGTGATGAATCATCCCCAACGCAAGTCCGCGCGCCTTACGATTTTAACCGCTTGCTTCGGCATCATGTTGTTTGCGGCGAGCGCACGTGCCGGCGGCCTTGACGACTTTCAAAATGCAAATCAATTGTACCGCGAAGAGCATTATCAGGATGCGGCGCGCTCGTATGAATCTTTTTTAAAAGAAAGGCCGTCTGCGGAATTATATTACAATTTGGCAAACGCCTATTTTAAGGATCGAAAACTGGGTTTGGCCATCCTCCAGTACGAACGTGCATTGCGATTGGCGCCGAGAGATCGCGATTCGCGCGCAAATCTCACCTATGCCAATCGATTGATCGAGTACGAGGTAAAAGATAAAAGGCCATGGTATCTCAAAGTGCTGCAAGACGGGTTGGCAAAGGTAACTTTGAAGGAGTGCCTCGTGGCAGCCCTGAGCTTTTATCTCGTTTTCTTGGTGGTGAGTTGTCTATCGCTTGTCGTCGGAACCCGATGGCGGTTGGCTTCCGTTTGGCTTTCCTTATTGACGCTCTCAGTTTTTTTGGCTGCGGTTTCTTTCTTAAAATTCACGAATTCAGGAGCGGGAGCCCAAGCGGTGGTGACGAGTCACAAAGCGGAAGTCCGATATGGTCCTTCGAAAAGTGATCGCCTCGCATTTCGGCTGAGCGAAGGGCTCAAAGTCACCGTGCGGGATAAAAAACCAGACTGGTTCCGCATTTCACTTTTAGACGGTCAGAGCGGTTGGGTAGCAGAGTCTGAGGTAACCATCATATGAAGAAGACGGGTCATCGAAAAGACAAATGGGTTTTCGGACCGGATACGCACGGACATTTTGGTATTTACGGTGGTCGCTTTGTGCCCGAAACCTTGATCCATGCTTTAAATGAATTGGCGGAGGCATATCACGCCGTCAGGCGAAACCAAAGTTTTAAAAAAGAATTGTCCCACTACTTGGCAACCTACGCGGGGAGACCCACCCCGCTTTACTTTGCTCGCAACCTCAGTCAGAGTTTGGGGCGAAATCTAAACGTATATTTAAAACGTGAAGACCTTTGTCATACCGGCGCTCATAAAATTAATAACACCATTGGTCAAGGTCTCCTGGCGCGATATTTGGGCAAGAACCGTATTATTGCCGAAACCGGTGCGGGCCAACACGGCGTAGCTTCGGCGACCGCTGCACGGCTGCTGAAGTTGTCTTGTGATGTGTACATGGGCACTGAGGACATGAAGCGGCAAGCGCTTAATGTTTATAAAATGAAATTACTCGGAGCCAGAGTTATTCCGGTCACGTCCGGATCAAAAACTCTCAAAGACGCAACCAATGAAGCCATTCGTGATTGGGTGACGCATGTGGACTCCACTCATTATTTACTGGGTTCTGCCGTCGGTCCCCATCCTTATCCGGCGATGGTCCGAGATTTTCAGTTGGTGATTGGCCGAGAAGCTAGAGCGCAGATTCGTCGGTGTCAGAGATCAAAGGTTGATGTGCTGATCGCTTGCGTGGGCGGTGGCAGCAACGCAATCGGATTTTTTTATCCTTTCTTGAAAGATCGCGTCAAGTTGATCGGCGTGGAAGCGGCAGGGGAAGGGCTCCATACGAAACACCATGCCGCGTCACTTCGCAAAGGATCGCTCGGAGTATTGCACGGAATGAAGAGTTTAGTCTTACAGGATCGGGACGGTCAAATTCAATTGGCTCATTCGATTTCCGCAGGTTTGGATTATCCCTCGGTTGGCCCTGAACATGCATTTTTAAAACAAACCGGCCGTGCGCAATACGAAACCGCGACGGATGCCGATGCGCTTCGCGGTTTTCACGCGTTAACGCAGTTGGAAGGAATCATACCAGCGCTCGAGCCCGCTCACGCGGTTGGATACTTGATCAAATCAGCCCGCCGTTTTAAAAAGGGGTCAACGGTTATGATTTGCTTATCGGGACGTGGGGATAAAGATTTAGACGTTGTCCGACGTGCCGAGCATCATTTGGGCCGGATGATTTAAATGGGCAATCGTCTCGTCCGAGTCCTTTCTCAAGCAAGGAAGAACAAAAGGAAACTTTTTTGTGCCTATGTGACTTTGGGGTATCCGTCTCTACGGCAAACCGAGTCTCTTGCATTGACGCTTCAAAACGCAGGTACTGACATTCTTGAACTTGGTTTCCCTTTTTCGGATCCGCTTGCGGACGGCCCGACCATTCAATACGCTTCTGAGCAATCCATCAAGAAGGGAACTCATTTCGAAGATTCGTTTCGGGTCATGCGCAGATTGAGACGCGAAGGTCTTCATATTCCTGTCTTGTTCTTTTCGTACTTTAATCCCATTCATCATTACGGGGTGGATGCTTTTGTTCGAAAATCGCGTTACGCAGGGTTGGATGGAGCCATTATTCCAGATTTGCCTCCGGACGAAGCTCGTTCGCTGGAGGAGCGTTTTCACAAAGCCGGACTCTCCCTCGTTTATTTAGTGGCACCTACCACAGAGCGAACCCGGATGAAACATATTGCCAAGCGATCCAACGGATTCGTGTATTATGTGTCTCTGCGAGGGGTCACGGGCGCGAGGAGGGCGGTGCCGGCAGATTTAACAGAACGTTTGCGGTTATTAAAGCGGCAAACTTCGAAGGCGATCTTGGTAGGTTTCGGTGTTTCTCATCCCGGGCAAGTACGCTCGATCGCTCGAAATGCTGACGGCATTGTCGTGGGCAGTGCGATTATAGATCGTTTGCGGCGTGGGAAAGGAATACGTGCCGTCGGTTCCTACGTATCCCGTTTGGTGCGCGCGCTTAATCCAAAATGAAGCCGTTTCTGGGCCTTGATTTCGGCACGAAGCGTGTCGGCGTTGCCAAAAGTGACGAGCTTCACCTTCTTGCTCATCCCATGGGATTCATCAAAAGGCAAAGTGACGATCAGGTAGCGATGGAAGTTTCGCGGCTTGTGCGCGAGCATGAAGTCGCAAAGATTGTCGTGGGGATGCCCAAGACGATGAAGGGCGAACTGAAAGAAAAAGCCGGAGAAGTGTCAGCGTTTATCGTCAGATTAAAACAAGCTACAGGGTGCGACGTGGTGACTTGGGATGAGCGGCTCACAACCGTACAAGCAGAAAAAGCGCTCATCGCCCAAGACGTTAGCCGCTCGAAACGAAGGGTGAAACAAGATGCCATTGCGGCGGAAATTATGTTACAAAGTTACCTCGATTTTTTAAAAGGAGCGGGTCGAAACCAATGATTCAACAATCGCGTCTGGAAAACGGTCTTCAAATAGCAACTAATCGACTCGAGGGACGAAACTCGATTGGGCTTGCGATCTGGGTTCGAGTCGGCGGACGGCATGAATCGAAGCGCTTATCTGGAATTTCCCACTTCGTAGAACACATGCTCTTTAAAGGCACCGAAACACGATCGACCAAGCGAATTAAAGAAGAAATCGAAGGAATCGGCGGTTCTATGAATGCATTTACCGGCGAGGAGAGTACGTGTTACTTTGTGAAAGTTCCAAAACCACACTTTGCCGATTCCTTCGCAGTGCTCCAAGACATGGTGAACCATTCGACCTTTAAGCCCGATGAAATCAAAAAAGAACGAACCGTGATTTTGGAAGAAATCAAGATGTACTTGGATCAACCTTCTCAACATGTGCACGAGATGATCGGCGAATTGCTCTGGCCGAATCACGCTCTGGGGAGGACTATTTCGGGAACGTGCCAGACCGTGAATCGTATACGCCGAGTTGATCTGCTGCGTCATCTTGAATCCTATTATCATCCTCAGAACCTTTTGGTGACCGCATGCGGTGATTTGGAACATGATGAAGTACATCGGCTTGCCGTCCAATTTTTTGGGAGTCGGAAGAAGAAGCACCCATCCTCGTTTCAGACGGTTCAATTGCGGCCCAGAGCACGGCGGAGTCGCTTGTGTTTTTTGCAGAAACAAACCGAGCAAACTCATTTTGTTCTGGCGTTTCACGGTTTATCAAGGACACATCCGAAGCGGTATCACATGGCGATTTTAAACGTCCTGTTGGGCGGCAATATGAGCAGCCGATTATTTGAAGAAGTACGGGAACGCCGGGGTCTCGCGTATGAAATCAGATCCAGCATCGGTTTTTTTGAAGACACAGGGGCGCTGAGCATATCGGCGGGAGTCGAACCCAACAAGGCCCCTTTGGCTCTGCGCGTGATCATGCGGGAACTTGATCGTCTGAGGAAGAAAACAATATCCAAAAACGAACTTCAGCGGGCCAAAGACTACTTTCAAGGACAGTTGCTTTTGGGTTTGGAAGACACGCTTGACAATATTCTCTGGTTCGGAGAGCGTATTTTGTACAGAGATTCTCCGCCCAAACTGAGAGACATCCAACGCGAGGTTGAAAAGGTAATGCCGGATGATGTTAAACGGATGGCCAACCAGTTGTTTAACGATCAGAACGTACATCTGGCATTGATTGGTCCCCATCAAGAAAAATATCGAAAGAGAACAGAGGCAGAAATTCAATTGTCATGAACCAACGAAAAGTCATCATCGCCCCCAGTATTTTATCTGCCGATTTTGGCCGGCTTGCGGATGAAATCGCGGAGGTGGAACGTGCCGGCTGCGACTGGATCCACGTCGATGTCATGGACGGACGTTTTGTTCCTAATTTGACGATCGGGCCTCCGGTGATTCGGAAAATTCGGAAGGTATCGGGGCTGCCTTTTGACGTGCATTTGATGATTGAGGACCCGATTCGTTATGTGGAAGCATTTCGCGACGCAGGCGCAGATTACATCACCGTTCATGTCGAAGCTTCGGATGGGGTCGGAAAAACACTCGAAAAAATTCATGCCGTCGGAGCAAAAGCGGGAATCACATTGCGTCCTAAAACTCCGGTTTCAACGCTCGAGCCTTTTCTGCAAAAGGTTGATTTAGTGCTCGTGATGACGGTCGAACCCGGATTTGGAGGGCAAGCTTTTATGCCTGATATGTTGGATAAAATAGAATGGGTCAGAACACGATTTTCAGGACTCATTTCTGTAGACGGTGGTATTAACCTTGCGACCGGCGGTTTGGCCGTGTCCAAGGGAGCTGATGTGTTGGTGATTGGTTCCGCGATTTTTAAAGAATCCGACCGCAAGTCTTTTCTTCTCCGCTTGCGCAAGTCCTTGCCCTCTTTATCTCGATGAGTTTAAAACAACTTAGAAATTTCTCGATCATCGCGCACATCGACCATGGAAAGTCTACGCTCGCCGACCGCTTCTTACTGGAAACCAACGCGATTTCAAAACGTGAATTCCAGGATCAATTTCTGGACGACATGGAATTGGAGCGGGAACGCGGCATCACGATTAAAGCTAGGGCGGTTCGCATTCGGTACCGTGATTTCTTTCTCAACCTGATTGATACGCCGGGTCATGTAGACTTTACTTATGAGGTATCAAAAAGTTTAGCGGCTTGCGAAGGGGCACTTCTCTTAGTGGATGCCGCGCAGGGAGTGGAAGCGCAAACGGTGACCAACTTGTATCTTGCACGCAAGCGGAATCTGGTCATTGTCCCCGTCATTACCAAAACCGATTTGCCCAATGCCGATATTCCGCACGTCCGCACGGAGATTGCAAAGATGTTGGCCATCGACGAATCCACCATTTTAACCGTAAGTGCAAAAAAAGGTGAAGGGGTTGTCCCGATTATGGACGCGATCGTCGAACGTATTCCGCCGCCTCAGGGAAACCTTGAAGCTCCTTTGAAAGCGCTGGTATTTGATTCTCGTTACGATACGTACAAAGGGGTGGTGGTGTACCTTCGTCTGATGGACGGAGTCGTTCGTGTGGGCGACCGCATTCGACTCATGCAAACTGGTTTTGTCCATGAAGTGATCCAACTCGGATTTTTTACTCCGCACGAGCAAGCGATGCCGGAATTGAAAGCCGGTGAGGTAGGATTTTTGGCTGCGAACATCAAGGAAGTTGAACAGGTCCATGTAGGAGATACGGTAACGCGTGCGGACGCGCCCGCCGACGCGCCGCTTCCGGGCTACGAAGCGGTTCAGCCGATGGTTTTTTGCGGTTTGTATCCGGTCAATGCTGAGGACTACACCTCACTCAGAGAAGCGTTGGGAAAATTAAAGCTCAACGACGCGTCGTTCAGCTATGAGCCGGAGACTTCTGCGTCTTTGGGTTTTGGTTTTCGCGCCGGTTTTCTGGGGCTTCTTCATATGGATATAATTCACGAACGTCTAGAACGTGAATTCGATTTAAATTTATTGATTACAGCTCCCAACGTGGTGTATCGACTTGTGAAAACGGACGGAGATATTCTGTTTTTGGAAAATCCAAGCAAATTACCGTCGCCGACCCAAATTCAATCGTTTGAAGAGCCCTATATCGACGCGCGAATTCTCATTCCCGCGTCGTCGTTAGGTGCCATCTTGAAATTGTGCCAAAACCGTCGCGGTATTTATGTAAGTACCGAATACATTGATGCCAACCGTGTTATGTTGATATACCAGTTGCCCTTTGCGGAAGTCGTGCTTGATTTTTATGATAAGATCAAATCGATTACGAGCGGTTATGGATCGTTGAATTACGAGTTCATTGGGTACCGACCGTCTCCGCTCGTCAAACTCGACGTTTTAATCAACGGAACACCTGTAGATGCTCTTTCAACGATTACGATTCGGGATCAATCCCATCACCGCGGGAAAACGCTTGTAGAAAAATTAAAGGAAGCTATCCCGCGGCAATTGTTTGAAGTCGTCATTCAAGCTGCGATAGGTTCAAAAATCGTTGCGCGCGATTCCATCAGGCCCATGGGAAAAAATGTAACGGCAAAGTGCTACGGCGGCGACATTACACGAAAGCGGAAGTTATGGGAAAAGCAGAAAGAAGGTAAGAAAAAAATGAAAAAGATCGGCAAAGTCGATCTTCCGCAGGAAGCGTTTATTTCGATCTTAAAGGTGGACTAGTGCAAAAACTCTTATTAGTGATCCTTATATTTTTGGGTATCCTTTTTTGGTTCCGCCGCACTCTGGAACGAGAATGGAGTGCATTTCGGACTGACCAGAAACGTTGGTGGGGCCGGATGTGGCGAGAATGGGGCGAGCCCCTTCTGATGGCAGCCGTGATCGCGATTGCGATTCGGACGTTTGTCGTCGGTCCGTATAAAATTCCGACGGGTTCCATGCGCCCGACGTTGATTGAAGGCGACCGTATTTTTGTGGATAAATGGTCCTATCATTTTCGGCTTCCAAAACGCGGAGAAATCATTGTCTTTCGATATCCGCCCGATCCGAAAAAAGATTTCGTCAAACGGCTCATTGCGTTCGGGGGTGAAGAAGTTGTCATTCAGGGCGGTCATGTGTTTATTAACGGTCAAAAGTTCGATCAGCTCGTCGGCGTTACGGAACATTATTACTACAATAGAAAAGATTGGGAGTATGGAAGGGAAGGCGAGGTGATCCAAGTTCCGATCGACTCTTTTTTTGTTTTGGGCGATAACAGCGCGCAATCAAGCGATAGTCGGAATTGGGGTTTTGTTCCAAAGCGTAATTTGGTAGGCCGCGCCTTTGTGATTTGGTGGCCGCTGAGACGAATGGGCGTACTTCATTAATTCTGTTCTATGCCGAAAAAGGCATCAATGATTTCTTTTTTTTGTCGTAATTAAAGAGTGTATTTCGATCTTTTATGTACAGGTAACCTTTAGGAGTTAAACATGGTGCAAGGTGAGCTTTTTGTCGAAAATCCAAGCTCGATACGAGAATCTGAAAAAACGGTTAATGCTTTTTTCTCAAAATTGCATCTATCCTTGTCGTTTGATCGTTTGCTGATCATTACCATTTGCTCAGTGGTTCTTTTTGTGTTTACCTATGCGTTTGGCGTAGAGCGTGGAAAACGGCACATGGAACGCCGGCTCGCTTCCTTAATTTCAACTCAAAGTGATACCGTTGTGACCGCTGCCGATTCTGATTCAAAAGAAGACAGATCGAAACCTTCTGACTTGAAGTTGATCAAAGCGTCTGACAAAGCAGAGGTAAGCGCGTCCTTCGTTGGGCCCACTGCAAAAAAAGAGAATCAGAAAGGTTCTCCGATCTCGGATGAGGCCGTCGCCGCTCCCCAGCTGTTTCCAGTTGCCGATCTCTTAAGAAAATCGGATTATACCGTTCAACTGGTTACGTATAAGGCCAAGGAATTGGCTGCTCGAGAAATCAATCGTTTGAAGTCGTCTGGACACGATGGATTTGTGATCCCGAGCGGCGATTATTTCCAAGTATGCACAAATTACTTTAACAACCGCGGTGAAGCGAAGGCGTTCTTGGGACGATTAAGATCCTCAGGCCGCTATCCAGACGCTTTTGTCCGTTCCGTAGTTCGATAAGGTTTGTCCAGAACTTCCTTTTAGGTTCGTGAATTTTCCATAGAAATATTCCCTCGTTCTGGTAAAATACACCCTTCTTCAAAAGGATTAAACGATGAGTCAGCATTCTAGTCTGAAACGAGCTTCCGTGAGTGTGAAGCATCGGAATGTATTGAAGCGTTACGAACGAATTCGTGTTCTCCAGGATAATGAAAAATGGGGAGATCGGAAGTCCGTGTATCGCTTGCCCAAACATAAGATGATTAAATTAAAAATGAAGAAGACAAAGAGCGGTCCCGAGGAAGGTGAGGGAGCTGCTGGAGCGCAGCCTGCCGAAGCTGGAAAGCTTTCCGGGAAGCTCCCCGGAAAGCCTCCTGAGAAAACTGCGGCTCCTCAGGCACCCAAAGGGAAGCCAAAAACGTAGGTCAAAATTCATTTTGATTGGCAAACATGACGACTCACAAAATAGTCATTAGAAAATTTGAACCAGCAGATGCTGCAGCAGTTAAAGAACTGATCGGCAAAGTTCTAACCGAAGAATTTCCAGATGAAGCAGAAGCGTTTACGTCAGTGGATTTGGATGATATCGAATCTGCCTACGGCAAACTTGGGGAAACGTTTTTTGTGGCTTGTGTTAATGGTCGAGTTGTTGGGACAGTCGGAATTAAGCAAGAGGATTCGCGGACAGCTTTGTTGCGCCGTTTGTTTGTAGACTCGGGGTTTCGTGGTCGAAGACTCGGGGATCTTTTGGCAGATCGTGCTATTGAATTTTGTCGCGAGGTTGGGTATGAGGAATTAATTTTCAAAACGACGTCGACCATGAAAAATGCAATTGAACTGGGAAAACGAAAAGGGTTTGTTCCGAGAGCGCGTTTGAGTTTGGGATCAGTTGAATTGGTAAAATTTGTGTTGTTTTTAAAAAAGGAATTGGTTGCAAACCACTCAGCGATTCATAAGGAGTAGTCCGGTGAAGTTCTTTTTTGTAAAGTCTTCCAAGTCAAGCCACGTTTTAAATGAAAAAGAGATACAGGAACGTTTGTATGGTCACTACCGGTCCGGAACGTTTTCGACCGCTGCGGAAAATGTACAGGTAGGTTCTGGAGTTCCTAAGTTAACGATTCCGCGGCCTGAACAATCCGGCGTTTGGGCCGAGTGGTTTCAGATTTTATGGCGAACGATCGGCATAACGGTTAAAACCTTATCGGGACGATTTTCGCTGAAATTTGCGGCCGTTGTCGGCAGTGTGTTGATCTTGTCTATCGTTTTCCTCCAGGTAGTCTCCCGCTGGTTTGGAGGAGCCGAGGATCGGCGTGAGGAAATTTCGCAAGCGGCATCCGTCAGTCTTCCAGAAGTCTCAACGAAACAGGAAGCGATAGCGGCAAGGCCAAGTCGTAACTCCTCTTCCGATAGTGGGGGAGCCATTCAAGCTACTGCGATCGGAGAAGAAAGTGCTGTTTCGCTTGAGAATTCTGAGTTATCTGGAAGTGCCGAGGTTCGAAAACGGAAGTTCTACGCGGTGCAAGTATGTACCTATCAAAAGGAAGCCGATGCCGGCCGCTTGGTCGAAAAGTTAAAAGCCACCCATTTTGAACCCTTTTACCGAAGAGTGATGTCGCCTCGACAACGGATTCCCTATTATGTGGTTTTTGCGGGGCAACACGAAACCTTTTCGGGAGCTCAAGCACTGCTTGGGAAGTTTAAAGATTCAGAATTATTTGGCGATTTTTCAGATTCTTTCATCCTCTCTCTCTAAAGTTTTTTAACGGGACACTCTATATGCCCTGGCCGGGTATCAATCAAAGAAATTTTCCCCGTATCGAAGCAAGCTTAGGCATCCGAATTGTGAAGGATGATAAGTCTGTGATTCGAACGAAAACCAAAAACTTAAGTTATTCAGGGACGTGTGTGGTTCTAAGCCAACAGCTCGAAAAGTTATCCACGGTACGTCTTGAACTTGATTTATTGAGTGATCAATCGCCCATTCGTTGCAACGGACGCATCGCTTGGCTTGTGAGAAGCCAAGAACCCGTTTCGCACAAGGTGTCCTATGACATCGGCATTGAGTTTCTGAAGCTAGACCCAGAAGCCAAAGACCAAATCCATTCATACGTTCAAAGCCACTCGTAGAGAATCTATTTCTAAATGCCTCAAGAGTCTTCCTTCGATATTGCATCTTCTGTAGATCTGCAGGAACTAGACAACGCCGTGAATCAGGTGGTAAAAGAAATGCAGACTCGCTATGACTTTAAAGGCAGCAAGAGCGAATTGACTTTTGATCGTAAAGAAAAGGCCATCTCCATTTTAGCCGATAACGATTTGCGCTTGAAAAGCATCATCGACATGTTGTTCGCTAAGTGCGCCAAACGCGGCGTGCCCTTAAAGGCGATAAAATTTGGAGCGGTGGAACGAGCTCTTGATCAAATGGTTCGACAGTCAGGATCAGTGGTTCAAGGAATTCCTCAGGAGGAAGCAAAAGAGATTGTGAAAAGGATTAAAGCATTAAAGTTAAAAGTTCAATCAACCATACAGGGCGATTCCGTTCGTGTTTCCGGGAAAAGTAAAGATGATTTGCAAACCGTTATTCATACGTTGCGTGCGGCAAATTTTTCCGTTGCCCTTCAGTTTGTCAACTATAGGTAACAAAAAGTTCGATGACGGCTCCTTTTGGGAATTTCTTCGGTCATTTTGACGATTTCTTAAAGGTGGCAAGGGATGAAAATTTCAAAAAGTTTCTTGCAAATCCTAAAGTTCAGCAGCTGATGAACGATGCTGCATTTAAGAAAGCGGTTGAAGAAAAAAATATGTTTAAGTTGATGGCTCATCAGGAGTTTACAGCATTGATGAGAGACCCCGAAGTCCGGGAAACGCTTGCTGCTTTAAGCCGGAATTTAAAAAAGCCGGATGAAGTTTTAAGTGGTGGCTTGTAATTTTAAGATTATGTGTTATACTTTCTTTAGCGTTAAAAGAAGTATATGTAACTTCAATGTCTACAACTACTTAGGTAATTGTTACACGTTTTGAGGCGGAACGGGCTTTAAATTGCGCACGCAGGTTTAACTCATTGACCGGAGAATATAAGAGAATGAAAACCGAGAGAAAGGGTAAGAAAATGGGGAAGGAAAAACGTAGATTTAAGCGTTTTGACGCTTTTATGAACGTCCATTTTCGGTCACGGGATTCCAAAAGCATTAAAGGGTCCGGACTCACCAAAGATCTATCTCGCGAAGGCATCAAAGTCAATACCATCGGTTTGATGAAAGAGGGAGAAATGGTGGATCTTGTGATCCATGTGCCTGACGATACACAACCGATCCGGACGACGGGAAAAGTAGTTTGGCGCAAGTCCTGTTCCGGTCGAGATCAAGGGACGGATTATGGTGTATCCTTTCTGATGATGGACCCAGTTGATAAATTTCGAGCACTCGATTACGCCTATAATTACTGGCTTGAAACCAAAGTAAACGATTTTTCGGATCCAGAGAAAGTAACCGAACTTTCCTAAGCCCAGTGCCTCGGGTTCAAGAGCCGACGTACTCACCAAACTTTTTCAATAACCAAAGTGCGTCCATTGTAATTTCCAGCCACGGGATCCCGCATGAAGCCGCAGAACTATTTGCTCGCCATTGATCAAGGAACAACAGGCAGCCGAGCCATTTTGTATGCACGAACCGGTGCAGTGAAAGCGCAGGCCTATCAAGAATTTCGGCAATACTATTCTAAATCAGGATGGGTAGAGCACGATCCGGACGAAATTATTCATTCCGTCCGGCAAGTGATTGAGCGAGCCCTTTCTCAAGCACGTATCTCACCGCGAGCTATTCATGCCATTGGAATTACCAATCAGCGCGAGACGGTAGTTCTTTGGGACCGCAAAACGGGACGATCGGTTCGGCGAGCCATTGTATGGCAAGATCGACGGTCCAGTGATCTTTGTTCCGAACTTAAAAAGCGGGGACATGAACCGTGGGTCCGAAACAAAACCGGTTTGTTGATCGACCCTTATTTTTCGGCAACAAAATTGACGTGGCTCTTTCAAAATGATCCGACCTTGAAAAAAGGTGCTCGCCGAGGGTCTTTGCGTTTTGGAACG
>MHFO01000063.1 GCA_001804225.1 Omnitrophica bacterium RIFCSPLOWO2_01_FULL_50_24 | reverse complement strand
CGTGGATAAAGATTCCTATCTTTACTGGTGTGCTTATGCCCCGAAGCTTTGCTTCGTGGATTGCGCAGGATTAGCATTGGCTTTTTGATCGCAGATACATTTTGAGGAAAAAGTTTGGCGTGGTATAATACCGTTATGCAATCAACCGATGTGCGTACTGTGCTCTGGGATATCAACCCGGAAAAGATCGCCATGTTACCGAGTGTCTTTGTTGTACAGCGAGCGCTTGCATATGGGAGCGTTTTTCTTATTGCACAAGTAGTGAAGGATGTGGGTCTCGCGCAGACAAAAACCGTCTTTGAGGCAATGAAACCTACCGCGATGTCGCAGCGTAAATACGCTTATCTGAAAAAATATCTTCTTGCATGATGCTGCACTGCGATACCGTTACTGATCAAATGAGAACGATTGCGGCAACGATTTTCTCCGCACTTTCACCCGAATACTATCTTGCCGGTGGTACGTCGCTCGCACTCCAGATCGGACATCGCAAAAGTGTCGACCTTGATTATTTTATCGCTCAAAACATTGACACCATTGCGCTGCGACAGCAGCTCGGAGAGGTGTTTCGTGCGCATGATCTGGTCATTACTTTTGAAGAAAAAAATACACTGTGGTGTATCATTGATGGAGTGAAGGTCTCGTTTATTTCTCGTTTTGAATCATTCCTTGACCAACCCATGGTTGTCGATAACTTCCGACTCGCGAGCGTAAAGGATGTTACCGTCATGAAGCTTTCTGCAATATGCGGAAGGGAAGAATATAAAGATTACTTTGATCTGGCGTGTTTAACAAAAGACGTCGACGCAAGCGAGTGGGTGGCATTATGGCAAAAGATATATCCGCATGTTGATCCTACGAGTTGGATCATCGCGCTTTCGGCTGTTGATACGGTCACCCCGATCCCACTCGATGTTACTTCGGGGTTTGCCGCTCTTGATGTCAGTGGGACAATTGGGCGCGTGGTCACGCTCATTACGCGAGACATATCTCGGTAGTAGGCGCAATAGTATAGTATTTGTGTATTTTTTGTTGGCGCGATATAGTAGACGCTATGTCATTTCGGGATACTTTGCGCTTCAGCATCATTGCCGCGTTTTTTGCGACGCCGTTCATTTGTCTCTATGTGGCGAATACCATGTTCTTTCCATTCATCTCTGGGAAGAATTTCACCTTCCGCATTTTGGTTGAGATCATGCTCGGCGCGTGGGCGCTCCTCATGTTCATCGACGCAAGTTATCGCCCCAAGTTCACTTGGATATTGGGCGCCGCCGGAACATTTCTTGCTGTGCTTACGCTTGCCGACTTTCTTGGTGAGAATCCCTATCGCAGCTTCTGGTCCAACTACGAGCGCATGGAAGGACTCGTCACGCACATCCACCTCTTCTTGTATTTCATTATTGCGGGGAGTGTACTCAAGACGGATGAGATCTGGAGATGGTTTTGGCGTACCTCGCTCGGTGTCTCCCTTATGGTTGCCTACAACGCCTTTGCACAGCTGCAGGGTTGGGGAGCGGTGCACCAGAGTTCCAATCGTCTCGATGCGACGTTTGGTAATTCGGTCTATCTGGCGATGTATGCATTGTTTAGTGTGTTTATCGCGTTGTTCCTCTTTTTTCGTGAAGGCAAAGAATACCCGCGCGGACGTTTCGTTTACCTCGCTATTGCGGCGATCAATGTCGCGGTGATGTACTACACGCAGACACGCGGTACTTTCCTCGGCCTCGTGGGCGGCGTTTTCCTCACACTTCTCCTTGCCGCACTGTTTGATCGTGAACATCCTGAGCGGAAGAAATATGCATTGGGTGGTGTCATCGGCGTGGTCATTCTCATTGGTGCATTCATCGCAGGGAAAGACGCGACGTGGATCCAAGAGAACCGCACCTTGGGCCGCATCGCCGACATCTCGCTTACCGACCCGACGACGATCTCGCGTTTTATGATCTGGCGCATGTCGTGGGAGGGATTCAAAGAGCACCCCATTCTCGGTGTGGGGCAGGACAATTTCCTCTATGTGTTTTCCAAGCACTACAATCCCCACATGTACAATCAGGAGCCGTGGTTCGACCGCTCGCACAATGTGTTCTTCGATTGGCTCACTGCGGGTGGACTCCTTGGACTGCTTTCATATCTCTCGCTCTTTGTCGCAGCGCTTTATTATATTTGGACAAGACGCAACAAACACTTGAGTGTGGTGGAGCGCGGCATCTTGACGGGCATGCTTGCGGGCTACTTCATACACAATATTTTTGTCTTTGATAACATCACGAGCTACTTGGTCTTCTTTGCGATCCTTGCATATCTGCATGCGCAAAATGTCGAAGAGGGGAGTGGTGAGAAATTGGAGCACGCGGCAGAGCAGAAAGAGAAAAATGCACTCAAGCAGAAACAGAAGCACAAGGAGAGCGATCTGGAGTCTGGTGACATGTTCATCGTTGCCGCGATCATCGTTGCGATAACGGTTGGGACGATCTATTTCATGAACATTCGCAATATTGATGCCAACATCGCACTGATCAATGCGATCCGCCCCGAGGGTATTCTCGTCGATGGTGCGAACGGCAAAAAGGAGATCGCCATTGAAGCGGTGATCGACCGCGGACTTTTCGGCTCCGGAGAGGCGCGTGAACAGCTTGCGCAGATCGCACTCCAAACTGCCGATCCTCGCGTCCCCGCGGAGCTTCGCCAGCAATTTTTTGACCTCACCTCAGCTGAGTTCGAGCAAACGATCGCCGACGATCCGACCAACTTGCGCACCATTTCTTTTGCGGCGGCATTCTATATGCGTTTCGGGCAATTCGATCAAGCACTGACCTATTTCAAGCGGGCGATCGAGCTTTCCCCGAACCATCAGGGGGCGTATCTCGATCTCGCGCAGATGCTCAACATGCAAGGGAAGCATCAGGAAGCAGCGGAGGTGGCCAAGGTTGGCTATGAACTTGATCGTGCATATCCGGATGCTGCGCTTTCCTATGCCATTGCACTGGTGTATCAGAAAGATCTCAACGAAGCGGCAAAAGTACTCGCACCGTTTGAGCGTGACCCGACCATCTATGACAGCCGTCTCGTGAATGCGTATGGAAATAGCGGCTATTACAACAAAGTGATCGAAGTATTGAACGAGAAGATCGCGCGGGGTGCCGCATCGGGCCGCGATTATTTCTCTCTCGCAGGCGCATACTCGGGATTGAACAATAACGCACAGGCGGTCGCAATGATCGAGAAAGCGGTAAGCCTCGACGCCAGCCTCAAAGACCAGGGCGAAGAGATGCTCAAACAACTACGGGGAGGGAAGTAGGCTTGAGATACCGTATCAAGCATCCGGTTCTTGTATCTGGTATGCATACGAGCTACTGGATTCAAGATATGTGATACTCACTCTGTTTCGGAAGGTTAAACCTCCCGTCAACAACCACAGGGGGCCCTCTGTGTTCCCTGCTTGCCTTTCTCGCTTTTCCTGTTAGTTTAGGGGGTACGATTTATCCGATATCTCCTCTGGTTATTTTATGCGCAACCTCACCGTCCTCCTCGCCCTCCTGTTTTCCTTCTCCCTCACCACCCCCGCAGCAGCCTCCACCACCATCTCCGGCAACATTTCCGGCGACGTTGTGTGGACGAAAGCCGACAGCCCATACATCGTCAGCCACCTCACGGTCCCCGCAGGAACCTCCCTCACCATCCTGCCGGGAAACGGGGGGAAACGGGGATAAGTACAGTTAACGAATAAATTGTATGGTATAGTACATTCATGCCTCGCATGAACCGCCTCGCCATTGGCGACACCATTTATCACGTCATCAATCGTGCGAATGGTCACGCGACGATTTTCAAGAACGACAAGGACTACAAGCACTTCGAGTCACTCCTCGAAGAAGCCAAGGAACTCACCGACATGCGCATACTCGGATACTGCATCATGCCTAATCATTGGCACCTGGTGCTTCATCCCAGAAATGATGGTGACATGGGTATCTTCATGCACTGGCTCACGACGACCCATGTGCGGCACCATCGTGTGGCAACCAAAAGCATTGGGGGTGGACACCTCTACCAAGGAACCTACAAATCGTTCCCCGTAGAGAAAAGCGAATACCTCACCACGCTCATCCGCTATGTGGAGCAGAATCCATTACGCGCCAAACTCGTTAAGCGTGCCGAGGATTGGAAATATTCCAGTCTCTATCGACGCATGAAGGGAACACCTAAGCAAAAGAAGCTTCTCGCGAAACTCTCCATTGATCTCCCACATCAGTATCTCAAAGAGGTGAATACGATTTATAACGAAGATACCCTCACGGAGATACGTCAGAGTGTGCAACGGGGGACACCATATGGAAGGGAGCACTGGGTAGAAAAATTTGTCGGCACTCATCATCTGGAGAGCACTGTACGAGTTCCAGGACGACCGAAGAAATCATCATGTTATTAGAACATGCGAAATATGAAAATACTGTACTTATCCCCGTTTTCCCAATCTCACACAAACTTTAAGCGTCTTTAAGGGAGGTTCTGTTGTCCCGGTGAAATTCCAACTCAAGACAGCGAGCGGAACAGTAATTCAAGCAAGCACTTTACCGCTCTGGCTCAATCCTCAGAATGGAAGCGCAATGAGTGCAACGGTTGACGAGTCTGCGTATGCTGATTCAGGGACGAGTGGTACCACGTTCAAGTGGGATAGCACAAACCAGCAATATGTTTACAACTGGAGTACGAAAGGACTCGCGACAGGTTACTGGTACAAGATCTTTGCAAAACTTGATGATGACACTGTTCAGTCAGTGGTAGTGGGGATACGGTAACTTATTCGCAGGAATAAATGAGGGTGGTATAATTGCAATATGGCAAACTGGGGGACAAAAAGAAATGTTTTCTTTTTTGGTTTTTTGGGGGTGATCTTATTGGTTTCTTTTGGGACAATTATGTCAATGGATATGTGTTATCAAAATGGGGCATGCCATGATTTTTTTAGGAGCTCATTTATAAGAGTACTTTTATTTCTTCTTTTGCCATGTTTCCCCCTCTTCATCTTCTCCCTCCTCACCTACAAAATGCGTGAAGAAATCTTCATCACATGGATCAATTTCGCCAAGTGGTGGATACCCCTCACCATTTTGTTCACCCTCTTCGCCCCAGGAAGTGACGGTTCATTCCTCCCTGTCACCAAAGGAAGTGTTTCGTTCGTCATGAGCACCCTCTTCGCAGCCCTCAGTTTCTGCATCATCATCGCCATGTGGGCACAAAAGGAGAAAAAATAGTTCTCAAGACTAACGGGGGACTAACGGAACTGCAGCACGCTAGCCGGAAACGGGGACAGCACCATTGATTTTTGCTGTCGTCTTTCAGTAGCTTGATGATGGGACGACACAAAGCGTGACGATGGGGATACGGTAACTTATTCGCAGGGATAACATTGGGTGATACAATAATCATATGAAACATTTTGTGACAAAAAAAAACATCACCATTATTTCTGTTATTGGAGCGGTTATATTGCTTGTGTGGGATTACATTGGAAATGTACACTGGTGTACATGGGGTGAGGGGCTTCACAGAGAATGTCTCCATTTTCTTGCTAATTTCGAAATGATTCTCCTCCCCATTCTCCCCATCGCACTCTTCTCCCTTCTCACCTACAAAATGCGTGAAGAAATCTTCATCACATGGATCAATTTCGCCAAGTGGTGGATACCCCTCACCATTTTGTTCACCCTCTTCGCCCCAGGAAGTGACGGTTCATTCCTCCCTGTCACCAAAGGAAGTGTTTCGTTCGTCATGAGCACCCTCTTCGCAGCCCTCAGTTTCTGCATCATCATCGCCATGTGGGCACAAAAGGAGAAAAAATAGTTCTCAAGACTAACGGGGACAGCCACCATTGATTGATCGCGACGGGGTACTGGTATCGGGTTTACGTGAAACTTGATGATAGTTCAACTCAAAACGTTGTGGTGGGGATACGTAACTGGTTCGCAAGGGCAAGAGCAGGTGGGAATGGGGACCCATTACCATTACTCATTACCAAAATAAGTGTTGATGTGCAATCGGTCGTTTCGGATGCGTTGACCGATCGGATGATTGGCTTTTTCGGGGAAACTTACTTGCATTGTGAGGAGATTATTGTAGCCTGAAATACAGAAGAGTTCTTGGGGGTCGCGTTATGAAAAAATCGAGGCTGTTGAAGATCGGACGCTACATCTTTGTCGCTATCTGCTTCTGTTTGGCAATTATCAGTCAGTTCGTATATGACGACAAGGAGCTCTATGGTTTTGCCTACGCCATCGCGGGTATCGTGGTCGCTTGTCACGGTAGATGGGTGCGCGTGCACCAAATTATTTGGACACTCTTAGGCAGAGCATGGAAAATTGCAGATCGTCGAGCGACCAAGGTTCAGCTTGAGACAAGGTGCCTCGTCGTCGTTAATGGCGCACATTGTATGAATATGGCGGACTATATCATTTCTACTTCGGTCGATGATCCCGAGCGATCAACAAACAAATCAAAGTATCGTGATATTAATTGCTGTCGTGAGCACCACCCGCATTCGGATAAAGAAAGCCGAGGACAGCGTGCCGATGAACTTTTCGCGATGTGTAAAAAAGAAAATCTATCGATTCACTATATCAGTCCCATACTTCGTTATCGTATTAAGTGATGTTCGTGAGGTAAAACAAAACCACTCCGCAGGGGTGGTTTTTCAAAAAGAGAAAAAGTGAAGATAGTGGGCATAATTGGCGGACCTCGCCAATTATGGTGATAACTTCGGCAATGTTATCCCCATGGGTGCTAGAGATTAAGAATTTTTGATTCGTCTCATGTGGATGTCACGTGCCGAAAACCCTGTTGACCCTGCATACCTGTGTGCATCCACGTGCGGGTAGACCGAGGATGTGGGACACGTAAACCACTTCATCATCAGAGG
>MHFO01000062.1:174-5149 GCA_001804225.1 Omnitrophica bacterium RIFCSPLOWO2_01_FULL_50_24 | reverse complement strand
ACAGGGGTTAAGCAGCATTGAACGTGATAATCTCAACCGCAGCCAGCGGGATGCCGCGGGCGATTTGTCCGGCTACTCGCTTCACATGGCCGATATGGCCACCGATAATTTCGACCGCGAATTCAGCCTTGATTTGGCCACGAACGAACAGGAACTTTTGAACCGGGTCGATGAGGCGCTTGCTAAGTTTAAAGAAGGCGCCTACGGGGTGTGCGAGAGCTGCGGTAAGACCATCAGTTTCAAACGATTAAAGGCGGTCCCCTACGCTCAGTTTTGTCTTAAGTGTAAGGAAGCTGAAGAAAAAAAGCCCAAGTGAAGATCGGATCCACGTTGCGGTATGCTGACGCTCGGCGTGGTTGCCTGTAGTATCCTGGCATTTGATCAGGTTACGAAACATCTCGTCCTCCACTACCTCGCCCCTTCAGGTCCTGTAGTGATCATTCCGAATGTGTTCCGCTTGAACTTTGTTCAAAATACCGGAATCGCCTTCGGTTTGTTTCAGGGCCACCCCGAGTTTTGGACGTGGATCATTACGTCCAGCGTTCTTCTGCTGCTCGCGCTCAGTCCGCTTTTTGCGAGGAGATCCTTCGTTCAAAAGACGGCGTACGGCTTCATCCTTGGGGGTGCTCTCGGCAATTGGATTGATCGGCTTCGGTACCAACACGTGGTCGATTTCCTCGACGTGTACGTGTGGCCGGTGTTTAATGTGGCAGACTCGTTTATTACGATCGGCGTGTTGATGTTCGCGTGGTTGATGGTGAGGGAACACTGATGCACCCCATTCTTTTTTCCTTAGGGCCTCTGGTGATTCATTCCTATGGAGTCATGGTTGCCATCGGGGTGTGGGCAGCGGTCACCGTGCTCAGGCGGAATGCGGCCAAGGCGGGACTAGACCGAGATCTTGCGGTGAATTTGGCACTTGCCGTCATTTTTTTTGGCTTCGCAGGCGCTCGGTTGTTTTACGTGTTTTTGTTTTGGGAGTACTTCAGTCACGTTCCGCTCCAGATCGTGCAGATCTGGAAAGGCGGTATCGTACTCTACGGCGGGATGGCCGGTGGTCTAGCCGCTCTTTGGGTAGTGACGAAAATGAAAGGGCAATCTTTTTTGGAGTGGCTCGATCTTTTTCTTCCCCCGATCGCGTTGGCGCAGGGGTTCGGCCGAATCGGTTGCTTCCTGAATGGCTGTTGCTACGGCACCGCGTCCTCGTTGCCGTGGGCAGTGTCGTTTCCATTTTTGGAGGGACGTGTTCATCCGACTCAGCTTTACGAATCACTTTTCTGCTTTGCCTTGGCCGCGTTTCTTTTGGTGCTTTGGGGGAAACGACCGAAACCAGGAGTGGTGTCGGCCGCTTATTTTTTTGGGTATGCTCTCGGCCGTTTTGTTTTGGAGTTGGTGCGCGGGGATAATCCGAAGCTTGTGCTGGGCCTCACGCTCCCGCAGGCCGTGAGTGTGCTCGTGATGGTGCTGAGTGTTTTCCTTTTGATCCGACAGGTCCGTAATGAACGAAAAAGAGATTACCGCTGCTCCTAGCGACGCAGGTCTTCGCCTTGATTTTTTCCTTGCCCAAAAGCTGGGGGGCGAACTGTCCCGGACGAAACTGAAGAAACTGATTGCCGAAGGGTCTGTCACGATCAACGCAAAGACCGTCAAACCGCACGCGCACGTTGAGGCCGGCGACCGGATCAAAATTCGTTACAGTGAAGATCCCGAAGAAACACATCGGGGCGAGCCGATTCCCTTTGAGGTTGCGTACGAAGACGCGGACGTGATCGTAGTCAATAAGCCCGCGGGTTTGGTGGTTCATCCCGCGAGCGGCAATCTGGCGGGGACGCTTGTCAACGCACTCATTCACTACACGTCTGCATTATCCCAAGGAAGCGGGCCGGGACGGCCCGGGATTGTTCACCGCATTGACAAAGATACGAGCGGCCTCGTGGTCGTAGCCAAAAACGACCGCGCGCACAGAATTCTCGCGCGGCAATTTGAACGGCACGAGGTGGAGAAGTGTTACTGGGCGGTCGTCAAAGGCGTTGTCCAGCACGATGAAATGCGTTCCTCCGAACCGCTCGGCCGTTCTCCCCTCAATCGAAAACGCGTTGTGGTTTCGCACGACAGCGGGAAACCGTCGCTCACGGATTTTCGCGTGTTGAAGCGGTTTAAAACGGCAACACTCCTTGAAGCGCGGCCCAAGACGGGGAAGACGCACCAAATCCGGGTTCACCTCGAGCGCTTAGGATATCCGGTGTTGGGGGATCTGGTGTACGGTGTGCAGTCTCCTCACATTTCGCGGCAAGCTCTTCACGCCAAGGAACTTGGATTCCGCCATCCGACGACGGGCGAGCGGCTCCTGTTCCGCTCGGAGTTACCTCCGGACTTTCAGCACCTCCTCACCGCTCTTGTTTAGGAACCGTTATGGATTTATCGATCATTCTACCCACGATCAATGAAGAACGGAACGTCGCTATTCTCTTGAGATCTCTCCGGAGAGCGGTCACTCCGCTTGGGGTGAGTTATGAAGTCCTCGTGGTGGACGGAGGGTCCAAGGATCATACCGTCCGCGAGGCGCAGGCGTCCCGTGCATACGGTTTGCCTGTTCGTGTGATCGAGCAGAGAAGAGCAGGATACGGAGAAGCCCTTCGCGAGGGAATCGAACAAGCCCGAGGGCAATACGTTCTAACGTTGGATGCCGATTTATCACACAATCCGGGATTGATTCCTGCTTTGTGGCGAGCACGAAACTCTGCGCATGTCGTCATCGCTTCCCGCTACGTGCCCGGCGGCTCTGCCGATATGCCGTGGGTGCGGTTCGTGCTGAGCTGTATCCTCAATCGTTTCTTCTCGAAATTTTTGTCTCTTCCGTTCCGCGATCTCTCAAGCGGTTTTCGGCTGTATCAAGCTTCGGTCGTCAAAGATATGAAGGTAACCAGCGTTCATTTTGATGTTCTGGAAGAGATGTTGATTAACGCGTACGCAAACGGCTGGAAGGTTCTAGAGATACCGTTTCGGTTTCGTCCGCGCAAAAAAGGGAAATCAAAAGTCCGATTCGTGACATTCGCCCTTTCGTTCTTGCTGACGTTTGCGAAAATCTGGCGTTTACGCAATTCAATTGAGTGCGGCGATTATGACGACCGTGCGTACGACAGCAGAATCCCGTTGCAGCGGTATTGGCAGCGACGGCGGGTCGGTATTCTGACTGGCTGGGCTTCCGGCGCCCGGACCGTTTTGGATATCGGATGTGGTTCGAGTCGTGCGTTGGCCAAGCTGGGTCCGGTGATCGGTGTCGATCTTTTAATGCGGAAGCTGCGCTTCGCGCTGAGATTTGGCAAACCGCTTGTGAACGGCTCGATCTGGAACATTCCTTTTTTGGATCGAAGTGTCGATTGTGTGATTTGTTCCGAAGTAGTCGAACACATTCCAGCGGGGGACGGCCCTTTTCTGGAAATGCGCCGAGTATTGAAACCGGGCGGGAAATTGATTCTTGGGACACCCGACTACAGCCGCCGGACGTGGTGCATTCTGGAATGGATTTATGCCCGCGTGGCTCCGGGGGGTTACGCTCACGAACACATGACCCATTACGACTTCAAAGGCCTAAAGGCGCTCGTTGAGCGATTGGGATTTCGAGTGCGCGATGTTCGGTACATCTGTCATTCTGAAATGATTTTACTTTGCGAATTTGTAAACACCGGCACTTAAAAGTCAACGGCCGGTTTATAAAAGAACTGGAAATTCCGTCATTTTGTAGTACCATCCACATCTTCCTCCAGTAGCAGCGATCCCACTCCAAGCAAGCGCCCCATTTGATCGGGCCAGATTCCGTCAAAAGGTCTCAGAGTTCTATGTAAACTATAGTTGTCGTCTCGTTGCTTATAGGATACACTTATGGCGAAGCACATCTATTGGTACCAAACCGCTTCCGGCAGAAGACCGTTCGGCGAGTGGCTTTTGTCCTTGAACGATAAACGTGCCCGTCATCAAGTTACCACTCGCTTGGACCGAATGATCTTGGGCCATTTTGGCGATACCAAGCGGGTAGGAGCCGGAGTTTTGGAACTCCGAATTCATTTCGGGCCCGGGTACCGCGTTTATTTTGGTTTGGAGGGTTTGGGCACCATAATCTTGTTGTGCGGCGGAGACAAATCAAGTCAAAGGCGTGATATTCAAACCGCTCAAACCTATTGGGCGGATTATCAAAGGAGACGCGATGAAAGCGGCAGTGAGCCATCATGACGAGTTGATCAAGATCTTAAAAGATCCCCAAGAGGCATCGGCCTATTTAAATGCAGCGCTTGAAGCGGGGGATAAAAAAGCATTTTTAATGGCACTTCGAAACGTGCTTGAAGCCCACGGCGGTATGACTAGAATCTCAGACCGCGCTAAAATCAATCGCGTGAGTTTGTACAAGATGCTTTCCCGGGACGGGAATCCCGGTTTTGAGAACCTCTTGACCCTCTTGAACGTGGTCGGGATTCGTTTTCAGGTGACCGCACGGCCCAAATCTCGAAGAAGAGCGGCTTAACGTCTCCCTCCGGACGGCGTCCCGAGGGAGACTCAAAGGAGATGACCCTAATGTCAAATACAATCATGAATCCACTGGTTCCTCGAGTTTCCAAGGTTTCAGAAAAATTTGCTCAAAGAATTTATCAAAAACTGGTTGCCGATATTACACAGCTTTACCAAAACACGCGCGAGGCCGTGGGGAAATTTTACTGGTCGACCGGCCGTTGGATTGTAGAGGCGGAACAAAACGGGGCCGTGCGCGCCCGCTACGGCGCGAAGCTTCTTAAAGACCTTTCCAAGGATCTCTCCGGTCGATTGGGTTCCGGATTTTCCGTCCAAAATCTAAGAAAGATGCGAAGGATTTATTTGGCCAGCCGAAAACGACCGTCGACGGTCGAATTGACCGTAACCCAGCAGGTGGTGCTTCTGTCCGTCCGCGACGCAAAACTGCGCGCACGCCTTGAAAAGAAAGCAA
>MHFO01000062.1:0-113 GCA_001804225.1 Omnitrophica bacterium RIFCSPLOWO2_01_FULL_50_24 | reverse complement strand
ACGTCGTAAACATAGATTCGTTCCCGGATCGGTATCGCTTCTGGTGCCCAAAAAAGGGAAGATCGGAGTGTACAGGATCATTAAGGTCGATCAAACACTTCAGTGGGACAAAG
>MHFO01000061.1:4972-9159 GCA_001804225.1 Omnitrophica bacterium RIFCSPLOWO2_01_FULL_50_24 | reverse complement strand
TCAAACTGTACAGACACGCGAGGGTATTGCTGGGAAGCACTCCCTTCCAATGCCGGATGACATAGCCGTCGTCATCGTATTTGGAGGGTTTGATCAAAAAAATGTTAAGCCGTTTCACTCGATGAGAAATCGCGTGATCTTGAGCGGGGGTTACTTCGTGTTCAGAGTTTAGCATCATAGATCCAAGCTCAGAACCGGTAGGCGATCCGAGTGAGGCGGGGATGTTGAAACCAATTCATTTTCAAACACAGCCCCGTCCAGCCCGCCATAGCAAACGCAAGCCATGACTTCGCCGTTAATTGGAGTGAATGGACATTTAATTGATCCGTAATTTCCCGATACAGGCGGCGAGCACGCTCGCGCGCCTCCTGGGAAGGACCCAGCAGCTTTGCGGAAAGGAAAACGGGGAGCGCGTTCAAAATATCTTCCCGATACGTCTCCGCCCGTTTTCGCAGCAGCTCACTCTTGTCGTGCGCCAGCTTTTGATATCCCAGAAACCAGCTTTCGACAGCTCGAATGACCGAAGGGCCCAAAACTTTAAAGTCCGTTTGATAGCACTCTTCCTGCAGTTCTTCCAAATCAGAGCTTGAAACGGTTGGATGTTTCACGACTCCATAATAACCCGTGCAGTTTCGGTAATAATGGTCGCGGTCGAGCACGTACTCCGGATTAAAGCGCCCGGACTTTTCGACGCGTTCATAAAAAGGTGTTCCGGGAGTCGGTCCATAGATCAGCGTTTGGGCAAAGGTCGGATGAAGCGCCAATAGATCCTGCAGTTCTTTGCGAATGATCTCGGGCGTTTGATAATCGAATCCAATAATCATCGAGGCAAGAACATGAATCCCGTGCTCATAAAACTCCTTGAGCAACACCTGCGGATCTTTTCCCTGCTGCTTGGCAAAACCCGACTTTTGGCCTTCGTATCCAATCCAGAGCCCCGTGATTCCCATCTCCAAAAGTTCGCGAAGATCATATTGGGAAAGCGCTCGAATGCTTGAAAAGACAAACATGCAGGGGGGCTTTTTGCCCGAAGACCGAACCAGTTCCAAAAACCTCCGGGCTCGTTTTTGATTTAAAAGAAAATCTTCGTCCAAAACCGTAAACTTAATGTCGGGATCCACTTCGCGATACCGCTGGATCAAAGCAAATATATCATCACCTTCCGGCAGCAATCGGATATGCCTTCGCTTGAAAAAATGAGACGTGCAGCAAAAATCACATCCGTTCGGGCAGCCCAAACCGCCGAAAATCATTCCATTTTTACCGATGGGAATCGAAAAAATTTTGAGTCCGTTAAAGACCAACGGATGATCGTAAGGCATCGGCTTCTCGGGTTCCCCGAGGATTCTCCTCATAAACGCAACGCCTTCCTCGCGGCAGACATAATCGCCGTACGCCAGCAGTTCTTGATCGCTTAAAACGGTCCCGTATCCGCCTAAAATAATCTTTGAGTTGGGGGAATGTTTTCGGACTAAGGCAACCATTCGTTTCATCCGGTGAAACGTGCTTAATACAAATGAAATCCCGACGAAATCATACCTTTGTTTGAGTTCGCGAATGAATTCCTTCTCGGAAGGATACTGCAATACAATGGTAGGTGTATCCAAATTGTGCGCGGTGTATTCGAGTGAAAAATGATGAATAATCGAACGAAGACTGAAAATGCCTTGCGCGCGGGTCACTTGACCGTGCATCAACTCATATCCCACGGATTTCCCATCGCCATATCTCGGGCCCAAAGGTCTGCACACAGACGTGAGTAAAAGTTTTTTCATGCCGTTAGACCCAGAGATTCGTTCAGTCGCGATCGTTTGAGTCCGCGGTACTGAAGTTTGCCTACTTTCTTCGTCACTTGTACCAAGCTTGAATTTCCAAGTTCGTCGACGATCTTTGCCTTGGCGTCTTTCCAGATATGGTGCAAAGGGCAAGCGTTGGTCGCCTCGCATTGATTCAGTCCCATCACACACTCATTCGTCACAAGAGAAAAATCATCGATCGCCTCGACAATTTCCAATAAGGAAACATCCTCGGGCCGTTTCTTAAAGGAGAATCCTCCGCTCGGACCGCGCTGGGATTTGAGAATTCCCTTTCGAACCAAGTTTTGAAACACTTTTGCGATGTAAGGACCGGGCACACCCGTTTGTCCATTGACCTCGACGACCATGGTATACGTGTCTTGTTCTTTAGTCGCAAGGTACGTCAGCGCCCGAATGGCGTACTCACATGTTTTTGAATAAATCATCCCGATTGCCAGCTCCTTTAAGAATCTCCTATTTAGGACAAGCATATCCTAAATTAGAATCGTGCTTATTTCAACGACTATTTCAGATAAAAAATAAGGGGGAGAATGGTCCCGGCGGTTACCGGTTTAAGTTTAAGATAAGAAGTGCAAAACAGGCGGCGTTAAATCCTGAGTTGATATTAACAACTGCCACGCCTTGAGAACAGGAGTTGAGCATTGTGAGGAGGGGGGCAATTCCCTTGAAGTTTGCTCCGTAGCCGACACTGGTTGGAACGGCAACGACGGGTTTGGAAATCAGGCCTGCCAAAACGCTCGGCAGCGCTCCCTCCATCCCCGCAACACAAATAACCACATCCGCGTTTTGAATATCGCGTACTTGATCTAAGAGACGATGCAGGCCGGCAACTCCGCAATCGTAAAACCGCTTCACGCTCTTGCCCATCACCTCTAAAGTAACGGCCGCTTCCTCGGCCACGGCAAGATCACTCGTTCCTGCCGTTACCAACGCAACGCATCCTTTGGATGTGACGCTCCGATTGAATTTCCGATAAACCATCCGAGCAGTCCGAGAATAGGAAAGTTTCGGAAACCGGCGTTTGAGCTTCCGAAAAACTTTTTCATCAAGACGGGTGATTAAAAAGGGCGCTCCTTTTTTCAATAATGCGCGGGATAATGCCGCAAGCTGTTCTTCCGATTTCCCGCCGCCGTACACCACTTCCGGCATTCGTTTCCTAAGCCACCGATGATGATCCACGCGGGCAAAGGAAAGAGTTTCGTACGATAGGTGACGGAGTTTTTCGAACGCTTTTTTTGAGGAAAGTTTCCCGGTCGAAACCTTCTTTAAGATCGTTTTAACCGCTTCTTGAGAATACATATTTAAATGTCACGCGCTCCCCAACGACGGCCGAGCCACGAAAAAAACACGAGCACGACCAAAGCAATAGCAGTCCCCGCAAAGGCAATGTGAAACGTCCCGAGACCAGAAGCAAGGCCGATGGCCGAAGCCGTCCAAAGTCCTGCGGCCGTCGTTAAGCCCTTGATCCCCGCACTCGAACGAATGATGGCCCCTGCTCCCAAAAAGCCGACGCCCGTTACCACCTGAGCTGCAATTCGTGCGGGATCAACTTCTGCCCTTCCCTGATAGGCCTCAAACACCGCAATCGAAACCAACATAAATAGAGCCGACCCCAACGCCACTAATGCGTGCGTCCGAAAACCAGCGGTTTTACCGTGAAGTTCACGCTCGATCCCGATCAATCCTCCGAGGACCGCAGCGATACCCAAACGATAAATCGTATCAAGATGTCCGCCTAGAAAATCCATAAACCCTCCCATTCCGTTTTCCTGATCCTTTCTCCAAACGCCCCGCAATTTTGAGCGAAGGATCAGCGGCAAATTGCAAATCAGAACGAATTCCTTTTTGGAACAATGAAAACCCCAGCCGGGCAATCATCGCTGCATTGTCGGTGGTTAACTCTTGGGGCGGCAAAAATAATCGAATTCCTCTGTTGTACGCTGTATCGGTCAATAACCGCCGCAGTCTGGAATTCGCGCTCACGCCTCCGCCCACCACCACTGAGTTGATTCGTTCTTCCTCAGCTGCTAAAAACAACTTGTCCACCACCCATCGGACAACGGTTTCTTGAAAGCTTGCGCAAAAGTCCCGCAAAAATTTTGGGGATCGAAACTTATTTTTTTCCCGCTCGTGCAAATGATAAACGGCTGTTTTAATCCCGCTGAAGCTGAAGTCATACGCGCCGTCTTGCCTTGGGGTCGTGAATGAAAACGCCTTGGGATTCCCGCCGTTCGCCAATCGGTCAATCGCGGGCCCTCCGGGGTATCCCAAACCGAGAATCTTTGCCACCTTATCATAGGCCTCGCCAATCGCATCATCAACCGTCTCACCCAACAGGTGGTACGAGCCCCGTTGAAATTTAACCAAACT
>MHFO01000061.1:0-4912 GCA_001804225.1 Omnitrophica bacterium RIFCSPLOWO2_01_FULL_50_24 | reverse complement strand
ATTCGACTCCAAGTGCGCTTCAATATGATTCACCGGAACCAGAGGCACTTTGAGCGAAAACGCAAGAGCTTTCGCAAACGACACCCCCACAAAAATAGAGCCGATGAGCCCCGGTCCTTGGGTCACTGCGATTAAATCGATTTGGGACGTTTTGATGCGGGCTTCCCCTAGGGCTTTTTTAAATACGATATCAATCACCTCGAGACAATGCCGGGACGCGATTTCGGGCACCACACCGCCGAACGGTCTGTGACGGCGGATGCTCGAAGAAATAATGTTCGAGAGGATTTGGTTCTTCCCTTTCAAAACGGCGCATGCGGTTTCATCGCAGGAAGTTTCAATTCCAAGCGTATACATCAACTAAACGAGCTCCTCAAGTGTCGCAAAGCGAATGCCTTGGGCCTTCAAACGCGGAATGGCTTCCCGAACCGCGCGAATGGTATTTTCCTTAAAGTGGCCGATGGCGACGGCATGTTTTGATTTTTTCGCGACTCGCACCGTTTCTTCAATCTGATTCGTGATCGCGTCAAAATCGTCGCGGTTGTCGAGAAACACATCCCGCTTGAGCGCCCGAACACCCGCGGCGCGCGCCGTTTCAAACGCAATAGATCTCGGGTGGGTCAGACTGTCCAGAAAAAACAGTTTACGGCTGCGAAGCTGTTTTACGATGATCCTCATTAAATTTTGATTTCTGGTGGCACGGGAACCCATGTGATTGTTCACTCCCACGACGCCGGGAACGGAATTGAGGTCCCGCTCAAGCAGTTCCTCCACGTGTTCTTCGGTCATGTCCGTCGTAATCGTTCCGAGACCCGGATGATCGTCTTGGTCTTCAGGCTCAAGGGGAAGATGAAGAACGATCTCGTACCCCCGTTTCTTTCCTTCCTTCGCAAAATAATCCGAATACGGAAGTTGAGGTAAAATCGCGAGCGTCAAAGGCGGCTCGATCGAAAATAAAAGATCCTCGTGTTTCCTCGTGTAACCGATGTCGTCAATCACAAACGCGATTCGCGGATGAGTGCCGGCTTTGGGAACTCTTGGTACGTGCTCCTTGCGGCGCGGGCCGACATCAACGCCGGCAGGACGGCGGCCCAATTCGAAACCCATCCAAACACCCAGCGCAAAAACAACCGTGAGGACCGGAACAATCGGATAATTCTTGAGCCACTTGCCGAGGTTGAATTTTGGGAGCTCATCTCCCAAAAATCGCGGCCGCTTTGCCATCGGGTTAGGAAGACAGCTTTCGGACTAAAATCTCGTTGATTAATTTCGGATTGGCCTTGCCCTTGGTTTCTTTCATCATCTGCCCCACCAAGAAACCGAGCGCTTCGCGCTTTCCCGTTTTGACATCGTGGGCCGGCTTCGGATGCGCTTTGATCACGCGGTCCGCAAGTTCTTCAAGCAGCTTGGAATCGGACATCTGGATAAGGCCCTTTTCCTTAACGATCATTTCCGCCGCACTGCCGGTCTCAAACATCAGAGGTAAGATTTCTTTCGCTATCTTTCCGCTCACCGTGCCGTTTTCAATCAATCGAATCAATCCTGCCAAATTTTGCGCCGGCACTTTCGATTCACTGAGCGCCAACCCTCTCGAATTCAATTCCCCGAGGAGTTCCGATTGGATCCAGTTGCTTGCAAGTTTCGGATTCGCTTTCTCTTTGACACACGCTTCGAAATAATCTCCCAAAGATTTATCGGATACTAAAACATACGCATCATACTCGGAAAGCCCGTAGTCGGTTAAGAAACGCCTGATTCGGGCGCGCGGAAGTTCCGGAAGAGACGCCTTGAGTTCGGATATTTTTTTCTGAGACACCGAAAAAGGAACGAGGTCCGGCTCCGGAAAGTACCGATAGTCGTGTGCATATTCCTTGGATCGCATTCCTTGGGTTTCTCCTTTCGCCTCGTTCCAAAGCCGAGTTTCCTGTTCGATCCGTTCCCCGCGCTCAAGCATTCCGGTCTGGCGCTTGAACTCATAGTCCAAAGCTCTTTGAACACCGCGAAACGAATTCATGTTTTTGATTTCCACCTTGGTCCCCAACTTGGAATCCCCTTTTGGACGGACCGAAACATTGGCATCGCAGCGAATGCTTCCCTCCTCCATATTGCAATTGCTAACATCCAAATATTGAAGGATCGATTTTAGGCCGGCCAAATAGTGAAACGCTTCCTGCGAACTCCTTAGGTCCGGCTCGGACACAATTTCAAGGAGCGGAACTCCCGCCCGGTTATAATCCACCCAGCTTGCGTCCTTAATCCCCTCGTGAAGTAGTTTGCCCGCATCTTCCTCCAGATGGGCGCGGGTAATCCGAATCTTTTTCTCGCGAAGTGCCTGCCCGGTTTCACTCACCTCGACGGTTAAATGCCCGTTTCGCGCAACCGGCATATCGTATTGAGAAATTTGATACGCTTTCGGGAGATCGGGATAAAAATAGTTCTTCCGGTCAAATTTAATCCGCGCAGAAATCTCACAGTTAAGCGCAAGACCCGTTTTGATTGCAAGATCGAGTGCAAGAGCGTTTAAAACGGGGAGCGAGCCGGGCAGACCCAGACAAATGGGGCACGTATTTTGATTTGGCTCCGCACCGAATCGAGTGGGGCAGGCGCAAAAAATCTTACTTTCCGTTTTCAACTGCACGTGAACTTCAAGTCCGATCACTTGTTCAATGTCGCGCATAGACTTAAAGGGCTGGGCGCTTTTTGCGCCAGTTGGTTTCGGCTTCATAGGCCGAGGATGCTTGAAAGAGTGTTGATTCTTCAAAGGGTCTTGCGATGAACTGGACTCCGATGGGAAGCCCGCTTTTTGAAAAGCCCGCGGGAATGCTGATGGCCGGAAGACCTGCCAAATTCGCCGGAATGGTATAAAGGTCGGACAGATACATAGCGAGCGGATCGTCCATTTTTTCACCCAATTTGAAAGCGGGCGTAGGGGAAGTGGGACCGATGATGAGATCTACGTTCTTAAACGCATCATCGAAATCTTTCTTGATCAACGTCCGCACTTTCAGGCCCTTTAAGTAATAGGCATCATAATAACCGTGAGAAAGGACAAAGGTTCCTAGCAAAATCCGCCGTTTTGCCTCGTTCCCAAATCCGCGGTCTCGCGTTTCAAAATACATTTCCCTTAAATCACGCGCTGGATACCGCTCCCCATACTGCACTCCGTCAAACCTCCCGAGATTGGAGCTTGCCTCAGCTACCGCCACAATGTAATACACCGCAACGGCGTACTGTGAATGGGGCAAGCTTACCTCCACACAAGCAGCCCCCAGCTTTTTGAGATCGCGGATGACGTTCCGTACCGCCGATTCCACTTCGGGATCCAGTCCTTTTGCAAAATATTCTTTCGGGATCCCGATTTTCATTCCGTTCACACCGCGGTTTAGAAAAGCGGTATAGTCCGGTACGGGTTCGCGCGCAGAGGTCGAATCAAGCGGATCATGCCCCGCAATCGCCCCGAGTAAAATCGCGCTGTCTTCAACGGTTTTGGTAATCGGTCCCACTTGATCCAAGCTGGATCCAAAAGCAATGAGTCCATATCGTGAAACTCGGCCGTAGGTGGGCTTGAGGCCGACGACACCGCAAAAACTCGCCGGCTGCCGGATCGATCCGCCGGTGTCGGAACCGAGCGCTGCAATGGCTTCGTCACACGCAACCGCCGCGGCAGATCCCCCGCTTGATCCTCCCGGAACACACTCTAAATTCCACGGATTGCGAGTGGGGAAAAAACAGGATGTTTCGCACGACGAACCAAATGCAAATTCATCCATGTTGCATTTTCCAAACAGAACCGCGCCGGCAGCCCGTAATTTTCCGATGACCGTAGCGTCGTACGGCGGAACAAACCCTTTAAGGATTCTGGAAGCACAGGTGGTTTCCCAACCTGCGGTGGTCAAATTATCCTTAATCGAAATCGGTATGCCGTACAGGGGTCCCGAGGCAGGAACCTCTTGATCACGATTGAACCGCTCCGGATCAAAATGGATATAAGCGTTCACCTTTTGATCAACCGTTTTCACGCGATCTGTCAACTCTTGAATCAATTGATCACGCTTCGAGCGATTTCCGGACACAAAGCCCAACGCTTCCTTTAAGGTCAAACGAAAAAGCTCCGTCACGAAACATCTCCGATCACTTTGGGAACTTTGAAATAGGCCCCTTCCGACTTCGGCGCATGCTGAAGCACTGCATCGCGGATCTTGCTTGGAACCACAGCATCGGGCCGAAATACATTTTCGAGGGCAAGGGTGTGGCTCGTGGGGGTTACGTGATCTGTATTGATTCCCTGAAGTTGATCCACGTACGTAAGGATGCGTTCCAAATCCGCGGCGAGCTTTGCACGTTCTCCGGATTTCAAATTGAGCCGGGCAAGTTCTGCAACTTGATCAATATTGATTTTCTGAGGCATGATCTAACTCCTTATAGGGAAAGGAGATGCTAACACACACTGTCCTTCAAGTCAAGGGACGGCGCCCTGCGGCACGTTCAGCCGGAGGGTGAGGTGTTCGGTCAGTCGAACAAAATCTTTGAGCATCAAGTCTTCTGCTCGGGCGGAGCCGGAAATGCCCGCACGAGACAATACGTTGACGAGTTCCCCTTTCGACAGGCCGAACACTTGATTCTCTTGAGACAAAAAATGACGGGCCAGTGCATTTAAGATATTCTTACGACGAACACCAAAGCCCGCTTTGATCAAATCGAACAATAAGGCCTCGTTGACCGAACCGGCTTGGCGAGCCCGAAATTCGATTTCGAGAAATGTGGAATCCACATCGGGCTTCGGCGAAAAACAATGTCTCGATATTTCAAACTTCCGGAACCGGCTTGGCGAGCCCGAAATTCGATTTCGAGAAATGTGGAATCCACATCGGGCTTCGGCGAAAAACAATGTCTCGATATTTCAAACTTCCGG